>NZ_CP108423.1:5814800-6116260 GCF_035917235.1 Streptomyces sp. NBC_01294
CTGCCGGGCGACCATCTCGAACTACCAGGACCGGGGCAACGTCCAGAACTGCGAGCTCGTGCAGCTCGCGGACCTCGACACGGGCGAGGACTACGTGCGGGGCCGGATCGCCGCCTACCTCAACGACCTGCTGTCGCTGGGCGTGGACGGTTTCCGCATCGACGCCGCCAAGCACATGCCCGCCGCCGACCTCGCCAACATCAAGTCCCGCATGACGAACCCCGGCGTCTACTGGAAGCAGGAGGCGATCCACGGAGCCGGCGAGGCCGTCTCGCCGAGCGAATACCTCGGCAACGGCGACGTGCAGGAGTTCCGTTACGCCCGGGACCTGAAGCGGGTCTTCCAGAACGAGAACCTGGCCTACCTGAAGAACTTCGGCGAGGCCTGGGGCCACATGCCCAGTGGCCAGTCCGGGGTCTTCGTCGACAACCACGACACCGAGCGCGGCGGCGACACCCTCAGCTACAAGGACGGCTCCGCCTACACCCTCGCCAACGTCTTCATGCTGGCCTGGCCCTACGGCTCTCCGGACGTGCACTCCGGCTACGAGTGGACCGACAAGGACGCCGGCCCGCCGAACGGCGGCGCGGTCAGCGCCTGTTACGCCGACGGCTGGAAGTGCCAGCACGCCTGGCGGGAGATCTCCTCCATGGTCGCCTTCCGCAACGCGGCCCGCGGGCAGTCCGTCACGAACTGGTGGGACAACGGCGGCGACCAGATCGCCTTCGGCCGCGGTTCCAAGGCGTACGTGGCGATCAACCACGAGGGATCGGCCCTGACCCGCACCTTCCAGACCTCCCTCGCGGCCGGCGACTACTGCGACGTGCAGAACAACCGCACGGTCACCGTGAACTCCGCCGGCCAGGTCACCGCCACCCTCCCCGCGGGTACGGCCCTCGCCCTGCACACGGGCGCCCGTACCTGCTCCGGCGGTGCGACCCCGCCGCCGTCGGGCACCTCCGGCGCTTCCTTCGCCGTCAACGCCACGACCGTCCCCGGCCAGAACGTCCACGTCGTCGGCGACCGCGCCGAGCTCGGCGCCTGGAACCCGGCCACCGCCCCCAAGCTCGACCCGGCGGCCTACCCCGTCTGGAAGCTCGACGTCGCCCTCCCGGCCGGCGCGTCCTTCGCGTACAAGTACGTCCGCAAGGACGCCGCCGGCAACGTCACCTGGGAGGGCGGGGCCAACCGCACCGCCACCGTCCCCGCGAGCGGCAAGGTCATGCTGACCGACACCTGGCGCAACTGAGCCGCCGCTCCACCGACAGGGCCGCCCGGCACCTTCTCCCCGCCTCCCCCAGACTCCGTCCGGGGGAACCCCCGGCCGGGCGGCCCTCATCCACGAGACACGCGACACGCGACCCGTACCCAAGGAGATCCGCCTTGATACGCCCTGCCGCAGGAGTCCTCGCCGCCGCCCTGGCCGTGACGCTCCTGCCTGCCCTCCCCGCGGTGGCCGCGGCCGCCGCGAAGCCGCCGGCCCCGCCCTCGGACGCGAAACTGGCCGCCGAACCGGCCCGGCACGACCTGACCCGGGAGCAGTTCTACTTCGTGCTCCCGGACCGCTTCGCGAACGGCGACCCCGCCAACGACCGGGGCGGCCTGACCGGCTCCCGTCTGGAGACCGGCCTGGACCCGACGGACAAGGGCTTCTACCAGGGCGGTGACCTCAAGGGGCTCACCGACCGGCTCGACTACATCAAGGGTCTCGGCACCACGGCCATCTGGATGGCGCCGATCTTCAAGAACCAGCCGGTGCAGGGCAAGGGGACCGACGTCTCCGCTGGCTACCACGGCTACTGGATCACCGACTTCACCCAGGTCGACCCGCACTTCGGCACCAACGCCGACCTGGAGCGGCTGATCGACAAGGCGCACGGGAAGGGGATGAAGGTCTTCTTCGACGTCATCACCAACCACACCGCCGACGTCGTCGACTACCGCGAGGCGTCCTACTCGTACCTGTCGAAGGGGGCGTTCCCGTACCTGACGAAGGACGGCGTGCCGTTCGACGACAAGGACTATGCGGACGGGAAGGCGAAGTTCCCGAAGACGGACGGCGAGTCCTTCCCGAGGACCCCCTTCGTGCCGGACGCGAAGAAGAACCTCAAGGTCCCCGCCTGGCTCAACGACCCCACGATGTACCACAACCGCGGGGACTCCACCTTCGCCGGCGAATCCTCCGACCAGGGCGACTTCTTCGGCCTCGACGACCTGTGGACGGAGCGCCCCGAGGTCGTCAGCGGGATGGAGAAGATCTATGAGAAGTGGGTCAAGGACTTCCGTATTGACGGCTTCCGCATCGACACGGTCAAGCACGTCAACACCGAGTTCTGGAGCCAGTGGGCGACCGCCCTCGACACGTACGCCGCCAAGCGCGGCCGCGACGACTTCTTCATGTTCGGCGAGGTGTACTCCGCCGACACCGCCGTCACCTCCCCGTACGTGACGCGCGGGCGCCTCGACGCCACTCTCGACTTCCCGCTCCAGGACGCGATCCGCGCGTACGCCTCCCAGGGCGCGGGGGCCGGCCGGCTGGCGTCCGTCCTGGGCGACGACTACCGGTACACCTCCGGCAAGGCCAACGCCTACGAGCAGGTGACCTTCCTCGGCAACCACGACATGGGCCGCTTCGCCACCTTCCTGAAGCAGGACCGGCCGGGCGCGGGCGAGCAGGAGCTCCTGAACCGCTACCGGCTCGCCAACGAGCTGATGTTCCTCTCCCGGGGCAACCCGGTGATCTACTCCGGCGACGAGCAGGGCTTCACCGGCGCCGGCGGCGACAAGGACGCCCGCCAGCCGCTCTTCGCCTCGCAGACCGCCGACTACCTCGACGACGACCAGCTCGGAACGGCGCGCACGCATGCGAGCGATGCTTACGATCCGGAGCACCCCCTCTACAAGGAGATCAGTGCTCTCTCGAAGCTGACCAAGGCCCACCCGGCCCTGCGCGACGGCGTCCAGAGCGAGCGCCTCGCCGACGGCTCCGTCTACGCCTTCGCCCGCACCGACACCCGCAGCCGCACCGAGTACCTGGTCGCCGCCAACAACGGGGCCGAGTCCCGCACCGTGGAGATCGACGCCCCGGCCGGCGCCCAGTACCGCACCCTGTACGGCGGCTCCGCGCTGATCCGCGCCTCGGCGGCCGGCAAGCTCACCGTCGTCGTCCCCGCCTTCGGCTCGGTGGTCCTCCAGAACACGGCCCCGCTCGCGGCCCCCACGGCCAAGCCCGCCCTGACCCTGAAGGCCCCGGCCCCCGGCGCCGCCGGCACCGTCGAACTCTCCGCCGACGTCACCGGCGGCGGCCTGAACCGGGTCGTCTTCGCCGCGCAGAGCGGAAACGGCACGTGGGAGGTCCTCGGTTCCGCCGACCACGCCCCCTACAAGGTGACCCAGCACGTCACCGCCCCGGCCGGCACCGCCCTGCGCTACAAGGCCGTGGTCGTCGACTCCGCCGGCCGCACCGCGAGCGCCCTCGCCGAGACCGTGGCCGGAGCGGCCCCGCCCGCCGAGGTCCCCACCGCCACCCAGCGGGACTACGCGGTCGTCCACTACAACCGCCCCGACGGCGACTACACCAACTGGCGCCTCTACGCCTGGGGCGACCTCGCCGAAGGCGAGGCCACTCCGTGGCCGGCCGGCCACGACTTCACCGGCCGCGACGCCTACGGCGCGTTCGCGTACGTCAGGCTCAAGCCCGGTGCCTCCTCCGTCGGTTACCTTGTGATCGACAAGGACGGCAACAAGGACGTCGCCGCCGACCGCACCATCGACGTGACGAAGACCGGCGAGATCTGGCTGGAGCAGGGCAAGGAGCCCGCCCGCACCGAACGCCCCGCCTACCCGCCGCAGGACCAGGCCAAGGCCGTCTTGCACTACCAGCGCCCCGACGGCGCCTACGACGGCTGGGGCCTGCACGTCTGGACCGGGGCCGCGACCCCCACCGACTGGTCCAAGCCCGTGCTCCCCGCCCGCACCGACTCCTACGGCGCGGTCTACGAGGTCCCGCTCGCCGCGGGCGCCACCAGCCTCAGCTACATCCTCCACAAGGGCGACGAGAAGGACCTCCCCTCCGACCAGTCCCTGGACCTCAAGGCCAACGGCCACGAGGTGTGGATGCTGGGCGGCAAGGAGAAGTACCTCCTCCCGCAGCCCGCCGGCTCCTCCGCCGCCCTGGACCTCACCAAGTCCCACGCGGTCTGGATCGACCGCGACACCGTCGCCTGGAACGCCCCCGCGGCCGCCGCCTCCGTCCAGCTCCTCGCCTCCCGCGAAGGCGCCGTCAAGGCCGAGAACGGCGCCCTGACCGGCCCCGCCGAGTGGCTGCGGCTGTCCAGGACCGAGCTGACCGCCGCCCAGAAGCAGAAGTTCCCGCACCTGGCCGCGTACGCCGCGTTCACCGTCGACCCGCGCGACCGGGACCGCGTCCGCGCGGCCCTGCGCGGCCAGCTCGTCGCGAGCGCCCGCGCCGCGAACGGCGCCGTCCTGGCCGCCACCGGCGTCCAGCTCGCCGGCGTCCTCGACGACCTGTACGCGACCACCGCGTCCCTGGGCCCGGTCTTCAAGGACGGCCGCCCCACCCTCTCCGTCTGGGCGCCCACCGCCCGGCAGGTCTCCCTCGAACTCGACGGCCGCACCGTCGCCATGCGCCGCGACGACGCCACCGGCGTCTGGTCGGTGCGCGGCGAGCGCTCCTGGACCGGGAAGCCGTACCGCTTCGACGTGACCGTCTGGGCCCCGAGCACCGGCCAGGTGGTCCGCAACCTCGTCACCGACCCCTACTCCACCGCCCTGACCGCGGACTCCACCCACAGCCTGGCCGTGGACCTGGCCGACCCCAAGCTGGCCCCGCCCGGCTGGAAGGCCCTGCGCAAGCCCGCGCCCGTGCCCTTCACCTCCGCGCAGATCCAGGAGCTGCACATCCGCGACTTCTCGGTCGCGGACCGAACCAGCGCCCACCCCGGCCAGTACCTCGCCTTCACCGACACCGCCTCGACGGGCATGCGGCACCTGCGCGACCTGGCCGGCGCCGGCACCTCGTACGTCCACCTCCTGCCCGCCTTCGACATCGGCACCATCCCCGAGAAGCCGGCCGACCGCACCGAGCCCGCCTGCGACCTCAAGGTGTACGCGCCGGACTCGCAGGAGCAGCAGGCGTGCGTGGCGGCCGCGGCCGCGAAGGACGCGTACAACTGGGGCTACGACCCGCTGCACTACACCGTCCCCGAGGGCAGCTACGCGAGCGACCCGAACGGCACGGCCCGCACCGTCGAGTTCCGCAGGATGGTCCAGTCGCTGAACGGGGCCGGGTTGCGCACGGTGATGGACGTGGTCTACAACCACACCGTCGCCGCCGGGCAGTCGGACAAGTCCGTCCTCGACCGGATCGTCCCCGGCTACTACCAGCGCCTGCTGGCCGACGGCACGGTCGCCACCTCCACCTGCTGCGCCAACACCGCTCCCGAGAACACCATGATGGGCCGCCTCGTCGTGGACTCGATCGTCACCTGGGCGAAGGAGTACAAGGTCGACGGCTTCCGCTTCGACCTGATGGGCCACCACCCGAAGGCCAACATCCTGGCCGTCCGCAAGGCCCTCGACGAGCTCACCCCCGCCAAGGACGGGGTGGACGGCAAGAAGATCGTCCTCTACGGGGAGGGCTGGAACTTCGGCGAGATCGCCGACGACGCCCGCTTCGTGCAGGCCACGCAGAAGAACATGGCCGGCACCGGCATCGCCACCTTCTCCGACCGGGCGCGCGACGCGGTCCGCGGCGGCGGTCCCTTCGACGAGGACCCGCGCGTGCAGGGCTTCGCGTCGGGCCTGTTCACCACCCCGAACTCCTCGCCCGCCAACGGCACCCCGGAGCAGCAGAAGGCCCGCCTCCTGCACGCCCAGGACCTGATCAAGGTCGGCCTCTCCGGCAACCTCGCCTCGTACGCCTTCACCGACACCGCGGGCCGCCGCGTCAAGGGCTCCGAGGTGGACTACAACGGCTCCCCGGCCGGCTACGCGGCCGCCCCCGGCGACGCCCTCGCCTACGCGGACGCCCACGACAACGAGACCCTCGCCGACGCGCTGACCTTCAAGCTCCCGGCCGGCACCAGCCCCCGCGACCAGGCCCGCATGCAGGTCCTGGCCATGGCGACGGCCACCCTCTCCCAGGGTCCGGCCCTCTCCCAGGCGGGCACGGACCTGCTCCGCTCCAAGTCCCTGGACCGCAACTCCTACGACAGCGGGGACTGGTTCAACGCGATCCACTGGGACTGCCGCGACGGCAACGGCTTCGGCCGGGGCCTGCCCCCGGCCGCCGACAACGGCCCGAAGTGGCTCTACGCGAAGCCGCTGCTGACCGGACCGGCCCCCGCCTGCGCGGACATCACGGCCACCTCGGCGGCCTACCGCGACCTGCTGAAGATCCGCACCACCGAGGCGGACTTCGCCCTCACCACGACGGAGGCGGTCCAGTCCCGGCTGGCCTTCCCCCTCTCGGGCAAGGACGAGACCCCGGGCGTGATCACGATGACCCTGGGCGACCTGGTGGTGGTCTTCAACGCCACCCCCACCGCCCAGGCGCAGCGCGTCGCCGCCCTCGCGGGCACCGCCCACCGCCTGCACCCGGTCCAGGCATCGGGCTCCGACGCCACGGTCAGGCAGTCCGCGTACGACGCCCGGACGGGAGAGTTCACCGTCCCGGCCCGCACCGTCTCGGTCTTCACACGACGGTGAGCCGGTCCAGCCGCTTCTCCAGCAGGATCACCCCGTAGGTCCTGCCGTCCTTCCCCTGCTTGTCGGGGAGTTCGCCGACCACCCGGTAGCCCGCGCCACGGTAGTACGCGAGCAGCCGGGGGTTGGTGGAGACGCAGTCCAGCCGCGCCCGCTCCCGCCCGGTCCCGGCCGTGCGCCGCTCGGCATGTTCGAGCATGCGCCGGCCGGCTCCGGCGGGGGCGACCTCGCGCGCCACCATCAGCCGGTGCACGTAGCCCGCCACGGGGGGCTGGATCCCCCAGGCCTCCTCGTCGGACCACCACAACTCGTAGGCCCCGCAGACGCGGCCGTCGGCGTCGCGCGCGATCCACACCTCACCCTCGCGCATCTTCGACCGGAAGTGCGCGGCGTCCTTGTCGCCGGGCTTCCACTGCTCGATCCCGTGCTTCCGCATCCAGCGGGCAGCCTGGTCGTACAGCTGCACCAGGGTGCCGGCGTCCTTCTCCTCGGCCGGCCGGAACACGATCCCGTCGTCAATGATCACGCGGGCATTATCGGTTATCCGAACCCGGCGGTGATCATGGCCGTCGGGCGGCCGGTCAGCCCGGCTGGGGCGCCCCGCCCGGAACGAGCGCGCCGAGCCGCCCGACCAGCACCCCGAAGGGACCGTCGGCGGGTTCGTCGGCCAGGATCCGTACGAGGATCCCCGCCATCTCCGCGTCGTACGCCGCGCTCACGGCGGCCAGCGCGGCGAAGTCGTGCACCAGCTGCAGTTCCAGCTCGGCCCGCGGGATCCTGCGCCCGTCCAGCCAGATCAGCGCGGTGGACTCGGCGAGCGAGACCCAGGAACGCACCACGAGCTCCAGGCGCGCCGGGGGATCCTCCAGGCTGATGCCCAGGTGCGTGAGGATCTGCTCGTACGCCGCCTGCCGGACCTCGTCGATCATCGCGTTGGCCCGGCTGCTGCCGGCCGCCGGACCGCCCCGCATCAGCGCCGAGAAGCCCGGCCCGTGATCCTCGACGAAGGCGAAGAACCGCCCCATCACCCGCAGCAACCGCGCCCCGAGCGGCCCCTCCCGGGGCTCCACGAACCGCAGCGCCAGCTCGTCGGCCGCCCGCCGCAGCGCCGCCTCGTACAGGCTCAGCTTGCCGGGAAAGTAGTGGTAGACGAGCGGCCGGGATATCCCCGCGGCCGCCGCGATCTCGTCGATCGACACGTCGTCGGGCGACCGGTGGCTGAACAGCTCCAGGGCAACCCCGATCAGCTGCTGCCGCCGCTCCTCGACACCCATCCTGCGTCGCACCCCGGTTGTCATGCGGACACCCTACCGAGGAGCGCTCACAGGTCCAGGACGAGGCGGTCCTCCTTCGCGCGGGAGACGCACAGCAGCATCGAGTCCGCGCGCTCCTGGTCCGTGAGAAGCTCGTCGCGGTGCTCCACCTCGCCCGCCAGGACGCGGTGTTGGCAGGTCCCGCAGAAGCCCTGTCCGCAGGAGTACGGGGTGTCGGGCAGTTCCCGGCGCACCGCGGCCAGCGTGCTCTCGTCCGCCCCGACCTCGACGACCCGGCCCGAGCGGCGCAGTTCGACGGTGAAGGCCCGCGCCGGACCGGTCGCTTCCGCCGGCGCGAAACGCTCCAGGCGCACCGCCGCGGGGTCGGGGACCGCGGCCGTGACGGCCCGCATCAGGGCGTCCGGGCCGCAGCAGTAGACCAGCGTGCCCGGCGCGGTGCCGGCGAGCGGGGCCAGGTCGGGGAGGCCCGCCTCGTCCTGCACCAGGACCGTGACCCGGTCGCCGTACGCCGCGAGTTCCGCCAGGAAGGGCATCGAGGCGCGCGAGCGGCCCCCGTACAGCAGGGTCCAGTCGGCGCCCGCCGCCGTGGCGGCCCGGAGCATCGGCAGGATCGGCGTGATGCCGATGCCGCCCGCGACGAAGGCGTACGACGGCGCCGGGACCAGCTCGAAGCGGTTGCGCGGCGGGCGCAGTTCCAGCTCGGCGCCCTCGACCAGCCGGGCGTGCGCCTCGCGCGATCCGCCGCGGCCGTCCTCGATCAGGCGGATCGCGATCGTGTACCGGCCGGCGTCCGCCGGGTCGCCGCACAGGGAGTACTGCCGGACCAGGCCCGAGGGCAGGGTGACGTCCACGTGCGCGCCGGGGGTCCACGCCGGGAGGTCCGGTGATTCCAGGGTCAGTAGCAGCACGCCCTGCGCCGGCTCCGTACGGGAGACGATCGGCGCGCGCAGCCGGCGGCGCGGGGAGTGGCCCGAGACCGGGGTCTCCAGGGCCGGCAGGGGCCAGAGCGGGGAGGCGGCGATGCGGCGGTTCAGGGTGCGCCGGGTGAGCCAGGCCGCACCCGCCACCGCCGTGACCGCGAGGGCGCGCCTCATGCCCGCACCCCGCCGTTCGCGCCGGGGGAGGAGGCCAGATAGGCCACTGCCTGGGCCGTCGAGCCCTCCTGCGAGGGGTGGTAGGTACGGGAGAGGTACTTCGGTATGGACTTCAGCATGGAGCCCGTCGAGGGGAGCACGCCCTGCTGCCCGGCCAGGAAGAACCGGCCGAAGGAGGCCTTGCCGTCCACCAGGTGCGGGTCGTTCTCCATGAAGAAGCGGATGCCGCGCTGCCACAGGAAGACCAGGGCCGCGAATCCGGTCGCCCACGTCCGGGTCCGGCGGCGGTAGGAGCCGTCCACGTGCATGAAGAGGTCGAAGGCCACCGAGCGGTGCTCGACCTCCTCCGCCCCGTGCCAGCGCAGCAGGTCCAGCATGGTGGGGTCGGCGCCCCGCCGGTCCAGGGCGTCGGCGTTGAGCACCCAGTCGCCCAGGAACGCCGTGTAGTGCTCGATCGCCGCGATCATCGCGACCCGCTCCATCAGCCACCAGTGCCGTGCCCGGCCCGGCGGCAGGGTCCGGTCGCCGAGCAGCTTCTCGAACATCCAGTCCACCTGCGCGGTGTACGGGGTCGGGTCCAGCCCCAGCCGCTTGAGGTGGGGGAGCACGTCGTCGTGCGCGGCGGCGTGCATGGCCTCCTGGCCGATGAAGCCGACCACGTCCGTACGCAGTTGCTCGTCCTCGATGTACGGGAGCACCTGCTTGTAGACGTGCACGAACCAGCGCTCACCCGCGGGGAGCAGCAGGTGCAGCACATTGATCATGTGCCCGGCGAAGGGGTCGCCGGGCAGCCAGTGCAGCGGGGTGTCCTCCCAGCCGAAGGACACGTTCCGGGGCCTCAGGTCCACGTGTTCCGACGCCACGGGGGCGGGCGCGAGCGGCGTATTAGACATGGCGTCAATGTACTGATGGGTAGGGGGGAGGAGAAGACCCCTGCGCGGACTTCTCCGACACGCCCCTGCCCGGGCGCATCCGCGCCCGGGCAGTCTTCGGTCCGCTGTCGCGTGCCGCGGTTGTGTGCCGCGGTTGTGTGCGGCTGTCCGGTGAGGCTGTCGCGTGGTGCGGAGTGCCGGCTACCGCGCGGTGTGGCCCGTCGAGAGCGCCCATTCGCGGTTGAGGGTGCCCAGCGGGATGCGGCGCTCGAAGACGGGCGTGCCGAACAGGGACAGCTGGAGCTGGAGGTTTCCGCTCAGGTCGAAGCCGCCGTACAGCGCCCAGGCGCCGCTGACGGAGGCCTTGCCGTCGCTGGACGCGGCCGCCTTGAGGTCGCCCTCGCCGCGCAGGTACGGGGCGAAGTCCGCCGTGACGCCGACGGCTCCGTAGAGGCCGACGGAGGCTTCGGCGCCGAGCGCCCCCTTGACCCGCCCGGAGGCGGTGACGCTCGCCCGGACCGGCGTGCTCTGCACGTTCGAGGTGCTCACCGGGGTCCAGCCCTTGCCCGCGGCGTAGCTGCCGCCGACCTTGAAGTCGCCCTTGACGTCCTGCTGGACGTCGAGGGTCACGCTGCCGTCGGCCTCCACCTGGATGTAGCAGGTCAGGTCCAGGTTGACGACGACCGGCACCGGGCCGACCTGGATGACCGGGGAGCTGTGCAGCTTGGCGAAGGGGATCCGCTTGGGTGCTCCGGTGCTTGCGGCGGCGCGCCCCTGGAGCTTCCACTGCGAGGACCAGTCGCCGCTCATGCCGAGGAAGGCGCCGCGCGGACCGGGGGAGCCGCCCGGGCTGCCGTCGTACGCGAACTCGACCTGAGGGGCGAGCTGGACGAACCCGGACACCGAGGCGCCCGCCGAGGCGGGGGCACCCGGGGCGGTGTCGACGGCGGCGTTCACGTCGAGCCGCAGGTTGCCCAGGGGCAGCTTCGCGCCCTCGGGGCCGAACGTCAGGCCCTGACCCTTGGCCCAGGAGAAGGTGACGCCCTTCATCAGGGGCTCGACGGTGACCGCCGCCGGGTCGACGGGGACCTTGCCGTCGGCCTTGTCGTCACCCAGGACGGAGGCCAGCGTGGTGGCGGCGGTCTTGACCTCGGTGCCGCTGTCGGTCTGGCCGACGACCTCGGTGACCTTGGCGAGCAGGCCGGCCGGGGCGCCGGGCGCCGGTGCGCTGGCGATGACGTCGCCCACCGCTACGGGCTTGTCGGCCTCGGGCGACTTGCCGGGCGATTTGCCGGGCGACTTGCCCGGCGAAGGCGAACGGTCGGTCCCCTGCGAGGCCTTGGCTATGACGGCCCGACCGCTGGCCCGGTCGTAGGAGGCGACCTTCAGCGCGGACTTCTCGGTTTTGCCCTTCCCGTCGGCCCGGGCGACGGCCGCCGGTGTGGGGGTTCCCTGTGGGGCCGCGGCCACGTCGAGCGACTGGGACGTGGCGTCGGCCGAGGGGGTGAGGGTGGCGGGGGTGGCCGGTTCGGCGGCGCCGGTGTGGGGGGAAGAGGAGCAGCCGGTGGCGGTGAGTGCGAGGGCGGTCAGGCCGGGTATGAGGAGGCGTCGGGCGAGCGTGCGCACGTGGGGTGACCTTCGGATGGGGGAGGGGTGTGGGGAGTTACCGCTTGGTAACCGGAATCCGATCATGCCATGTACGCACGGCGGTCGTCATGCCCGGATCCCGCCAACTCCCCGACGCTGTTTGACTGTTGAAGCTTCATCCACTCGCCGGTGGCAGTCAGAGCCCCTCCCTGCCACCCCCTAGCGCAGCACCCCCGCCTTCGTGCCGTCCGTCAGTTTGCCCGACAGGTCGACCTGCGCACCGGCCGGTGCCTTGACGGCCAGCCGGTTGCCGTTCGCCGCCCCGCTCACCCCGCCGCCCGACACCGACAGCGAGGCGAACTGCGCACTGCCCGCCGCCAGGACGTACCACTGGCCCGCCCGCGACTTCCACAGCACGCCCGCGAGCACCCGCGGCTCCCTCGGCCCGCACGCCGCGGACCCCTCCGACGTCGCCGCCTGCGCCGCCATCGCCGAGCCCGGGGCCAGGAACTGCGCCTGCACCCGGTCCGCCGCGCCCTGCCAGGTCTCGGCCCGCGTACAGAGCCAGGTCGCCGTGCCGTCGCCCTCCGGCAGCGGCTGCTTCGCGTACGTCCAGGCGTTGACCGTACGGACCCCGTGCGAGCGGACCGACGGCAGCAGGCAGGCGATCCTCGACCAGTCCCCGAGCTCCGCGGCCTCCGTCACGTTGCGCTCGGCGCCCGGCGCGCCCGAGGTCAGCCGGGCCGGGGTCAGCTCGCCCAGGTCGGTGATGAGCCGGGTGGCGCCGTCGCCCGTCAGGGCCAGCGCGTTCCAGCTGCTGCAACTGCCCGTCGGGGCCGGGCTCGCCACCGGCGGGGTCACCCCCTCCGGGGTCGGCTTCAACACCGCCGTGGGACCGCCCGGCTTGAGCAGGTCCCGCAGGGTCGCGCCGGTGACCCAGGGCGCGGTGAGGTAGCGGACGTTGCCGTCGACCCGGCTGAGCACCAGCGCCGAGGCGGTGTCCGCCGAGGCGCCGTCGGTCCGGGCGAAGTCCAGGGCGGCGCCTCCCGTCCCGGTGCGCGGCTCGGCGTAGCGCACCACGCGCAGGCCGTCGTGCAGCAGGACCACCACGGCCTGGTCGACGGCGCCCGCGAACAGCAGCTGCGCCGGCCCCATCGGCGGCCCGGCGGGGGTCCCCGGGGTGGCCGAGACGACCACGGAGGTGCCGGGCCGGGCCCAGACGGCCAGCGCCCGGCGCAGCAGCGCGGTGTCGTCGGCCCGGTCGCCGCGGGCGGGCCAGGTGGAGAAGTCCGTACGGGAGGACGTGCGCCAGAGCGTGGGCGCGGCCCGGACCAGCTTCGCGGGATCCAGCGCCAGCTCGGCGGCGGCGTTGCGGGAGTACGGCGGGGCGGCCGCCCCGTCCGCGCCCCAGCCCCCGCCGGGCAGCGCGAGCAGCGCCCCGCACACGGCGAGGGCGGCCGCGGCGGCCAGGGCGGCCCGTCCCAGACGGCGCCGCCGCAGCAGGTCGGTCGGCCGGGCCTGGAGCACGCACGGGTCGAACTCGGGCGAGGCGAACAGGGCGTCGTTCGCCGGATCCCCGGACTCCGCGACCGCGGCGGCCGGATCCGGGACCCCGGCCTCGTCGAGCACCCGGAGCACCTCCGGCTCGGGCAGCCGCTCCAGGGCCCGCAGCACGCAGGCGGCCCGGCCGGGCCCGGCGAGGGTGGTCAGCCACTGGTCGAGGGCGAGCTCCTCGGCCCCACCCGCGCGGGGGAACAGCCGCAGCCCCCACACCTGGGGGAGCACCGGCGGGAGCTGCGCGCGCCGCGGCAGGGCCCGGAAGGTCAGCGGGATCCCCGCCTCCAGGGCGGCGCGCAGCACGCGCAGCCGGACGTACGCGTACCCGGAGTCGTCCGGGCCGCCGCGCTGCCCCGGAACCCCGCCCTGCACGGCCGCCGCGGCCGCCGCCGCGTCCCGCCGCCCGCGCGGCAGCGCCCGCTGGACCAGCGAGTGGGCGGTGAGCACCCGCCGGTTGCGGCCGAGGGACGGGGGCAGCACCAGATAGGCCAGCCGCACCAGCCGCGGGTAGTGCTCGACGATGGCGGCCTCGGCCTGCTCGACGTCCGGCGGCACGGGAGGAAGGGAGCGGGTGGCGGTATCCGGCGCAGTCACGTTCAGCAGAACGAGCGAATCGTCGGATGGTCACCCGTGCCCGGCGGTCTCCTTCGAGTGCAAGATCCCCCGGTGCGGGGTCAGGCCACCAGGCGGGCGCGCAGCGCCTCGACCGTCTCGTCGGGGACGCCGAGCCCCTCGCGCACGTACTTCTCCATGGAGCCGTAGCGCGTCTCCACCTCGTCCAGGGCCGCCTCCAGGTAGGAGGGGAAGACGCCGATCAGCGCGAGCGCGATCTCCGGGTCGCCGCCGGCCGCCGTGAAGCCCTCGATCATCGGGGCGAACGCCTGCCTGACCGCGGGGTTGACGGAGAGGTACTCGGTCATCAGCGTCTCGTCGTCCGCGCCGAGCAGCGCCAGGATGACCGTCGCGCCCCAGCCGGTGCGGTCCTTGCCGGCCGTGCAGTGGAAGAGCAGCGGGCCCGCCTCGGGGTCGGCGGCCTCGGTGAGCAGCACCCGGTACGCGGCCTGCGCGGAGCCGGAGTTCACGAAGGAGCGGTAGGTGTCGGCGAACAGGGCCTGCGCCTTGCCGCCGCCCAGGTGCTCCTCGGCCACCGCCGGGTCGGACAGCAGGTCCTTGAGCTGCGCCGCGGCGGGCTTCTTGCCGGCGGCCCTCAGCTTGTCCGCGAGGACGTCGCCGACCAGGAGCCGGGCGCCGGCGGGTATCCGGTCCGGGTGGTCGGCCCGCTCGGCTTCGGTACGGAAGTCGATGACGGTCCGCAGGCCGAGCGCGGCCACCACCGGGTCGGCGTCGAGGTCGAGCCGGTCGAGCTGGCCGGAGCGCAGGACCAGGCCGGGGCGCACGGTGCGGCCGCCGGGGAGCGGGGTGCCGCCGAGGTCGCGGAAGTTGGCGACGGTGGTGGAGGGGAGGGCGGTCATCGTGGCGGCTCCAGCGGGGTGCGAGTTACTCGTGTCAGGCGATGGTGTGGTGGCGCGGTCTTGCGGCGGTGCGGTCGTGCGGTTCGTGCGGCGGTGCGGTCGTGCGGCGTTGCGGTCGTGCAGTCATGCGATGGTGTGGCGATTCATGCAATTTTCGGGTGTTTCGCCCGGGAAAGACAATCGAGGGCCAGCGAGAGCCCGACGCCGATCCCGAGCGCCGCCAGGTGTCCGGCGTCCGTGAAGGTCCGCCCGCGCTTGACCACCGGCGCCGCGACGAGCGCCAGCAGCCCAGCCCGGGCGGCGGTACGGACCGCACCGCCCGGCAGGACAGAGGTCAGCGCGCCGAGCACGGCGTTGAACCCGTAGCTCGTCCCCACGTCCAGGGCGCCGCGGGTCCGCGGATCGGTTGTCCTGCGCAGGGCGCCGTACACGAGGAGGGTCGCCGTGGCGTGCCCGAACAGGAACACCGTGGCCGTCCACCAGGCGCCGTACGCGTATTCGGCGTATCCGAGGACCGCGACCAGCAGCAGCGCGTACGGCAGCGGCATGGGCTCCTCGACGACGAAAGCGCTGCTCAGCAGCGTCTCCCAGCGTCCGGCGGCGAGATTGTCGACATTCGTCGAGCAGTCCCGGAGCAGCCGTTCCCGTTCGGCCGCCCCCATCCGCTCCAGGGCGTACGCCCCGAGCTGGACGCCGCCGGCGTACACCGCCCCCAGTGGAATTGCCTTCACCACCCCATGATCGGATACGGCCCTCTGGCGGACACCACCGGGCCCCGTGCGAACATGTCCCGGCCATGTCCGAAAATCCCGCGCCGATGCGCGCCACGCGGGCCGCGATATTCGCGGCGATGTGTGTCGCTTTGGGTTCGGTGGGGCATTCGTACATGTCCGGAACTGATGTCCCTCTCTCCGGCCTTCTGGGTGCTTTCGGGGTGACCTGCGCGCTCGCATGGCTCGCCGCCGGGCGGCGCCGGGGCCCCGCGGGCATCACCGCGGCGGTGCTCTCCGTACAAGGGGTGCTGCACCTCGCCTTCTCCGGGAGCCGGGCGGCGCAGCCCGTCGCAGGTCCCGCGGCGATGTCGGGCCACCACCACATGCCCGCAGCGGGCGCGGACACGGGCGCGATGGCCGCCGATGCCCCCGGCCTCGCGAGCCTGCCGCACATGGCCGACATGGCAGACATGGCCGGCATCACGAACACGGCGAGCGGGACGGACATGGCCGGCGCGGCCGGCATGGCCGGTCACGGCGGCGCCGGGATGATCGCCGCGCACGTGCTCGCCGCGCTGCTCTGCGCCGCCTGGCTGGCGCGGGGCGAGGCCGCCGTCTTCCGGCTGGCCCGGGTACTGGGAGCCGCCGCGCTGCACGCGGCCCGGCCGCTCTCCCGCGCGCTCGCCCTGGTGCGGGCGCGGGTGGCCGGCGTACCGGCTCCGCCCGCCTTCCCCGCCCCGTACGAACGGCCGCGCCGCCTGCGCGGGGCCGTGCACGCCCACGCCGTGGTGCGCCGCGGGCCGCCCGGACGCGGTCCGGTCCACCGCATCACGGCCCTCGGCCGTCCTGTCCCCGCCTGACGTCGGCGAGGGGGCGAGACCTGGGGCCGCATTCCCCACGTCTTCGCCAACACCTAGGACACTCATGTCTCTTGACGAGGTTCAGGACGTCCGCACCGCGGACGCCGACCCGGCCGGAAAATCCGCCCCCGCCGAGGTAACCGAGATAACCGAGACGGCTGAAGCAGCCGAGACGGCCGGATCAGCCGAGACGGCCAAGAGCCGCGGCGGCAGCTGGGCCGCCCTGCGGCCGCTGCTCCTGCGCATGCACTTCTACGCGGGCCTGCTGATCGCCCCGCTGCTGTTCCTCGCCGCCGCCACCGGGCTGCTCTACGCGGGCTCCTGGCAGGCCGAGAAGATCGTCTACTCCGACGAGCTGACCGTCGCCCGCGTCGGCGAGAGCCTGGTGCCGCTCAGCGCCCAGGTCGAGGCCGCCAAGAAGGTCGCGCCCGAGGGCGAGGTCGTGTCCGTGTGGCTCGCCCCCGACGCCGAGGCCACCACCCGAGTGATCATGGAGCGCGAGGGCCTCGCGGAGGGCGAGACCCTCACCGTGTTCGTCGACCCGTATACGGCCGAGGTGCGCGGGCAGCTCACCACCGCCGGTGACGCGCTGCCGCTGCGGGCCTGGCTGAGCGAGTTCCACTCCAGCCTCCAGCTCGGAGAGTTCGGCCGGAACTACAGCGAGCTCGCCGCGAGCTGGATGTGGGTGGTCGCGCTCGGCGGCCTCGCCCTGTGGATCGGCCGCCGCCGCAAGCGGAAGTCGCAGCTCGTCGTCCCGGACCGCAAGGCCACCGGCCGTCGCCGCACCCTCTCCTGGCACGGAGTCGTCGGCATCTGGTCGGTCGTCGGGCTCGTCGCCCTCTCCGCCACTGGCCTGACCTGGTCGAAGTACGCCGGCGAGAACATCGGGCAGCTCCAGGACAGCCTCGGCGGGGCCACGCCGAGCGTCTCCGCCGCGCTGAAGCCCGGCGGCGCGGACGCCGGCGCGGACGAGCACGCCGGCCACACCATGCCGGACGGCGAGGAGATGGCTCCCGCGCCGGCCGGCACCGACATCGGCCTCGACAAGGCGGTGGCCGCCGCCCGCGTCGCCGGGGTCACCGAGGAACTGCGCGTGACCCTGCCCGCCAAGGGCAAGGGCTACGTGATCAAGGAGCAGGACAAGCAGGTTCCGGTGCACCTGGACGCGGTCGCCATCGACCCCGCCGACGGCCGGGTCATCGACGAACTGCGCTTCGCCGAGCACCCCCTGCTCGCCAAGATGACGCGCTTCGGCATCGACCTGCACATGGGCAAGACCTTCGGGATCGCCAACCAGATCGCCCTGGCCGCGCTCGCCGTCGCCGTGATGTTCCTCGTCTTCTGGGGCTACCGGATGTGGTGGCTGCGCCGGCCGACGAAGGACCGCAGGCTGTCCGCGGGCCGCGCGCAGCCGCGCGGTGCCTGGCGGAAGCTGCCGGTGACCATGGTCCTGCCGCTGGCCGCGGTGACCGTCGTCGTCGGCTGGTTCGTCCCGCTGCTCGGGATCAGCCTGGTCGCCTTCCTCGCGGTCGACGTGCTGCTGGGCTTCGTCGCGGGCCGTCGGGCCGAGGCTGCCGAGGCAGCCGGGACTCCGGCCGCGTAGCCCGTAACCCGTAGTCCGTAGCCCGTAGTCGTGGTGAACGCGGTGGGCCCGTACTCCCCAGGGAGTACGGGCCCACCGTCGTCGGGTCGACCGGCCGGTCAGGGGGCGTACTTGTAGCCCACCCGGCGCACCGTCTGGATCGCTCCGCGGTGGGACGCGCCCAGCTTGCGGCGCAGGCGGGCGACGTGCACGTCCACGGTGCGGCCGTCGCCGACGTGGCCGTAGCCCCAGACCGTGGTGACGAGCTGGTCCCGGGTGTGCACCCGGTGCGGGTGCTGCACCAGATGGGCCAGCAGCTCGAACTCCAGGTACGTCAGGTCGAGCACGCGGCCGTCGACCTCGGCCGTGCGCTGGGCCGCGTCGATGCGGACCAGCCCGTCGGACGGGGCGGTCGGGTTGGCGGGGGTCGGGGCCGACGGGACCGCGGTGGTCACCGCCTGCGGGGCGAAGGCGATCGGAGGGTGCTGGTCGGCCGGTACGAGGACCAGGTAGCCGACCATCGGGGGCTGGCCCGGCAGCGCCGGAAGCGTGTGCTGGGGCGCGGGCAGCCAGGTGGCCCCGGGCGGGAGGAAGTCCACGACCCGGGCCACCTCGTCCCGGTCCACGGAACGCAGCCGGTGACGCGGACTGGGCGGATAGGTCAGGGGAGAGGTCGCAGCGGAGGCGGCGGAGGAGAGGGAGCGGGTGTTCGCCATGAGTGGTCAGCTCTTTCACGCGGAGTGGTCGGCAGGAGACGTACGTACGTCGTCGATGTCGATACCGCGCAGACCGAAGGCCTCGGGGCAGGTCGTTCGAATGGTCCCGGAGGCTTTAGAGGGCCGGCGCGTTCTTCGCGCGGCAACACTTCCGGTCGAAATCATGATGCTGACGGGAGGGCCAGAACGGCTCGAGGTCGCTGCGACCTGACGAGGTGTGCGGGTGGCTGGCCATGGTCCCATTCAAGCAGATGTCATCTCTCCGGGGCAGGCCGCGTCTCACGTCGTGGATCGGAATCTCATATTCCTCCACCAGTCCTCCAGCAATCCGGGACAAAAGGCAACGCCTCGGCAGAGACGCCAACGCCCGCCGGCCCCTTGGGGGCTCGACGGGCGTCGGTGGCGTTGGTGGCGTCGATGGCGCCGGTAGTGGCGCGATGGCGGCGCCGGTGGTGGGCGCCGGTGCCGGAACTAGACCAGGCCGTCCTTCTCCAGGCCCGTGCAGCAGGTGTCCGTGATGAGGCGGGTCACCACGTACGGGTCCACGTTCGCGTTCGGGCGGCGGTCCTCGATGTAGCCCTTGCCGTCCTTCTCCACCTGCCACGGGATGCGGACGGAGGCGCCGCGGTCCGAGACCCCGTAGCTGAACTCGTTCCAGGGGGCGGTCTCGTGCAGGCCCGTCAGGCGCTCGTCGATGCCGGCGCCGTAGTTCTTCACGTGGTCGAGCGGCTTGCTGCCCTCGCCCAGTGCCTCGCACGCGGAGATGATCGCGGGGTACTGCTCGCGCATCGCCTTCGTGGAGAAGTTGGTGTGCGCGCCCGCGCCGTTCCAGTCGCCCTTGACCGGCTTCGGGTTCAGCGTCGCGGAGACGTTGAAGTCCTCGGCGGTGCGGTAGAGCAGCCAGCGCGCGATCCACAGCTGGTCGGAGACCTCCAGCGGGCCGACGGGGCCGACCTGGAACTCCCACTGGCCGGGCATGACCTCGGCGTTGATGCCGGAGATGCTCAGACCCGCCGCGAGGCAGTGGTCCAGGTGCTTCTCGACGATCTCGCGGCCGAAGATCTCGTCCGAGCCGACGCCGCAGTAGTAGCCGCCCTGCGCGGCCGGGAAGCCGTTGACCGGGAAGCCGAGCGGCCGGGTGCCGTCGAAGAAGGTGTACTCCTGCTCGATGCCGAAGATCGGCTCCTGGGCCGCGAACTTCTCGGCGACCGGGCGCAGCAGCGCGCGGGTGTTCGACTCGTGCGGGGTCATGTCGATGTTCAGGACCTCGCACATCACGAGGACGTTCTCGCCGCCGCGGATCGGGTCCGGGCAGGAGAACACCGGGTTGAGCACGCGGTCGGAGGCGTGGCCCTCGGCCTGGTTGGTGCTCGAACCGTCGAAGCCCCAGATCGGCAGCGCGTCGCCGTCGGCCATGATCTTCGTCTTGGAACGAAGCTTCGCCGTCGGCTCGGTGCCGTCGATCCAGATGTACTCAGCCTTGTAGCTCACGGGCCCCATCCTCAGACTCTGCGGGTGCTGCTGGTCGCTGCTTCATCGCTGCGGTGATGACCGCAGCGTGCCCGCCCGCGATTTCTCTTCCGTTGCCCGTGTGTGAACCCCGTGTTACCGAGGTTTGCACCGCAGGTCGGGTGGGTTGTGCGGGACGGTGGCGGGTTGGTGACCGCACGCCCGTCCGGGTGGGGCAGACTGACCCCGTGAGCATTTCGTCTGATTTGAACCCTGCCGGAGATTCCCGCCCCAGGGTGGGGCTGCTGGGCACCGGTCCCTGGGCACACCGCACCCACGCCCCCGCCCTCGCCGCACACACCGGCTCCGACTTCGCCGGCGTGTGGGGCCGCCGGCCCGAGGCCGCGGCCGAGCTGGCCCGCGCGCACGGCGTGAAGGTGTACGAAGACGTCGACGAGCTGTTCGCCGAGTGTGACGCCGTCGCCTTCTCCCTGCCGCCCGACGTCCAGGCCCCGCTCGCCGTGCGCGCGGCCGCCGCCGGCTGCCACCTGCTGCTCGACAAGCCGGTCGCGACGACGCCCCGGGACGCCCGGGCCGTCGCCGACGCGGTGGCGCGGCACAACGTCGCCTCCGTCGTCTTCCTCACCCTGCGCTTCGCCGAGCCCACCGCGGGCTGGGTCGAGGAACAGGCCGCGCGTCCGGGCTGGTTCACCGCGGCCGCGCACTGGCTCGGCGCGGTCTTCCCGCCCGACGGCTCGCCGAGCGACTACGCCGCCTCGCCCTGGCGCAGGTCCAAGGGCGGGCTGTGGGACGTCGGCCCGCACGCGCTCTCCGTACTGATCCCGATCCTCGGCGAGGTCACCGAGGTCAGCGCCACCCGGGGCCCCTCCGATGTGGTCCAGCTGGCCCTGCGGCACGCCTCCGGCGCGGCCAGCACCGCCGTACTCAGCCTGGGCGCGCCGCGCGCGGCCGCCGGGGTGGGTCTGGAACTGCGGGGCACCGAGGGCGTGTACGAACTCCCCGGCTGGAGCGACGTGCCGGGCGCCTACGGCCGCGCCCTGGACGCACTGCTCAGCGCGGCCCGGACCGGCGTTCCGGATCCCCGCGGCGTGGAGTTCGGCGCCCGGCTGACGGAGATCCTGGCGGAGGCGGAGGCCCAGCTCCCCACGTGACGACGACGCTGCGCGGAGGCGGGGCCGCCGGGCCGCCGGGCCACGGCTCCGCTGGGCCACGGCGCTACTTGATGACGGCGTTCGCCACGATGATGGCCAGGCCGATCGTGGCGTCCGCCATGCCGATCAGCAGGGCCGAGCCGAGCCGGTAGCCCACGCGCAGCGCCACGAGCGACCCCCAGGCGAACAGCAGGGCGGTGTTCAGGCCGAGCCCGACGGCGGTCACCCCGTAGGAGTCCCAGCCGACGAGCCCCGCGACGACCAGCAGCAGGACGGTGGGAAGAGCGGCCACGATCACCGGCCACTCGTTCCACAGCGCCCGGGCCAGCAGCCGCCACCGGTGAGCGGCGGAGCCGTGATGGGCGGCCATGTGGTGCGAGTAGCCGTGCGCGAGCCCGGCCGTGGCCGCCGTCACGAGCACCCAGCTGGCGTCGTAGAACGGGGTGAACTCATCGCCCTTCTGATCCAGCGCGGCCAGCAACGCACTGGCCAGGACCGTCCCGTACACCCCGCCGAACATCCAGTCGGCCCCCCGCCGGGAGGGCGCGACCGGACGCCCGCAGGGGTCGGCCTGTGGCTGCTGCTGCTCGTTCACGACGGGTCCTTTGGTGCGATACGTCCTCTTTGATACTCCGGTCACCCTACGAGGTGACAGATGGGACGGACGTGAAGAACAGCCCCTCGACCCCCACGGCCGACCACGCCAGGCTGGTGGGTGGTGACCCGGGGGTAGGGGCGGAGTCGGCGGGCGGGCTGGGGTGTGCGGGCGGGGCTGCGGGGGGCGGGAGCCCGGATGCAGCGCCGGGGCCGTCTACCGCGTCGCCCGGTGGGTCAGTTCCGCCAGGGCGTTCAGGGCCTGGGCGAAGGCCGTGTCCGGGGGTGCCGCGTAGCCGACGACCACGCCTTCGCGGGGTGGGGCCGGGTCGGCGGGGTGTTGGTAGGACGAGAGGCCGTCCAGGGCCAGGCCGGCGGCTCGGGCCGCCGCGAGGGCCGGGGCTTCGCGGCCCGGCGGGAGTTCCAGCACGGCGTGCAGGCCCGCCGAGATGCCCGTCACCCGGGCCTCGGGGGCGCGTGCGGCCAGGACGGAGACCAGCTGGTCGCGGCGGCTGCGGTAGCGCAGGCGCATGCGGCGGACGTGGCGGTCGTACGCCCCGCAGTCGATGAAGTCGGCCAGCGCCAGCTGGTCCAGCGTGCTCGCCCAGGACTCCCGCAGGCCCTTCGCCGCCAGGATCCGGTCGATCAGGCCGTCCGGGAGGACCAGCCAGCCGAGGCGGAGGGCGGGGGAGAGGCTCTTGCTCAGCGAGCCCGCGTACACCACGTGTTCGGGGGCCAGCCCCTGCACCGCGCCGACCGGCTTGCGGTCGTAGCGGAACTCCCCGTCGTAGTCGTCCTCCACGATCAGGCCGCCCGTGGCGCGGGCCCACTCCACGGCGGCGGCGCGCCGTGCGGGCAGCAGGCGGCCGCCGGTCGGGAACTGGTGCGCCGGTGTGAGCAGCAACGTACGGGCCCGGGAGGGGAGTTCCGCCGTCCGGGCGCCGTCCTCGTCGACCGCGACCGGGTGCGGGCGGACCCCGGCGGTCTGCAGGATGCCGTGGTGGAAGGGGAGTCCGTACGCCTCCACGGCCCAGTCGCGGGGCCGGACGGACGCCAGGAGCCGCAGGCCGTTGGCGAAGCCGGAGCAGACGACGATGTTCTCCGGGCCGGTGCGCACGCCCCGCGCCCGGGACAGGTAGCCGGCCAGGGCGCGGCGCAGCTCGGGGCGGCCCCGCGGGTCGCCGGGCCCGAACGCCTCGGTGGGCGCCTCGGCGAGGGCCCGCCGGGCACTGACGGCCCAGGGGCCCCGTGGGAAGGAGGCCGGGTCGGGCTTGCCCTGCAGCAGGTCGTGGCGGGGCCGCTCGGGCGCGGGTCCGGCCGTGGCGGCCGGTCCGTGCGCGGTGGCCACCCCCTCGGCGACCCGGGTGCCGGAGCCCTGCCGGGCGGTGAACCAGCCCTCGGCGACCAGCTCGGCGTACGCGTCGGCGACGGCGTTGCGGGCCAGCCCGAGGTCGGCGGCCAGCGTCCGGTACGGCGGCAGCCGCGTCCCGCCGGCGAGCCGCCCGCTGCGCACGGCGTCCCGCAGGGCCTGGGCGAGGGCGGTGCGCCGGGCGCCCCCGGCGGGGAGTTCCAGGTGCAGGTCGGCGCCCGAGCCGGGGGCGGTCACGGGAGCGCTCACGGGGGCGGTCACGGAGGCGGTCACGGAGGCGGTCACGGGCGCGGCTCCGGTGTGAAGACGGCGTGGGCGGCCGTCAGGAAGCGGTGGACGGTGTCCCGTTCGGCGGGGTCGAAGGAGTCCAGCACGTCGAGCACCCCGTCGGTCAGGGGCCCGAAGAACTCCCGGCCCAGACGGATCGCCTCCGGCTCCACGCGCAGCAGGACGCGGCGCCGGTCGTGGCCGTCGCGGATCCGCGCCACGTGGCCGAGCCGTTCGAGGCGGTCGATCACGGCGGTGGCGCCGGCCGAGTTGAGGCCGAGCCGGGCGCCGAGCAGGCCCACCGTGGCCGGCTCGGCCGCGCGGGCCGCGTCCAGCAGGCAGATCAGGGCCCGTACGTCGGTGGGGTGCATGCCGTTGCGGGCGGCGAACTCCGCCTGGCGCAAACCGAACTCGACGGTCACCGCCCGCAGCAGATGCACCATTTCCATGTTTCCGGGTCCCCGGCCGTCGTCCACATCGCCCCCGCCCCTGCCCCCGCGCTCATGTCTCTCGCCGACCGAGATTATCGCCTGGCGAGACATCGGAGTCGGTGGCGCGGCGCGGCCTGGCACGGCGCGGCGTGGCACGGGGTGGGGGCGGGGACGGTGCCCAGCGCGTCACCGCGGTATCGACCTGAATCGCCTGTATTTTCCTGGCATGTCCGCCAGCCCAGCGGCCTCGGCCGCCCCCGTCGCGTCGCCGCCCGTACCCGCACCCGCGCCCGCGCCCGCGCCCGACCCCACGCCGCACCCGTCGCGTCTGCTGTACGACGCCTGCCCGCTCTGCTCCGCCCCCGAGATCTCCGCACTGAGGACCGGTGACTGCTCGCGGCACCCCCTCTACAAGCCGGTGATCGCCCCGACCATGGCCTGGATGCGCTGCGCCGCCTGCGGACACGTCTTCACCGACGGCTACTTCACGGACGAGGCCTCGGCTGAGATCTTCTCCGCGACCAACCCGAACCAGCAGCCGGGCGCGGCCTTCGAGAAGAACCGCTACCTCTCGGCGCGCATCGTGGAGCGCGTCGCCCGGTACGTCTCCGACGGCTGCTGGCTCGACGTCGGCTTCGGCAACGGATCGCTGCTGTTCACCGCGGAGGAGTGGGGGTTCGAGCCGCAGGGCCTCGACCTGCGGCCTTCGACCGCCGAGGGCCTGCGCCGGCTCGGCGTCGAGGCGCACTGCGCCGATCTCACGACGCTCGACGCGCCCGGCCGGTACTCCGTGATCAGCCTGGCCGACGTGCTGGAGCACATGCCGTATCCCGGTCAGGGGCTGGCCGCCGCGCACCGGTTGCTGCGGGAGGACGGCGTGGTCTTCGCGTCGATGCCCAACTACGACTGCGCGGTCTGGCGGCTGCTGGACGCGACCGACGCCAACCCCTACTGGGGGGAGCTGGAGCACTTCCACAACTTCAGCCGCCGGCGCCTCTACGACCTGCTGGAAGAGCACGGCTTCGAGCCCCTGCACTACTCGGTCAGCGAGCGCTACCGGGCCTGCATGGAAGTGATCGCGCGCCGCGTTTAGACCGCGCGCCGCGTCCAGAGGGTCCCGGCCGCCGGGGCGGCGCGGTTCAGGCCCCGGCGCCGCCCCCGCGGGACAGTGCCTCGCGGACGGCCTCCTCGGAGCGGGCGACCACGGCCGTGCCGTCCTCGGCGGTGATGATCGGGCGCTGGATGAGCTTCGGGTGCGCGGCCAGGTGGGCGATCCAGAGCCCGCGCGCCGCGTCGGTCTCCTCGCGCGGCAGCTCCCGTACGGCGGTCTCCCTGGCCAGCGGGTCCGACGTGCGCGTGATGTCCCACGGCTCCAGCCCGAGGCGGCCGAGCACCTCGCGGATCTCGTCTTCGGAGGGCACGTCCTCCAGGTAGCGGCGCACGGTGTAGTCGGCGCCCTCCGCGTCCAGCAGGGTCAGCGCGCTGCGGCACTTGGAACAGGCGGGATTGATCCAGATCTCCATGCGGCCCAGCCTACTCAGGGCCCGTCCGGCCAGGGCTTTTGTCAGTGGTCCCCGGTAAAATCGAGGAAGAACGACAGGAAGCCAACTACCGTTTGGGAGGCTGTAGATGGCCACTGCCACCACCGTCCAGCCCGTCAAGAAGAAGCCGCTGCCGGCGGGGCTGCCCCGCGAGTGGTACGAGAGCCACAACCGCCGTCTGAAGGCGATGCGGCTGGCGATATCCCTGCTCGACTCGGGGACGTATGACGCTCGGCGCGCCACCAACCGGAAGATCCGGACGATGGCCGTCCGGACGGGGATCCACCGGCCGTCCAACGTCACCTGCAAGATGGTGCGCGCGTTCATCGACGAGTCGTAGTCGTAGCGGCTCGTCACCGCATGCCCGGGGGCCCCGGCCGACCGTGAGCGGTCGGGGCTGCCTGGGCGGCCAGGGCTGCGGGGGCTGCCGGGGCGGGGGAGTGCGGACGGCCGGGTCATCCCGGTCCGTCCAGGGACAGCAGCAGCAGGGCCACGTCGTCGCGCGGACCGCCGTCCGTGAAGGCGGCGAGGTCCCGCCACACCGCCCCGACCAGGCCCCCCGGGTCCCGGGTCAGTACGGGGACCCGGGCGGCCAGGGGGTAGAAGTGCCCCGTCGCGTCGCGGGCCTCCGTCACACCGTCGGTGTGCAGCAGCAGCTGGTCCCCGGGCCGCACCGCCAGTTCCGCCACCACCGGCGGGGTCGGCCCCGCGAGCCCCAGGCCCAGCGGAGGACCCGGCTCCGCACACACCTCCTCCACCGCCGACCCGCGCAGCCGCAAGGCCGGCGGATGCCCGCACGACACGATCCGTACGAGCTCCAGCCCGGGCGGGAACTCCAGCAGCACCGCCGTCGCGAACAGCTCCGGATGCTCGACGGAGGCGGCCGCCGAGTCCGCCAGCAGCCGCCGGTCCAGCCGGGCCGCGACCGCCGCCAGCCCGGCGTCGTCGAGCACGCCCTCGCGGAAGGCCCCGAGGAGGGCCCCCACCGTGGCCACCGCCGCCAGGCCGTGGCCCTGCACGTCCGCGACCAGCGCCCGCACCCCGAACGGCCCGGCCCGTACGTCGTACAGGTCGCCGCCGACCAGGGTGCCGCGCTGCGCCGCCCGGTAGAGGCCCGAGCAGCGCACCGGACCCACCCGTTCCGGGAGTGGCGGGAGCACCGCCAGCTGGGCCGCCTCCGCCACCGTCCGCACGCTGACCAGCTGCGCGTCCCGGCGCTGGCGGACCCAGGCGATCACCACGCTCAGCAGCCCGACCACGGCCACCGTGGCCAGGTCCGTCCCCCGGGCGTGGGCGACGCCGAGCTGGTGCACCCCCAGCAGCAGCAGGACGAGGGCGGCGAAGACCGCGGTCCCGACCGCCCCGTAGGCGAAGGCGGCCACCGCCGGCAGAGCCGCCAGGAAGTACCCGAGCTCCACATCGCCCGGGGTCAGCGCCTGCGCGAGGACCAGCGCCACCAGCGCCACCGCGGGAGCGATCCGGGCCCAGCGCGGTGGCGGCTCCCCGCGCAGCCAGCCCGGCTCCTCGCGTCCGCGTCTCACCCTTCCACCCTGGTACGGGGGCCGGACCCGCGCACCCCGGACCCGGACCGGCCCGCCGGGTGGCCACGTACGGCTGCGGCCCCGAGAGTGGTGGCGTGACGGGAAACGAAGGCGCGCGGAAGCCCGGCCGGGCGCACATCGAGGCCCACGGCACGGCCGGCGGCGCGGGCGACGGCTCGCAGAGCGCGGAGATCAGCACACGGCTCAACTGGCTGCGTGCGGGCGTGCTCGGCGCCAACGACGGGATCATCTCCACCGCGGGCCTGGTGGTCGGCGTGGCCGGGGCCACCACGTCCCGCCCGGCGATCCTGGCGGCGGGTGTCGCCGGGCTGCTGGCGGGCTCGCTGTCGATGGCGGCCGGGGAGTACGTCTCCGTCAGCTCCCAGCGGGACTCCGAACGGGCCGCGCTCGACCTGGAACGCCGGGAGCTGGCCGAGGAGCCGGAGGCGGAGCTCGACGAGCTCACCGAGCTGCTGGCCGCGCGGGGCCTGAGCCGGACGGTGGCCCGGGAGGCCGCCGAGCAGCTGACGGCGCGGGACGCGCTGCGGGCCCACGCCCGGGTGGAGCTCGGGATCAACCCCGACGAGCTGGCCAACCCGTGGCACGCGGCCTTCGCCAGCTTCGTCGCCTTCACGGTGGGGGCGCTGCTGCCGCTGCTGGCGATCGTCCTGCCGGGGGCGTCGGTGCGGGTGCCGGTGACGGTGGGGGCGGTGCTGGCCGCGCTCACGCTGTGCGGGGTGGTGAGTGCGCGGCTGGGGGGTGCGCCGGTGGGGCGGGCGGTGCTGCGGAACGTTGCCGGGGGCGCGCTGGCGATGGCCGTCACCTACGCGGTGGGCACCTGGCTCGCCACCACCTGAAAGACCGGGGCTCCGCCCCGGCCCCCGCGCCTCAAACTCCCCCAGCCACCGCTGGGAGGTGCCCCCTGGCGAGGCTGGAATGGCCCGGCGAGGCTGGAGTGTGCGCGGCAGGGCTGAATGATCCAGCCCCGCCGGCGTTTGAGGCGCGGGCGCGGAGCGCCGTGTAGTGACGCCCGCCAGGGCACACGCACGCGCGGAATGCGGACGGCACACCCCCCGAACCCGCCGAGCCCGCGCAGCGACCCGGCAGGATGGGGCCATGCGTATCGCAGTCACCGGTTCGACCGGACTCATCGGCAGCGCACTCGTGCGGTCCCTGCGCGCGGACGGCCACGAGGTGGTGCGGTTCGTGCGGCGTGAGCCCGTCGGGGCCGACCAGGCGCGGTGGGATCCCGCGCGCGGGTTCGTCGACCCCGCCGGGCTGGCCGGCTGCGGGGCCGTCGTGCACCTGGCCGGGGCCGGGGTCGGGGACCACCGGTGGACCGCCGCGTACAAGAGGGAGATCCGGGACAGCCGGGTGCTCGGCACCGCCGCCCTCGCCCGGGCCCTCGCCGCGCTCGACGAACCGCCCGCCGTGCTCGTCAGCGGTTCGGCGGTCGGCTACTACGGGGACACCGGCGACCGGGCCGTGGACGAGGACGCCCCCGCCGGGTCGGGCTTCCTGCCCTCGGTCTGCGTGGAGTGGGAGGCGGCCGCCGCCCCCGCCCGGCAGGCCGGGATCCGTACCGCGTTCGCCCGTACCGGTCTGGTCGTCGCCCGGGAGGGCGGGGCCTGGGGCCGGATGTTCCCCCTCTTCCGGGCCGGCGTCGGCGGCCGGCTCGGCAACGGCCGCCAGTACTGGTCGTACATCTCCCTCCGGGACGAGGTCGCGGCCCTGCGCCACATCATCGACACCCCCGGCCTGTCCGGCCCGGTCAACCTCACCGCCCCCGAGCCGCTGACCAACCGCCAGGTCACCGCGGCCATGTCCCGGGTGCTGCGGCGGCCCGCGCTGCTGCCCGTGCCGGCCGTGGCGCTGCGCGTCTACCTCGGGCAGTTCTCCGAGGACGTGCTGGGCAGTCAGCGGGCGCTGCCCGCCCGGCTGCTGGCGTCCGGCTTCGCCTTCCGCGATCCCGGCATCGAGCAGGCGATCCGCGCCGCGCTCTGAGGTCCGCGTGCGACCACCGTGCGACCGTTCGTGACCCGGATGCGACCGTCGTGCGACCGGAGTTGACCGTAATACCCGACCGAACTCGGGTTCCCCTGGAGCCGGTTGGGGGAAGGAGGATCCCCACACAGCCGCGCCGACCTCGGGGAGGGGCACGTGCTCAGCAGCGCACACCATGCCGCACACCATGCGGACGTCGTCATCGTAGGAGCCGGAGTCTCAGGACTCGCGGCCGCGCACCACCTGATCGCAGCGGGTGTCACGGTCACCGTTCTGGAGGCCGCGGACGACCCCGGCGGTCGGATGGCCACCGAGTCGGCGGACGGATTCCGCCTGGACCGGATCGGCCAGTTGCTCAACACCTCGTACACGGAGCTCGAACACACCCCCGGTCTGCAGACCCTGACCCTGCGCCCCTTCACCGCAGGCGTCCTGGTCCACACCGACGGCAAACAGCTGCGGGCCGGGGCCCTGACCCCGGCCCGGGCCCTGGCCAGCGGCTCGCTCGACCAGGCCCGGCTCAGCGCCGCCCTCGGCCGGCTCGCCGCCCTGCCCGAGGACAGGCTGCTCGCCCGTCCCGAACGCACCGCGCACGCCGCCCTGCGCTCCCGGGGGCTGCCGCCGCGCACCCTCAACGGCGTGCTCCGGCCGCTGCTCGCCGCCCTGCTCCGCGACCCGGAACTCACCACCTCCAGCCGGGTCGCCGACCTCGCCCTGCGCACCTTCGCCCGCGGCCGCCTCGCCGTGCCCGAAGGCGGTGCGGCGGCCCTGCCCGACCTGCTCGCCGCCACCCTGCCGCCCGGCACCGTCCGTACCGGGGTCCGGGTCCGGTCGGTGGCCACCAACCTGGTCACCACCGGGGAGCACGGCGACTTCAGCTGCCGCTCCGTCCTCCTGGCCACCGGCGCCCGCGCCGCCGCCGAGCTCCTGCCCGGCCTGCGCGTGCCCGCCTTCCACGAGGTCACCGTCCTGCACCACGCCACCGCCACGCCCCTGTTCCGGGACGGCTCGCTGATCCTGGACGGGGACCCCAAGTGGCCCGTCTCCCACACCGCCGTGATGAGCGCGGTCGACCCGACGCGGGCTCCGGCCGGCCGGAGCCTGGTGACCACCACCGTGCTCGGCCCGCCACCACCGCTGCGCACGGTCGCCTCGCGCCTCGCCCGGCTCTACGACACCACCACCAGGGAATGGGAGCTGCTGGCCGTCCACCACACCCCGGAGGCCGTCCCCGCCATGCCCCCGCCCTACGACCTGCGGCGCCCGGTGCGGGTACTGGCCGGGCTGTACGTGTGCGGGGACCACCGCGACACCAACACCGTCCAGGGGGCCCTGCACTCGGCCCGCCGCGCGTGCGGCGCCGTCCTGCGCGACTTCGGCATCCCGCTCCCGGTCGCCCCGGAGCCGGCGCTTCCGGTGGCGGCCTGAGAACCACGCACGACACAGGGGTCCGGTCCGCGTCGTGGAACCGGGCCCCTGCCGCGCGCCGGAGGGCCCCGGGGCCCGTCCTGCCGGTCGCCGGTCAGGCCGGGCCGGTCCGGAAGCCGGGCCCTACGCCTCCACGAGGTGCTCCGGGCTCGGCGGCAGCAGCAACAGCAGCGCCAGGCTCAGGCCCCGGGTGAGCAGCGCCGCCAACGCCATCGTGCCGAGCCCGGTCACCTCCATCGGGAAGCCCGTCTGCGGGAACGCCCAGGAGAGCAGCAGCCACAGCAGGAAGTCCTGGACGAAGCCCAGCGCGGCGAGGACGAGCAGCGCCTGCCGGGGATGGCCGCGCCAGTCCGAGCTCGGGCTGATCAGGATGATCTGCCCGACGATGACCAGCACGAAGGCGGCCATGATCCCCGCCAGGGCCACGTCGGAGCCCTCTCCGTCGACCGTGATGCCGGGTAGCAGAGCGATGGCCAGGTAGACGCCGGCGATGGTGCCGAGTTTGCGTCGCGTCGGATCTCTCATGCGGGGACGGTCGCCTCCCGGATGATCTTCCCGCCAGAGGAGGCGGAAATTCCGCCGCGGGGACGGCCACGGCCCCCGGTGGCGGACTCCGCCCGGCTCAGGACAGGGCCGCCACCCGGTCCCGGTACGTCCGCACGGCCGAGGCGTCCCGGTAGGGCTCCAGCCGCCGCTCGAAGTCCCGTACGTACTCCACCGCACGCACCGATCGCATCTCCATCGCCTGCTGCGCCGCCTCCGCGCCCAGCGCGCACGCCTGGTCCAGCTCGCCCAGCCCGAGGCGGGCCGTGGCCAGCACCACCCGGCAGAACAGCCGCGACCGCGCGTACCCCGGCGCCCTCAGCTGCAGGGACCGCTCCGCGTGCTGCGCCGAGGCCCGGTACTGCTGGAGGTCCCGGTGGCAGTGCCCGAACTCGTCCGCCAGCTGCGCCTCGTCGTAGAACCGGGCCCAGTGCGGTACGTCGTCTCCCGGCCGGGCCGCGCCCAGGGCGCGCTCGGCCCTTACCAGGGACGCCGTCGAGGCCCGGACCTCGCCGAGGACGGCGTGCCCGCGCGCCTCCGCCGAGTGCAGCAGCGCCTGCACCACCGGCGGCGGGCCGGAGCCGACGCCCTGCTGGGCCACCCGGGCCAGCTGCACCGCCTCGCGGCCGTGGCCGAGGTAGACCGCCTGGCGGCTCATGGTGACCAGCACGTACGAGCCGTAGGGGCGGTCCGCGGCCGCCTGCGCGAGCCGCAGGGCCTGCACGAAGTACCGCTGGGCGAGGCCGTGCGCGGCGATGTCGTACGAGGTCCAGCCCGCGAGCCGGGTCAGATCGGCGGCGGCCGAGAACAGCCGCCGCCCGGTGGTCTCCCCGTAGGTCCCGCGGAGCATCGGCTCGGCCTCGTGCTCCAGGTAGCGCACCAGCGCCTGGCGGGCGTGCCCGCCGCCATAGGCCTGGTCCAGGGTCCGGAACAGCTCGCTCACGGATCTCAGCGCCGCGATGTCGCCGCCGGTCACCCGCTGCCCGGGCCCCCGGTCGATCTGCCGCTGCCGGGGCACCGAGGCCCGGCCCTGCAGGGGGACGCGGGCCGCGGCCGGCTCCGCGCCCCGGCCCACCCGTTCGTCGGCCCGCCCGATCAGCCAGTCCCGGCTGGGCACGACCAGCCCGGCCGGGGTGAAGGCGATCTTCCGCAGCTCCGCGTGGGAGCCGGAGTCCTTGCGCCACAGGCCGCTCGCGATGTCCACGGCCTCCTCCGGGGTGGCCGCGAACTCCAGCCCCGCGTACACGGGCGCGCAGGCGTCCAGGCCCAGGTCCTGCGCGGAGAGCCGGCGCCCGAGGCGCCGGGTGAAGACCTCGGCGATCAGTGCGGGGGTGGTCCCGCGCGGCTGCTGCCCGCGCAGCCACCGGGTCACGGAGGTTTTGTCGTACCGCAGATCGAGACCGTGTTCCAGGCCGAGCTGATCGACGCGGCGGGCGAGCCCGGCGTTGGAGAACCCGGCTTCCGCGATCAGCGCCGCGAGCTGCCGGTTGGGGACGCGCTGGGCAGGTCGTTCCGTCATCGGCTCCACGGTCTCCTGACGTGACGGACCGGAGTCCCGGCCCTGTGAACGGCGTGAATGTAGCGGCGAACTCCGCTCATGCCGCCCTCTCTGCCCCACATTCATCCGATCGTGTGCAGAATGAGTGGGGCCCTTTACGGACGGTCCCCCTCCGCCCGCATAGGCTGCGGCTCATGACCCCTCGGCCCCACAGGGCGCACCTCCCCGAGGAGCGAACCGAATCCACCGCCCCGCTGCCCCCGCCCGAACTGACCGAGGCGGAGTGCCGGCGCTGCGGCACCTACATCGCGGGGCTCGACGGGCGGTACGCGTGCGGGGTGTGCGGCTGGGTCAACGACCACTCGGAGGGCCACCGCCGGCTGCCGCGCGCGGACGAGGACCCGGACCGGCCGCCGAAGGGCCGGCGCCGGCCGAAGCAGCTGCCGGGGCCCCCGGCGGAGCCGGTGCAGGGCGACCGGCCGGCCCCCTGACCTGCCCCGGGGCGGAGCCTGGCCGGGGCCCTGAAGGGGGCCGCACGGGTCGCCGTACCCTTGCTCAGTGAAGTACGTGCACACAGCAGGTTCAATGAGGAGGCGCTGCGGTGGCTGAGCTTGGGTTTGTCCATCTGGGCTTCGGGCCGGAATCCGTCGAGTACACCCGGGCCTGGGAAGAGCAGCGCAGGGTGCACGCGGCCCGCTTCGCGGACGAGATCGAGGACACCTGCCTCCTGCTGGAGCACCTGCCGGTCTACACCGCGGGCCGGCGCACCGACCCCAGCGAGCGCCCGCTCGACGGCACGCCCGTGGTCGACGTGGACCGCGGCGGCAAGATCACCTGGCACGGCCCGGGCCAGCTGGTCGGCTACCCGATCATGAAGCTGCCCCGCCCGGTGGACGTGGTCGCCCACGTCCGCCGCCTGGAGGAGGCGCTGATCCGCACCGCCGCCGAGTTCGGTCTGGAGACCACCCGGGTCGAGGGCCGCAGTGGCGTCTGGGTGCTCGGCGACCCCGTCGAGGACCGCCCCACGATCGGCGGGCTCTCGCTCGACCTCGATCCGCGGCTGCACGACGAGGAGTTCGACGCGCGCCTGAACGGCCCCGAGTACGCGCCGTCCAACGCCGGCCAGCGCCGCGAGGACCGCAAGCTGGCCGCCATCGGCATCCGGGTCGCCAAGGGCGTCACGATGCACGGCTTCGCGATCAACGTGAACCCGGACAACACCTGGTTCGACCGGATCGTGCCCTGCGGCATCCGCGACGCCGGTGTGACCTCGCTCTCTTACGAGCTGGGCCGCGAGATCGCCATCGCCGAGGTGCTGCCCGTCGTCGAACGGCACCTGAAGGACGTACTGGAGCAGGCGGAGCTGCGGCCCCGCGAAACAGAACCGGCGGCGGGCGTCTGACACCGAGGGAATGCGGTCGGCCCCTCGCAGGTTGGCCGACGTAAGAGCGTACGAAATTACGGGCGTACCCTGGTGGGCGCCCGAACAATCGAAGTCACAGGGAGCCGGTCGTGTCCGCAGTCGCACCCGACGGACGCAAGATGCTGCGCCTGGAGGTCCGTAACGCCCAGACGCCCATCGAGCGCAAGCCCGAGTGGATCAAGACCCGGGCGAAGATGGGTCCCGAGTACACCAAGATGCAGGCCCTGGTGAAGGGCGAAGGACTGCACACGGTGTGCCAGGAAGCGGGCTGTCCGAACATCTACGAATGCTGGGAGGACCGCGAGGCGACCTTCCTCATCGGTGGCGACCAGTGCACCCGGCGCTGTGACTTCTGCCAGATCGACACGGGCAAGCCCGAGGCCCTGGACCGGGACGAGCCGCGCCGTGTCGGCGAGTCCGTGGTCACCATGGACCTGAACTACGCCACCATCACCGGCGTCGCGCGCGACGACCTGGCCGACGGCGGCGCCTGGCTGTACGCGGAGACCGTGCGCCAGATCCACCAGCAGACGGCGGGCCGCGAGGCCGGCCACACCAAGGTCGAGCTGCTGGCCCCCGACTTCAACGCGGTCCCGGAGCTGCTGGAGGAGGTCTTCGCCTCCCGCCCCGAGGTCTTCGCGCACAACGTCGAGACGGTGCCGCGGATCTTCAAGCGGATCCGCCCCGGCTTCCGGTACGAGCGCTCGCTGGACGTGATCCGACAGGCCCGCGCCTACGGCCTGATCACCAAGTCCAACCTGATCCTGGGCATGGGCGAGGAGCGCGAGGAGGTCTCGCAGGCCCTGCGGGAGCTGCACGAGGCCGGCTGCGAGCTCATCACCATCACCCAGTACCTGCGGCCCTCGCCGCGCCACCACCCCGTCGAGCGCTGGGTGAAGCCGGCCGAGTTCGTGGAGCTGGCGAAGGAGGCCGAGGACATCGGCTTCTCCGGTGTGATGTCCGGTCCGCTGGTCCGCTCCTCGTACCGCGCGGGGCGCCTCTACCAGCAGGCGATGGAGAAGCGCAGCCGAGTCTGAGCGCAGGCGCGACCGTGTGAACTCGCGCACAAAACCTTACTAGGCAGTAACACCGCATCGGCGCGGCCCCTAGGCTCTTGGAGTAAGAGCCCGGCGGGCCGCGTCAATGTTTCATCACGTTTGACCGGCCGGTCATGCGGTAGTAACACCAGTCAGTGACGATTGCTCCACGCACCGCACTCATCGGCACCGTGAAAGGGATCGACATCATGCAGGCCGCGCCCGTACGCGCCATCGCCATCCCGTCCGTCTCCGACGCCTTCCGGGGCATCGAGTCGCTGCTGATGAGCGGAGCCCGCCGCAACGCCTGGACGGCGGTCCTCGAGGACCGCCGCAGGGCCAAGGACCGGGTCGAAACCGAACATGTACTTGAGGCCGCGGCTACCCGAACCCCGCAGGCCACGTAAACTTCTTTTCATGGCGAGGAAGTCAAACGCAGAGACTGCTGCGAACCCCGGGCGACTGAAGCAGATCGCCCTGACGTACAAGATGACGCGCAAGGCCGACCCGAAGGTCGGTCTGATCGTCGCGGGCGTGGGAATCGTCACCTTCGGTGTCTTTCTTGCGATCGGCTTCCTGATCGGCCACGAGATCTACCTGGGCATCCTGGGCTTCCTCGTGGCGTTCCTCGCGATGGCGATCGTCTTCGGACGACGGGCCGAGCGGGCTGCCTTCGGGCAGATGGAAGGACAGCCGGGTGCGGCCGCTGCCGTGCTGGACAACGTGGGACGGGGCTGGACGACCACCCCGGCCGTCGCGATGACCCGACAGCAGGACATCGTCCACCGGGCCGTCGGCAAGGCCGGCGTCGTGCTGATCGCCGAGGGCAACCCGAACCGTGTGAAGCCGCTGCTCGGCAACGAGAAGAAGAAGCTGGCCCGGATCATGCCGGACGTGCCGGTGCACGACTTCATCGTGGGCACGGGCGAGGGCGAGGTGCCGCTCAAGAAGGTGCGCACCACCCTGCTCAAGCTCCCGCGCGTGCTGACCGGACCGCAGATCACCCAGGTCAACGACAAGCTGCGGGCCATGGGTGACCTCATGAGCAACATGCCGCTGCCGAAGGGCCCGATGCCCAAGGGCATGAAGATGCCGCGCGGCGGAAAGATGCGCTGACCCGCTCAGCCGATTTTCGTATACGAGACAGGGGCGCCTCCCGAACCGACCGGTTCGGGAGGCGCCCCTGCTTCGTACGGAGAACGTACGGAAAACTCAGATGCGGACCTGGACGGCGCGCGCGAGGCGATCGTGCAGACCGCGGCCGTCGCGGTCCCAGATCAGCGCCGGGACGACCAGGGCCAGCAGCAGCGTGCGCACGCACACCCGGACGAAGCCGAGGCGGCCGCCGGACTCCGAGATCACCCGGATGCCCAGGGCCCGCTTGCCGGGCGTGGAGCCCACGGTGCCGACCGTCAGGACGGTCAGGGCCACGAAGAGCCCGAGGGTCCAGTTGCCCGCCGCGGCCAGGTTGCCGCCCGTGATCAGCCCGTACGCAATCAGCTGGCAGCCGATCCAGTCGAGGGCGACGGCGCCGAGCCGGCGCCCGAACCGTGCCGACGAGCCGGGCCCCTGCTGCGGCAGGCCGAGCCGCTGGCCCGGATAGCCGAAGTCGACGCCCATGTCCTCGGCGGCCGCGCGGGGGCCGGAGAGCCAGGATCCGATTGCCTGTCTGTTGTCCACCCGACCACGGTACCGGTGGCGCTGCACGTCACTCCGGCGGGACCCTGGTTAACTTGTGCGAAACAAATGGGTCATGCTTGAGAAATCCCGCCTGCTTATGGTCGGGTCAGCGTGCGGCACCGCACTGACGCACCACGAGCTATAAAGCCCGCCCTGCCCCGGGGCCGGGAGTAGGAGGAGTTGGATGTTCCAGAACGCCGACGAAGTGAAGCAGTACATCGAGGAGAACGACGTCAAGTTCGTCGACGTCCGCTTCTGCGACCTGCCTGGTGTGATGCAGCACTTCACCATCCCGGGGCGCGCGTTCGACCCGAACGAGGAGCTGGCCTTCGACGGCTCGTCGATCCGCGGCTTCCAGGCGATCCACGAGTCCGACATGGCGCTGCGTGCCGACATCAGCACCGCGCGCCTGGACCCGTTCCGCAAGGACAAGACGCTCAACATCAACTTCTTCATCCACGACCCGATCACGGGTGAGGCCTACAGCCGCGACCCGCGCAACATCGCGAAGAAGGCCGAGGCGTACCTCGCCTCCACCGGCATCGCCGACACCGCGTACTTCGGCCCCGAGGCCGAGTTCTACGTGTTCGACAGCGTGCGCTTCGCGACCACCGCGAACGAGAGCTTCTACCACATCGACTCCGAGGCCGGTGCCTGGAACACGGGCTCCGAGGAGAACAACCGTGGTTACAAGGTCCGCTACAAGGGTGGGTACTTCCCCGTAGCCCCGGTCGACCACTTCGCCGACCTGCGCGCCGAGATCTCCCTCGAGCTGGACGCCCAGGGCCTCCAGGTCGAGCGCCAGCACCACGAGGTCGGCACCGGTGGCCAGGCCGAGATCAACTACAAGTTCAACACGCTGCTCGCCGCGGCCGACGACCTGATGCTCTTCAAGTACATCGTGAAGAACGTCGCCTGGCGCAACGGCAAGACCGCGACCTTCATGCCGAAGCCGATCTTCGGTGACAACGGCTCGGGCATGCACGTGCACCAGTCGCTGTGGGCGAACGGCGACCCGCTGTTCTACGACGAGGCCGGCTACGCGGGCCTGTCGGACACCGCGCGCTACTACATCGGCGGCATCCTCAAGCACGCCCCGTCGCTGCTGGCGTTCACCAACCCGACGGTGAACTCCTACCACCGCCTGGTGCCGGGCTTCGAGGCGCCGGTCAACATGGTGTACTCGCAGCGCAACCGCTCCGCCGCCATGCGCATCCCGATCACCGGCTCGAACCCGAAGGCCAAGCGCGTCGAGTTCCGCGCCCCGGACCCGTCGTCCAACCCGTACCTCGCCTTCGCGGCGCTGCTGCTCGCGGGCCTCGACGGTGTCAAGAACAAGATCGAGCCGATGGAGCCGATCGACAAGGACCTCTACGAGCTCTCGCCCGACGAGCACGCGAGCGTCCCGCAGGTCCCGACCAGCCTCGAGGACGTGCTGAAGGCGCTGGAGGCGGACCACGAGTACCTCCTGGCCGGCGGCGTCTTCACCCCCGACCTGATCGAGACCTGGATCGACTACAAGCGCACGCACGAGATCGCCCCGATCGCGCAGCGTCCGCACCCGCACGAGTTCGAGCTCTACTTCGACCTCTAGTCGAACCCGCTCGGAACGAGCGTCATGCCTGATGGGAGGCCCCCCGCCACTCTCCACGGAGAGCGGCGGGGGGCCTTCTGCTTTGACAGCGGGTCGCGCTCGGGTGAGGGTAGAAATGTCCTAAAGGCCGAATAAGCGAGACATGTGCGGAGGTGCATGAAAATGCGCCGTAGGATCGTTGCGGCAGCCATGGCAGGCGCCGCGGGAGTCGCGATAGGTCTGCTGCCCGTGGCCAGTGCCTCGGCTTCGGTCGTCACCAGTGGTGGCGGGGGCGGGAACGGCGGCTACGACTGCTACCGGTACCCCTCGAACCGTTCCGACGCCCGGTGGGGCTACTGCTGCGACCGTGACTGGCGCGACCGGCCGAGCTGGTGCGGGGACCAGGGCGGAGTCGGCGGATACAACGACAACTGGCGCGACAACAACTGGCGCGACGCCAACTGGCACTCGAACTGGAACGACTCCGGCCGAGGCGGCAACGGCGACTGGGACTGGGGCAACGGCCGTGGCGGTAACGGCGACTGGGGCAACAACGACTGGGGCAACGGTCGCGGCGGTAACGGCGACTGGGGCAACAACGACTGGGGCAACGGCCGTGGCGGTAACGGTGACTGGGGCGGCGGCGGTGGCGGCAATGGTGACTGGGGCGGCGGCGGTGGCGGCGGCAATGGTGACTGGGGCGGCGGCGGTGGCGGCGGCAATGGTGACTGGGGCGGCGGCGGTGGCGGCGGCAACGGTGACTGGGGCGGCGGCGGTGGCGGCGGCAACGGTGACTGGGGCGGCGGTGGCGGCGGCAACGGTGACTGGGGCGGCGGCGGTGGCCGCTGACACCGGTCGGTAAGACGCAGGGCCACGGGCCTTGGGCGACGCCCCTGCTGCGCTGAGGTCAGCGCAGCAGGGGCATCGCGCCGGTGAGGTCGCGCAGGCACCTGACCGCGAGTTCGGCGGGCGAGCCGGGGCCCGAGACCGGGGCGTCCGTGGTCGACCACAGCTCCAGCGCGACGCGAATCGCGTCCGTGGCGGCCGCGGCGAGCAGACGTACCTCCAGCGGGTCGGCGTCCGGCCCCGCCAGCCGGGCGAGCACCGGGACCAGGTGCTCCTCGGAGTCCTGGTTCACGCAGTACCAGACCGCCCGCAGCGCATGGTCCCCCGCCGCCGCGCGCAGCAGGCCGCGGGTCACCTCCAGGCCCTCCTCGACCGCCTGCGGGCCGCTCAGCGACCGCGTGACGGCACGTTCCAGGGCCTCGGTCAGGGGAGTGCCGGGATCCTCCTCGGCGAGCAGCGCGCGCCAGGCGTCACCGCCGCCCGCCAGCAGCGGGGCCACCGCCTCCTGCTTGTTGCGGAAGTAGCGGTAGAAGGTGCGCAGCGCCACCCCCGCCCGGTGGGCGATGTCCTCGGCGGTGGTGCCGTCGGGGCCGTGTTCGGCGAACAGTTCACAGGCCGCGCGGGCGATGTCGAGCTGGGTGGCGGCCTTGCGGCGCTCGGTCAGCGACTGGGCTCCGGGGCCGGCCTGGGGAGAGTACGGGCGAGGGGATCTCACGAGGTGAAGCGTACCTTCCGTACGCCTCGGCAACTGCATTCATTGTCACCATGGCAAAACGTGTCATACCTTCGGTACGCTCACGCCATGAACCGTTACGAAGGACGTCGTGTCCTCATCACCGGCGGCGGCTCCGGCATCGGCCGCGCCACCGTCCACCGCATCCTCGCCGAGGGCGGCCGGGTCCACACGGTGGACGTCGACGAGGCCGGCCTGAAGGCCACCGCCGAGCAGGCCTCCGCCGCGGGCCACGAGGCCCGCCTCACCACCGCGCTCCTCGACATATCCCACGAGACCGCGGTCGAGGAGGGCGTGGCCGCCGCGACCCGCGCCCTCGGCGGACTCGACGTACTCGTCAACGCCGCGGGCATCCTGCGTTCCGCGCACACCCACGAGACCACGCTCGACCTCTGGAACAAGGTCATCGGGGTCAACCTGACCGGCACCTTCCTGATGATCCGCGCCTCGCTGCCGGCTCTGCTGGAGGGCGACCAGCCGGTCGTCGTGAACTTCAGCTCCACCTCGGCGTCCTTCGCGCACCCCTACATGTCCGCCTACGCGGCCAGCAAGGGCGGCATCCAGTCCATGACCCACGCGCTGGCCGCCGAGTACAGCAAGCAGGGCCTGCGCTTCGTCTCGGTCGCGCCCGGCTCCATCGAGTCCGGCATGACCACCGGCACCGGCCCCGGCCTGCCCGAGGACACCGACTGGTCGCTCTTCGCCAAGCTCGCCCCGGCCATCGGCCAGGGCTTCGCCGGCCCGCAGACCGTCGCCGGCGTCGTCGCCATGCTGGGCTCCGAGGACGGCGCGTTCATCACCGGTACGGAGATCCGCATCGACGGCGGCACGCACTACTGATCAGCCGCGGAACCGGTCCCACAGCCGGGGGAAGCGCTCCGCGAGCACGGCTTCGTTCTCGAAGTCCAGCGGGGCGCCCTCCGGCTCCGCCGCCTGCAGCGGGATCCCCAGATCCGGCGCCACCGCCCCGGTCAGCTGCTCGTAGGCCTCGTCGGCCGCGTACCCCAGTTCCTCGCCGTCGCCATCGATCTCCTCGTCGAACTCGCCGAGCAGCTCCGCCAGGTGGTCCGGATCGTGCACGCCGCCCTCGAACACCTCCCGCCCCTGGCCGATCAGCCAGCAGCGGAAGTAGTCGAACGCGTCGTCGCTCGCCCCGTCGAGCAGCACCCACGCCGCGCCCCACAGGTCCCAGGTGTACGCCCGGTTGTACCGGGACTCGAAGTGACGGGCGAAGTCCAGGACGGAGTCCGGGTCGAGCTGGGCCAGCCGCTCCACGAGCAGCTCGGCGTGTTCCTCGGGGTCGCCGTCGGCGGCCTCGCGGGTACGGTCGACGATCTCCCAGAACTCCGTCTCGTCCATCACCGCTCCAGCATCACGGGTCCGCCCCGGCGCCGCCACCGCTCATACGGCGAAAGGCCGGTGTCCGACCCCCGCTGGGGTGGACACCGGCCTTTCACCGGTCACACGGAGCCTCAGAGGCCGTAGCGCTCCCGGGCCTCCTTGACGGAGGACGCCGGTACCTCGCCGCGACGCGCGAGCTGGGCCAGCGCGGCCACCACGATCGACTGGGCGTCGACACCGAAGTGGCGGCGGGCGCCCTCACGGGTGTCGGACAGACCGAAGCCGTCCGTGCCCAGCGAGGTGTAGTCCTGCTCGACCCACTGGCTGATCTGGTCCGGGACCTGGCGCATCCAGTCGGAGACGGCCAGGACCGGGCTGGTGACGCCCTCCAGCGCGCGGGTGACGTACGGGGTGCGCACCTCGCCGCGCAGCAGCGCCTCGTCGCACTCCAGCGCGTCGCGCCGCAGCTCGCCCCAGGAGGGGGCGGACCAGACGTCGGCGGCCACGTTCCAGTCGGCGGCCAGCAGCCTCTGCGCCTCCAGCACCCAGTGGATCGCCGTACCCGAGGCCATCAGCTGGATCTTGGGGGCGTCGGCGGCCGGGGCCTGCTCCGCCAGGTCGGCCGCCGTGTTGAAGCGGTACAGACCCTTGAGGATGCCCTCCTCGACGCCCTCGGGCATCGCGGGCTGCACCTTCGGCTCGTTGTAGACCGTCAGGTAGTAGAAGACGTTCGAGTCCTCACCTGGGACGGTCTCGCCGTACATGCGGCGCAGACCGTCCTTGACGATCACCGCGATCTCGTACGCGAAGGCCGGGTCGTAGTTGAGCGACGCCGGGTTCGTGGACGCGATCAGGTGCGAGTGGCCGTCCGCGTGCTGCAGGCCCTCACCGGTCAGCGTGGTGCGGCCGGCGGTCGCGCCGACGATGAAGCCCTTGCCGAGCTGGTCGGCGAGCTGCCACATCTGGTCGGCGGTGCGCTGCCAGCCGAACATCGAGTAGAAGATGTAGAACGGGATCATCGGCTCGCCGTGCGTCGCGTACGACGTGCAGGCGGCGATGAAGTCGGCCATGGCGCCGGCCTCGGTGATCCCCTCGTTGAGGATCTGGCCGTCCTTGGCCTCCTTGTAGTACATGAGCTGGTCGCGGTCGACCGGCTCGTACGTCTGGCCCAGCGGCGAGTAGATGCCGGCCGACGGGAAGAGGGACTCCATACCGAAGGTACGGGCCTCGTCGGGGACGATCGGCACCCAGCGCTTGCCGGTCTCCTTGTCCCGCATCAGGTCCTTGACGAGCCGGACGAAGGCCATGGTGGTGGCCATCTCCTGCTTGCCGGAGCCCTTGAGCAGCGGGGCGAAGGAACGGTCGGCCGGAGCCGGCAGGGCGACCTGCTTGACCTTGCGGGCCGGGGCCGGACCGCCGAGCGCCGCGCGGCGCTCGTTCAGGTACCGCACCTCGGGGCTGTTCGCGCCCGGGTGGCCGTAGGGGACGACGCCGTCGGCGAAGGCGCTGTCCGGGATCGGGAGGCCAAGGCGGTCACGCATGTCCTTGAACTCGTCGATCGTCAGCTTCTTCATCTGGTGGTTCGCGTTCTTCGACTCGAACCCGGCACCCAGCGTGTAGCCCTTGACGGTCTGCGCCAGGATGACCGTCGGCGCGCCCTTGTGCTCCAGGGCGGCCTTGTACGCGGCATAGACCTTGCGGGGCTCGTGGCCGCCGCGGGAGGTGTGGAAGCACTCGGCGATCTTCGCGTCGGACAGGACGCCCGCCAGCTGCACGAGCTCGGCGTTGGCGCCGAAGAAGTGCTGGCGGATGTAGGCCACGTCGCGGGTCGCGTACGTCTGGAACTGCGCGTCCGGTACCTCGCGCAGGCGGCGTACCAGGGCGCCCGTGGTGTCGAGCTGGAACAGCTCGTCCCAGGCGGAGCCCCACAGGGACTTGATGACGTTCCAGCCGGCGCCGCGGAACTGGGCTTCCAGCTCCTGCACGACGCGGAAGTTCGCGCGGACCGGACCGTCGAGGCGCTGCAGGTTGCAGTTGATGACGAAGGTCAGGTTGTCGAGCTGCTCGCGGGAGGCGAGGGCCAGGGCGGCGGTCGACTCGGGCTCGTCCATCTCGCCGTCGCCCAGGAAGGCCCAGACGTGCGAGTTGGCGGTGTCCTTGATGCTCCGGTTCTGCAGGTAGCGGTTGAAGCGCGCCTGGTAGATCGCGGAGAGCGGGCCGAGGCCCATGGACACCGTCGGGAACTCCCACAGCCACGGCAGGCGCCGCGGGTGCGGGTAGGACGGCAGGCCGTTGCCGCCGGACTCCTGGCGGAAGTTGTCGAGCTGCTGCTCGGAGATGCGTCCGTCGAGGAAGGCGCGGGCGTAGATGCCGGGGGAGGCGTGGCCCTGGATGTAGAGCTGGTCGCCCGATCCGTCGTCCTCCTTCCCGCGGAAGAAGTGCTGGAAGCCGGTCTCGTACAGCCACGCGGCCGAGGCGAAGGTGGCGATGTGGCCGCCGACGCCGTACTTGGAGCCGCGGGTCACCATGGCGGCCGCGTTCCAGCGGTTCCACGCGGTGATCCGGGCTTCCATCGCCTCGTCACCGGGGAACTCGGGCTCCGCGGCGGTGGGGATGGTGTTGACGTAATCCGTCTCCAGCAGCTTCGGCAGGGCGAGGCCGGCGGCCTCGGCGTGCTGCAGCGTGCGGCGGAGCAGGTATTCGGCGCGGCGCGTACCGGCGGCCTTGGCGACGGCGTCGAGGGAGGCCGCCCATTCGGCGGTCTCCTCGGTGTCGCGGTCCGGGAGCTGGTCGAGCTCGCTCGGAAGCTTTCCTACGGGGTCGGACATCGGTGTGCGCCGCCTTCCGGACAAAGGAGAGGTGGTGAAGAAAATCCCTGACGGGCAGGACAGGGTCGTTGAACCTGGTTGAGGTCCGTGACGACTGTAAATCGCTGATCGATGATCGATCAAATAAAAGTGACGAAGAAACGTCTAGCTGACGAAAGTCGGCACCGCGTGCCAGTAAAAAGGGCACGCGGTGCCGAGCAAAGAGGGGCAATACGGGCGCTCATGCCCTCGGAGCGCACCCCAAAACGTGACGCTTCACAAGGAGGCCGATGTCCGGATCCTGACTGCGGAACGCCTCGACGAGGGCCTCGTGCTCCTCGGCGTAGGACTTCTGGACGGTACCCAGCCAGCGGATGGACAGGGCCGTGAACACCTCGATGCCCAGGCTCTCCCAGGTGTGCAGCAGCACGCTGTTCCCGGCCGCCCGCACCATCTCCCGGTGGAACCCGACGGTGTGCCGCACCTGCGCGGTCCCGTCCTCGGTCCGGTCGGCCTCCCACAGCGCCGCCACGTGCGGCTCCAGCGCCGAGCAGTCCGTCGCCAGCCGGGGGGCGGCCAGTTCGGCCGCAATCTGCTCCAGACCGGCCCGGACCGGGTAGATCTCCTCCAGGTCGGCCGCGGACAGGTTCCGTACGCGCACGCCCTTGTTCGGCGCCGACTCGATCAGCCGCAGCGTCTCCAGCTCGCGCAGGGCCTCCCGTACGGGGGTCTGGCTGACCTCCAGCTCCACGGCGATGCGGCGCTCGACGATCCGCTCGCCGGGCTTCCAGCGCCCGCTGACGATCCCCTCCACGATGTGCTCGCGGATCTGCTCGCGCAGCGAGTGCACGATGGGTGGGGTGATCATCGGGGCTTCATCTCCTGGTGGCTGTGCAGGGTCATGCGGGGCCTGATGCGTAGACAATACGGCGGCGCCCCCGCCCGGGAGTATCCCGGACGGGGGCGCCGACAGTGAGGCTGGTTACAAGCCGTTCGGCTCAGAGACCGAGCTCGACCTCGAACTCGCCGGCCTCGAGGATCGCCTTGACGGCCGAGAGGTACCGGGCCGCGTCCGCGCCGTCCACCAGGCGGTGGTCGTAGGACAGGGTCAGGTACGTCATGTCGCGGATGCCGATGTTGGTGCCCTCGGCGGTCTCGATGACCACCGGGCGCTTCACCGTGGCACCGATGCCCAGGATGGCGACCTGGTTCGGGGGCACGATGACCGTGTCGAACAGCGCACCGCGCGAGCCGGTGTTGCTGATGGTGAAGGTCGCGCCCGACAGCTCGTCCGGCGTGATCTTGTTGCCGCGGACCTTGGCGGCCAGGTCGGCGGTCGCCTTGGAGATGCCCGCCAGGTTGAGGTCACCGGCACCCTTGATGACCGGGGTCATCAGGCCCTTCTCGGAGTCCACGGCGATGCCGATGTTCTCCGAGTCGAAGTAGGTGATGGTGCCCTCGTCCTCGTTGATCCGGGCGTTGACGACCGCGTGGGCCTTCAGTGCCTGGGCAGCGGCCTTGACGAAGAACGGCATCGGCGAGAGCTTGACGCCCTCGCGGGCCAGGAACGCGCCCTTGGCCTTCTCGCGCAGCTTCATGATCTTGGTGATGTCCACCTCGACAACGGAGCTGAGCTGCGCCTGCGAGTGCAGGGCCTTCATCATGTTGTCGCCGATGACCTTGCGCATGCGGGTCATCTTGACCGTCTGACCGCGCAGCTCGGACACCGCGGCGGCCGGGGCCTTCGCGGCGGGAGCGGCAGCGGCCGGGGCGGCGGCAGCGGCCTTGGCGGCCTCGGCGGCGGCCAGGACGTCCTGCTTGCGGATGCGGCCACCGACACCGGTGCCCGAGACCGCGGACAGGTTCACGCCGGACTCCGAGGCGAGCTTGCGCACCAGCGGGGTCACGTACGCGGCCTCGTCACCGGCGGACGCCGGGGCGGCGGCCGGGGTGACCGGAGCCGGAGCGGCCACGGGGGCCGGAGCGGCAACCGGAGCCGGGGCGACGGGGGCCGGAGCGGCAACCGGAGCCGGGGCGGCCACGGGAGCCGGAGCGGCGACCGGGGCAGCAGCGACCGGAGCCGGGGCGGCGACCGGAGCGGCAGCCTGGACCGGAGCCGGGGCGGCAGCGGCCGGGGCAGCCGCGGGGGCGGCACCGGCGGCGCCGATGACGGCCAGAACGGCGCCGACCTCGGCGGTCTCGTCCTCGCCGATCCGGATCTCCAGCAGCGTGCCGGAGACCGGCGCGGGGATCTCGGTGTCGACCTTGTCGGTGGAAACCTCGAGCAGCGGCTCGTCGGCCTCGACCGACTCGCCGACCTGCTTCAGCCAGCGGGTGACGGTGCCCTCGGTGACGGACTCGCCCAGGGCGGGGAGCACGACATCGGTACCGGCGGTGGCCGGAGCGGCAGCGGCGGCGGGTGCCTCGGCGACCGGAGCCGGAGCCGCGGGGGCCTCGGCGACGGGGGCCGGGGCGGCCGGGGCCTCGGCGGCGGCCGGCTCGGCGGCCGGAGCCGCAGCAGCGGCCGGCGCGCCGGAGCCGTCGTCGATGACGGCCAGCTCGGCGCCGACCTCGACGGTCTCGTCCTCGGCGACCTTGATGGAGGCCAGGATGCCGGCGACGGGCGACGGGATCTCGGTGTCGACCTTGTCGGTCGAGACCTCGAGCAGCGGCTCGTCGGCCTCGACGCGCTCGCCCTCGGCCTTCAGCCAGCGGGTGACAGTGCCCTCGGTGACGCTCTCGCCGAGCGCCGGAAGGGTTACGGAAACCGACATGGTTTCAGTTGCTCCTAACGAATGTGCGGAAGTGGTCGTCGCGCCCGAGACGATTAGTCGTGGGAGTGAAGCGGCTTGCCGGCCAGGGCCAGGTGGGCCTCGCCGAGCGCCTCGTTCTGGGTCGGGTGCGCGTGGATGAGCTGCGCGACCTCGGCCGGCAGGGCCTCCCAGTTGTAGATCAGCTGGGCCTCGCCGACCTGCTCGCCCATCCGGTCACCGACCATGTGGACGCCGACCACGGCACCGTCCTTGACCTGGACGAGCTTGATCTCGCCCGCGGTCTTCAGGATCTTGCTCTTGCCGTTGCCCGCCAGGTTGTACTTCAGGGCCACGACCTTGTCCGCACCGTAGATCTCCTTGGCCTTGGCCTCGGTGATGCCGACGGAAGCGACCTCGGGGTGGCAGTAGGTGACGCGCGGGACACCGTCGTAGTCGATCGGGACGGCCTTGAGGCCGGCCAGACGCTCCGCGACCAGGATGCCCTCTGCGAAACCGACGTGCGCGAGCTGGAGGGTCGGGACGAGGTCACCGACGGCCGAGATGGTCGGCACGTTGGTCTGCATGTACTCGTCGACCAGGACGTAGCCGCGGTCCATCGCGACGCCCTGCTCCTCGTAGCCCAGGCCCTGCGAGACCGGACCGCGGCCGACCGCGACCAGCAGCACCTCGGCCTCGAAGGTCTTGCCGTCGGCCAGCGTGACGCGGACGCCGTTCTCCGTGTACTCGGCCTTGTCGAAGAAGGTGCCGAGGTTGAACTTGATGCCGCGCTTGCGGAACGCGCGCTCCAGCAGCTTCGAGCTGTTCTCGTCCTCGACCGGCACGAGGTGCTTGAGGCCCTCGATGACGGTGATGTCGGAGCCGAAGGACTTCCACGCGGAGGCGAACTCGACGCCGATGACGCCGCCGCCCAGCACGATGGCGGACTCGGGCACGCGGTCCAGGACCAGCGCGTGGTCCGAGGAGATGATGCGGTTGCCGTCGATGTTCAGGCCCGGCAGCGACTTCGGCACGGAGCCGGTCGCCAGCAGGATGTGGCGGCCCTGGATGCGCCGGCCGTTCACGTCGACGGAAGTCGGGGAGGAGAGGCGGCCCTCGCCCTCGATGTAGGTCACCTTGCGGGAGGCGACCAGGCCCTGCAGGCCCTTGTACAGGCCCGAGATGACCTCGTCCTTGTACTTGTGGACACCCGCGATGTCGATCCCCTCGAAGGAGGCCTTGACACCGAACTGGGCGGCTTCACGAGCCTGGTCCGCGATCTCGCCCGCGTGCAGCAGAGCCTTCGTGGGGATGCAGCCGTTGTGCAGGCAGGTGCCGCCGAGCTTGTTCTTCTCGATCAGGGCAACGTCCAGACCCAGCTGGGATGCGCGCAGCGCCGCGGCGTAACCGCCACTGCCACCGCCGAGGATCACTAGGTCGAAAACGGTGCTGGCGTCGTTCGCCACGTCACGTCCTCCATGCATGTGCGCCGGGCACCGGTCCTCTGTGACCGGGCGGCGGCTGGTAATCGGCCGCTTGCTTCTTCGGCCCTGTGGTGGGGGCCCTGTCCTGCCGAGAACCCATCTTCGCATTTGTCGGGGGAACGCGGGACGCCGGGCCCACTCTGTGACAGGGCGTTCTGCCCGAAGTCGTGGTTACCGCTGCGTAGAAACCTACGGATTTCGTCGTGAGCCGAACGCACCCCGGGCCCTGACCTGGGCACGGGGTGCGTCGCGTGTCACACGGGGTTCGTCAGCCGAGGTCGCCCGTGGCCGTGCGCTCGGCCAGCCGCACCAGGGTGCGCACGGCCGAGCCGGTGCCGCCCTTGGGGGTGTAGCCGAACGGGGCACCCTCGTGGAAGGCCGGGCCGGCGATGTCGAGGTGGGCCCAGGTGATGCCCTCGCCGACGAACTCCTGCAGGAAGAGACCGGCCGCCAGGCCGCCGCCCATGCGCTCGCCCATGTTGGCGATGTCGGCGGTGGGGGAGTCCATGGCCTTGCGCAGGTCCGCGGGGAGCGGCATCGGCCACGAGGCCTCGCCGACCTCCTCGGCGATCTCGTGGACCGACGTGCGGAAGGCGTCGTCGTTGCCCATGACCGCGAACATCCGGTTGCCCAGGGCCAGCACCATGGCGCCGGTCAGGGTGGCGACGTCGACGATCGCGTCCGGGTTCTCCTCGGAGGCCCTGGTCAGCGCGTCACCCAGGACCAGGCGGCCCTCGGCGTCCGTGTTGAGGACCTCGACGGTCTTGCCGCTGTACATGCGCAGCACGTCGCCCGGCTTGGTGGCGGAGCCCGACGGCATGTTCTCGGCGAGCGCGAGCCAGCCGGTGACGTTGACCTGAAGGCCCAGCTTCGCGGCCGCGACGACGGCGGCGAAGACGGCGGCGGCGCCGGCCATGTCGCACTTCATCGTCTCGTTGTGGCCGGCCGGCTTCAGGGAGATGCCGCCGGAGTCGTAGGTGATGCCCTTGCCGACGAAGGCCAGGGTCTTCTCCGCCTTGGCGTGGGTGTAGGAGAGCTTCACCAGGCGCGGCGGGTTCTCGGAGCCCTTGCCGACGCCCATGATGCCGCCGTAGCCGCCCTTGATCAGGGCCTTCTCGTCCAGGATCTGGACCTTGATGCCGTTCTCCTTCGCGGTCGCGGACGCGACGGCGGCGAAGGCCTCGGGGGTGAGGTCGTTCGGCGGGGTGTTGACCAGGTCACGGGCGACGTTGACCTCGGTCGCGACGACGGTGGCGCGCTCGGCCGCGGCCTTGTGCTCCTTGTCGCGCGGCTTGGCGCCCAGCAGGGCGACCTCGGCGAGCGGCAGCTTGGGGCCGGCGGGCTTGTTGCCGTTCCCGGGCTTCTTCTCGCCGCCCTGGTAGGCGGTGAAGGCGTACGCGCCCAGCAGCGCGCCCTCGGCGACGGCGGTGACGGCGGAGGCGTCGTCCAGGGGGAGGGCGAAGGCGGCCTTCTTGGTGCCGTGCAGCGCGCGGGCGGCGGCGCCGGCGGCGCGGCGCAGCACCTCCTCGTCGAACGACTCGTCCTTCTCGGGGACGGAGCCGAGCCCCACCGCCAGCACGACCGGGACCTTGAGGCCCGCCGGGGCCGGCAGCTTGGTGATCTCGCCTTCGGCACCCGAGGCGCCGAGCGCGTCGAGGACGCCGGCGAGCTTACCGTCGTACGCCTTGTCCACGGCCTCGGCGCCCGCGGCGACGACCGGGCCCTTGGGGCCCTTCGCGACGCCGACGACGAGGGCGTCGGCGCGAAGCGTCGCTGCGCCGGCAGTGCTGAGAGTCAGAGCAGTCACGGTGGTGAAGTCTCGCTTCCGTTTGTGTGTGTGGGCCGAGTGGGTGGACGGCCATCCGTAGCGATCGTATTCGGGCCCGACGGCCGCCAGAAATGAGCCTACGCGTACGCGCTCGCCCGCACGGCACTCGAAGGTTTGGCAAGTTGTTCGATCAAGGGGCCGTCAGGTTCACCCATCCGTGGACTCTGCTCCAGGTTTGCCTCGTAGACCTGACGAGGTCCGAGAGACTCGGTCCACTCTCGCAAGGGGACGCGGGGTTCCTTTGCATGATTTCCACAGAGCCTCCCCGGCCCGGCTGACCGCCAAGGGCCGAGTCGAGGGATGCCTGCGGGGGGAAAGGCCGAAATGGTCAACAAGAATCGGATGAACAGGGTCGCCGCCGTCATGGCCGCGGCAGCTCTGGTGTCCGTGGCAGTACCCGCTGCGACCGCCCAGGCGGCCGTGGAACCGCGGATCGACCTGAAGGTGCTGGTTGTCGACGACGGCGGCAGCTCGGTCCAGGCGATCACTGCGGAGCTCCGGGACACCGGAGTGCCGTTCACCCGCGTCGAACTGGGCAGCGGAAGCCGCCCGGTCATCAACGCGTCGTTCCTCAGCGACACCGTCGACGGACGGCCGCGCGCCAAGTACCAGGGCGTCGTCCTGCCGAACGAGAACCCCTTCGGGGAGGGCTCGGCCGAGATGGCCGCGCTCGCCGCGTACGAGACGACGTACGGGGTCCGCCAGGTCGACGCCTACACCTGGGCGCACCCGGGCGTCGGACTCGAGTACACCGACAACGGCGGCTACAGCGGGCAGCTCGACGGGACCCAGGCCGCGGTCACCGCGGCCGGCAAGACGGGGCCCTTCGCCTACCTCGGCGGGCAGGTCGCCTTCGAGGACAACTCCGCCCTCGTCCCGGAGAGCTTCGGCTTCATGGGCAAGCCGCGGCCCGGCTACACCAGTTACCTCGACGCTCCCGTCGGCGCCGGACGGGCCTCGCTCGTCGGCGAGTACACCCACGACGGGCGCAGCGAACTGGTCGTCACCTTCGGCTACAACCAGTTCCAGCAGCAGTTCCGGCTGCTGGCCCGCGGCATCGTCGAGTGGCTCACCCAGGGAGTCCACCTCGGCCAGAGCCGCAACTACTTCGCGGTCCACGTCGACGACGTCTTCGCGCCGGACGCCCGCTGGAGCAAGGAGCTCAACTGCACGCCCGGCGACTACGCCTGCCCCGGCGGCGAGGGCCAGGAGAGCACCATCCGGATGACCGCCGCCGACGCCCAGTACCTGGCGCAGTGGCAGCAGAGCAAGGCCTTCAAGCTCGACATGGTCTTCAACGCCGGCGCGGGGGAGGAGTGGAAGGCGGAGAACAGTGGCACCGACGCCATGACCGCGCAGCTGGTCGCGGACCGGGCCAAGTACCGCTGGATCAACCACACGTTCACGCACCCCTTCCTCGGCTGCGTCCAGAACACCGCCACCGTTCCCTGGAGCTGCACGAAGAACGCCCAGGGCGCCATCCAGTGGATGAGCCGCGCCGACATCTCGGCGCAGATCCGCGACAACAACAACTGGGCGGCCGCCAAGGGCATCACCCTCGACCGGTCCGAGCTCGTCACCGGTGAGCACTCGGGTCTCAAGACCAGCCCGCAGCAGGCCCAGGACAACCCCAACCTGGCGGGCGCGCTCGCCGACAACGGCGTCAAGTGGATCGCGAGCGACAACTCGCGCGAACCGGCGCAGCGGGCGGTCGGCTCCGCCCTGACCGTCCCGCGCCACCCGATGAACGTGTACTACAACACGGGCACCAACGCGGAGATGGCCGACGAGTACAACTGGATCTACGCCAGCCGCGCCCACGGCGGCAGCGGCGTCTGCGAGGACAACCCGGCGACCTCCACCTGCCTGCCGGCCCCGCTCGACGTCAACACCGGCTACCTCCAGCACATCGTCCCGCAGGAGGCCCGGACCGCCATGCGGCACGTGCTGGCCAACGACCCGCGCCCGCACTACGTCCACCAGTCCAACCTCGCCGAGGACCGCACCCTGTACCCGGTGCTGAACCAGGTCCTCGACACCTACCGCTCGCTCTACGCCACCAGCGCGCCGATCGTGAACCAGACCCAGAAGGAGACCGGCGTCGAGCTGAGCCGCCGCGCCGCCTGGGACAAGGCGCTTGCGGACGGCAAGGTGACGGCCTACCGCATCGGCACCGCCGTGACGGTCAAGGCGCCCTCCGGAGTCGTCGCCCCGGTCACCGCCCCCACCGGCACCAAGAAGCAGATGCTGCTCGGCACCACCGACTTCGGTGCCGCGTACGCGGGTACCCGCTCCGCCTGGACCGCACCGGAGCTGCTCCAGAGCGCCGTCACGCTCAAGCTGCCCAGCTGACCGTCCCGCAAGCCGTCACCAGTACCACCTAGCGCCGGCGCTCCGCACACCCACGGGCGCCGGCCCCTTTTCCGTCCTGGGGGGACACACCGTATGAGTCATGGGCGTCACGTCACCATGCTCACCGAAGGCACCTATCCGCACGTCCACGGGGGCGTCAGCACCTGGTGCGACCAACTGGTACGCGGTATGCCGGAGGTCGACTTCAACGTCATAGCCCTCACCGGCTCCGGACGCGAGCCGGTCACCTGGGAACTTCCGCGCAACGTCTACCGGCACACCGCCGTTCCGCTCTGGGGTCCGCCCCCCGGACGCGGCCGGCGTTCGGCCCTGCGCGGCAAGGCCCACCGCCGTTTCACCGAGGTCTACGAGAGCTTCCTGCTCTCCCTGCTCGATCCCGCGTCCGACCCGGCCCGCCGCGGATTCTCCGCGGCCCTGCGCGAACTGGCCGTCCTGGCCCGGGCCGGAAAACTCGCACCGGCCCTGCGCTCCGAATCGGTTCTACGCCTCCTGATGACCGTATGGACCCGCCCCGGCCTCACCACCGCCGAGGCCGCGCCCACCATCCACGACGCGCTCACCGCCACCGACCTGCTGGAACACGCACTGCGCCCGCTCGGCGTGCGGATCCCGCCCGACAGCGTCGCGCACGCCGTCAGCAGCGGCCTCGCCACCCTTCCCGCCCTCGCCGCCAAGTACCTCGACGGCGTGCCCTTCCTGCTCACCGAGCACGGCATCTACCTGCGCGAGCGCTACCTCGGCTACCGCAGCGCGGGCCAGCGCTGGCCCGTCAAGGCGCTCATGCTCGGCTTCTACCGCGAGCTCAACACCGAGGGCTACCGGCAGGCCGACCTGATCACCCCGTGCAACCAGTACAACCGCCGCTGGGAGGAGCGCGGAGGCGCCGAGTCCGAGCGCATCCGCACCGTCTACAACGGCGTCGACCCGCTCGCCTTCCCCGAGGCCGGCCCCGAACCGGAAGTGCCCACCCTCAGCTGGTGCGGCCGCATCGACCCCATCAAGGACCTCGAAACCCTCATCCGGGCCTACGCCTTCATGCGCGAGGAGCTGCCCGCCCTGCGGCTGCGCCTCTTCGGCCCGGTCCCGGCCGGTTGCGAGGAGTACAAGCTCCGGCTGGAGAAGCTCGCCGCCGAACTCGGCGTGACCGACGGCATCACCTACGAGGGCCGCATCGAGCAGGTGGCCCGGGCCTACGCGGCCGGCTCCATCGTGATGCTCTCCAGCATCAGCGAGGGCTTCCCCTTCAGCATCATCGAGGCCATGTCCTGCGGCCGCACCACCGTCTCCACCGACGTCGGCGGAGTCCGCGAGGCCGTCGGGGACACCGGCCTGGTCGTCCCGCCGCGCGAGCCCGAGACCATGGCCCGCGCCACCCTCGCCCTGCTCCGCGACGACGAGCGCCGGGCCGAGCTGGGCCGGATGTCCCGCAGGCGGGTGGTGGAGAAGTTCACCCTCCACCAGTCCGTGGACGGCTTCCGGCACATCTACCGGGAACTCGCCGGCCAGCCCGTCCTGCCCGTCCACGCGGGCGACCAGTGGACCCAGCGGCTCGCCGACCCCTGGTACCGCGAACTCGCGGCCGACGGGAGCCTGTGGTGAGCGGATCCCTCTGGCTCAAGCCGCCCGGCGCCGCCGCCGACACGCTCCCGGCCATCCCCCGGCCGCGCCGCGACGGCCCCGGCGACACGGGCCCCGCCGCCGACGCCGGCCCCGCCGCCGACCCGATGGACGAACTCGCCGAGCGCCTCGACGTGTTCATCGGCGCCGCCGTCCACCCCGACGAGATCGCCGCCATCCTCGAATCCGACGGCATGACGGACGAGTACATCCGGCTCACCTACGGCCGCCACGACTCCTTCGGCCTCGCCGAGGAGCTCTACGCCCGCGTGCCCCGCTCCTACCCGGAGCCGGGCGCCGCCCCCGACCCCTGGAAGGTGTCCCTCACCGCCTGCCTGCTGCGCGGGGTGATCTTCGCCCTGCCCGGCCTGGCCTACCTCCTCGGCGCGCCGCTCCTCGACGGCCCGCCGGACCGCCTCGGCCTGCCGGCCGGGACGCTGACCCTGCTCGCCGGAGCGCTCATCGGCTGGGTCTGGGACCAGACCCTGTCCCACCGGGCCTACTCCTGGCTCGGCCTCGGCGACCGGCCCGCCGCCGGGCGCACCCTGCTCGTCGGCGCCCCCGCCGGATCCCTGCTGGGCACCGCCGCCGCGATGGCCGTGCCCGGCGGGCCGCCGTTCTCCTACGCCTTCGCCGCCGGACAGGCCCTCTACGTCGGGGCCGCCACCGTCCTGCTCGTCCTCGGCCGGGAGCGGATGCTGCTCGCCGCCCTCGGCCCGATGGCCGCGGGTGCGCTGCTCGTGCTCGTCGTCGACCTGCCCGTGCAGGTCCGGGTGGCCCTGCTCGTGGTGTCCCTGCTGGCCGCCTGCACCCTGGCCGTACGGGAACTCCCGCTGGCCGACGGGATCCGGGCCGCCGTGCTGCGGATCCGCGGCTGGGCGGTGCGCCGCCCCGGCAAGGGCCCGGTGCGCTGGCGGATGCTGCGCGGCGCCGAGGAGGAGTTCGCGCCGCGCGGACCCCGGCTCGGGGACTCCGTGCCCTACGGGGTCTTCGGCCTCGGCACCGGCCTGCTCGTGCTGTACGCCGCCCTGGGCGAGGTGCTCGCCGGCGGCCCCGCCGAAGCGGTCGCCGCCCCCTCGGCGGTGGCCCTCACCCTCAGCATGGGCCCCGCCGAATGGCTGCTCCACCGGTTCCGCAGCGGCAGCCTCACCGGGCTCCAGGGGGCTCGCTCGCCGCGGGCCTTCCGGCGGCGGATGCTCGGCACGCTGACCCGGTGCCTCGCCGTCTACCTGACGGTCCTGCTCGCTCTGGGCGTGACCGGCACGATGCTCTGGCCCGACGCCCCCGGCCTCACCGCGGTCCGGGTCGCCACCCTGCTGCTGCTCGGGGCCGTCATGTGGACGGGGCTGCTCCTCCAGTCCTTCGGGGCGGTCCGGCCCGCGGCCGTGGTCTGCGCTTCCGCCGCCGTCGCCCAGAGCCTGGCCCTGCTGACCGGACTGGGCCAGCCGCGTGTGGTCCAGTTGGTGGTGGCGGGCACGGCCGCCGCCGCCCTGGCCGCGCTGGTCTGCCTGCTCCTCGGCCGCGCGACCGCCCACCGATGATGTACGACACGCACGAGGAGAAGGACCCCATGCTGCTGGTGCCCCTCTACGAGCACCCCGCCGAACGGCCCGAGGCCTGGGAGCGGCTCATCCGCTCCGCGGGCCGGCTGCACTCGGTGGTGCTCAACCCCGACAGCGGGCCGGGCGCCGCGCCCGACGAGCGGTTCGCGGTCGTCGCCGAGCGGCTCCGGGAGGCGGGCGTGCCGGTCCTCGGCTACGCCGACACCGACTACGGGCGGCGCCCGCACGCCGCGGTGGTGCAGGACCTGCTGCGCCACCGCGACTGGTACGCCACCGACGGGGCCTTCCTCGACCAGGCCTCCGCCGACCCGGAACTGCTCCCGCACTACGGGCGGCTCGCGGTCGCCGCCCGGGCGGCGGGCGCCCGTACGCTCGTCCTCAACCACGGGGTCCACCCGCACCCCGGCTACGCCGAACTCGCCGACCTGCTCGTCACCTTCGAGGGCCCGTGGGACGCCTACCGGGACGCGGCCGCCGTACCGCCCCCCTGGACCGCGGACCACCCCGCCCAGCGCTTCTGCCACCTCGTGTACGCCGTCCCGCCGGGCGCGCTCGCCGCCCGGCTCGCGGAGGAGCTCGCGGCCGAACGGGGCGCGGGCGTGCACTGCGCCGTCCCGGGGAGCGGCGCGCACCCGTGGGGGACCCTCCCGTACGCGCTGGAGGCGGCGGGATGAGACGGCCGCGACGCCTGGGACTGCTGCTGGCCGTACCGCTCCTGCTGCTCGCCGCCTGTACGGCCACGCCGCAGGACGACGAGGGGGACGACGGGGACGGCACGTACCCGTGGCCCGAACAGGCACCGGGGGAGCGCTGGCAGCCCCCGCCCGGGGTCGGCTGGCAGTGGCAGCTCACCGGCAGGCTCGACACCTCGGTGAAGGCGCCGGTGTACGACGTCGACGGGTTCACCACCACCAAGGAGCAGGTCGCCGCGCTGAAGAAGGCCGGACGCAAGACCATCTGCTACCTGTCCACCGGCGCCTGGGAGGACTTCCGGCCGGACGCCGACGCGTTCCCGAAGGACCTGCTCGGCAAGGGCAACGGCTGGACGGGCGAGCGCTGGGTGGACATCCGGCGCGTGGCCGAGCTGGAGCCGCTGATGGCCAAGCGGTTCGACATGTGCCGGGACAAGGGCTTCGACGCGGTGGAGCCGGACAACATGGACGCCTACCGCAACACCTCCGGCTTCCCGCTCACGGCGGACGACCAGCTGCGCTACAACCGGCTGATCGCGAAGCTCGCCCACGACCGGGGGCTGGCGGTGGGCCTGAAGAACGACCTCGACCAGATCCCGGAGCTGGTCGGCGACTTCGACTTCGCGGTGAACGAGCAGTGCGCGCAGTACGACGAGTGCGAGCGGCTGACGCCGTTCATCGCGGCGGGGAAGGCCGTCTTCCACGCGGAGTACGAACTGCCGACGGGCCGCTTCTGCGCACGCTCGCGGGAACTGAAACTGAGCTCCCTGGAGAAGAAGTACGAACTGGGCGCCTGGCGGCGTGCCTGCCGTTAGCCTCGCCGGCAGTTTCGACAGCTTGCGCGAGGGACACCCTCGGCCTCAGCCGGGCCACTTCAGCTTGCATGCCGTGAGGGAACGTCACAACCCTTGGAAGTCACGGTGAAGCATCGAGGCCGGGTGCCGGCGCGCGGCTGTTGATGACCGCGCAAGCGTACGAGGTAAGGCTGGCGCGCAATTGGTCCCAGCCTTCTTCGGAGCCGGTCACGAGACCTGCCATCAGCCGGCGCTGCTGCTCCACCACGAAGGGCCAGGAGGCGATCCCGATCAGGGTCATCAGCAGATGACCGACCTCTTGGGGCGAGGTGAGGGACAGTGCCTTGCCGAGGGTCTCGTTCTTGCTCAGGTAGTACGCCTGGCGCTCCTCCTCGCCGGGAATCTCGGCGTCTCCGTAGTGCAGGCCCTCCCAGGCCAGGAGCCGCACGAGACTGGTGTCACGGCGGTGGTAGTCGAAGATCTGGCCGACGTAGTGCTCGAGATCCTCCCGCGTCGTCGGCATCGGAACCTGCTCGCCCAGTTCCCGGTAGGCGTGCGCCAGGACGGTGGAGAACAACTGCTCCTTGCTGCCGAAGTACGAGTACAGGCGCTGCTTGTTCGCCGCAGCCTGCTCAGCGATGCGGTCCACCCTGGCGCCTGCGATGCCGAACTTGGCGAACTCCGCACGGGCCGCGTCCAGGAGACGGGTCGGCGTGTCGCGGGTTGAGTCCTTGGTCATGGACTCAGTTTAGAACATGGCCAACCAACTGGATAGTTCAGGAAACCATCTAGTTGGTTGCACCCTTTCGGGTGATCGCTTAGTGTCGGTGACGTCAGCCCGGCAGGCACCTCCGACAGAGCCGCCGGGGCCTGGGTGCAGCCCGGCACACAGCCTGGGCCGGGGACCGCACGGCGCTCGGAGCCGCGAGGGTCTCCGCGCTTCGCACACTCATCACTCTGGTCGCCCGTCGTGGCAGTTCCACGCCGTACGGCTCCACTACCGAGGAGTTCCTATCAATCAGTCGATCCAGAGCATCGTCCTGGTCGGGGACCGGTTCAGCGGGTTCGCCGTCCAGGAGAACGTCTTCACCGTCTCGCAGTTAGCCGACGACATCCGGCGCGGCGTCTACGCCAAGGAGGGCGTCCCGGTCCTTGTCGAAAGCGCCCAGGGCGTGTCCGAGGCCGATGTGTTCCCCATCGTCGAGGAACTGCGTCATCGCGGCCTGGACCGCATACACATCCGGCTTCAGCCCTCCACCCTCAGCGGAGCCGGCGAGGTCCACAAACACCAGGTCGCCAACGCCCTGATCGCGGATCTGCACCAGGTGGACGACTCGCTCTTCGGCGCCGGACTGCGGCTGCACAACGACAATGAGCTCCTGCTCGACCACCAGACCGGCCAGCATGTGCAGGGCATGGTCGCCATCGAGGCGTCCAGACAGATGTTCCTCGCCGTGACCGAGCGGTTCTTCGCCGCCCAGTGGCCGCAGCGCAAGTACTACTTCGTCATCGAGCACATGAACACCGCCTTCGAGAACTTTCTGTTCCCGCTGTGTTCGACCATCGAGTACCGGATCACCGAGTCCCGCACGCAGGACCCGTCCCGGCTCTCCTTCAGCGCTGAGGTCGGCATCCACCAGGCCGGCCGCCGCGCCGCCTTCACCCAGCTGGCCTTCACCGCCTTCGACACCGACGTGATCGAGGCCAAGGAGGACCGGCGCGCCCGCCGGGCCGTCGAGCACACGCTCCGGGCCCCGGCCGACGCCCTCTCCGGCGTCTGACAGACCCCGGCCCCCGGCCGTTCCCCCGGCCGCCACCGCACCCCGGGCGTCGCCCGATTCTCCCTTTCACAGATCCCCCGAGGAGCACAGTCATGTCCGCATCACTCATCACCGCCGTGGAACTGTCGGTCAAGCCCGACCAGGTCGATGCCGCCGCCACCGCATGGAAGGCCCACCACGCCGCGTCGGCGTTCGAAGGCCGTGCACTGTTCCGCAGCCTGGAGGGTTCCACCCTCCTGGAGCTGGCCCCGGTCGCCGGCTGGGAGCAGCTCGGCGCTCTGCGCGCCGACTGGGACCAGCTGTGGGAGACGCTGGCCCCGGCGGCCGAGGGCGACTTCCGCCGTCAGGTGCTGGGCTTCGTCGACGCGCCCAAGCCGGTCGACACCCCGCTGCCGCAGACGGCCTACGTGCAGATGCGCCACATCGAGGTGCCGCCGCGGGTGTACAGCGCGTACCGCGCCTGGCGTGAGGAGACCATCTACGACGTGGTGCGCGGCGCCGACGAGGTCGAAGCCTTCGAGGCGTACCACTCGGTGCTGAGCACCGAACCCGGTGTCATGTTCGTCTCCGGGTTCAACTGCGACCCGGCCGAGTACAACGCGGTGTTCACCTCCCCGCGTTACCAGGAGATCGTCCGCCAGGCCGGTGACCGCTTCATCGCGGGCGGCGAGCGCGGTCTCTACACCACGATCTACGCCCGCGTCGCGTAGGTGCCGCACGCCGACCTGTCGCAGAACCAGAAACCCGACCGGTCGCAGAAACGAGGAGCCAGATGAGGAGAAGCGGATGGGACCGTCGCGCACCTACCAACTGAGTCTCACCACCCAGGGACCGGCCTACCCGCCCAGCGAAGTGATGGACGCGAACGGCGACTTCGTCGTGATCGGCCGCATCAACCGTGACGACGGGGCGGGCGGCGTCTCGAACGGCTGGGGGTGCGCGATCGTCGCCGCCGACAGCCCCCTTCCGGAGTTCGGCGGGAACGAGCCGTACCGCATCATTCGCGAACTGCCGGACCACCCTGGCCAGTTCAGCCCCGCTGACAACGAGATCGTGCTCCACACGCTGCCGCTGCCGCTGCCGTGCAGCAACTACCCGATGGTGTTCGCCCCCGAGCAGTTCCCGAACGCGTCCGAGGTCGTCCGCCCCAGCTATCCGTTCCACCAGGTCGCCGTGCCGGACCTGCGGGCGCAGGACGGGCCGAAGGTGACCGAACCGGTGACACTCGGCACCTGGGGCCGGGCGCGCGGCGAGCTCGAGGTACGGCTGAGCGACGACAGGAAATCCGGCGAGTTCGGCTTCGAGTTCTCCGGGATGCTGCCGAACAGCCTGTACACGGTGATGTCGCTGCGCGAGCACGACCTGGACCCGGCCGGGCCGACCCGGCCCGGACCGCTCGGGGTGCCCAACGTCTTCGTCACCGACCGGGACGGCAGGGGCCGCTATCGGGCGGTGCTGCCCGACCCCTTCCCGGCGCCCAGCGCCGGCGGCAATCGCATCGTGAACGTCGTTGTGCTGTGGATGAGCTACCAGCAGAACTACGGCGGGGCGATCGGCCGGTTCGGCCTGGGCGGGGACATCCACGCGCAACTGAAGCTGCAGGGACCGAGCTTCGACGAATTCATCACCACCGGCTGACGAGAGGAACCACCACCATGCCGATCATTTCCGTGACGACCTGGCCCAGCGAGGACGACGACAAGTGCCGCGAGCTCGTGGAAGAGCTGACGGAGACCGTACACCGGGTCACCGGAGCGCCGCGGGACCGGATCACCGTCTACGTCCAGGAGGTGCCGCGAAACCGCTGGTCCGAAGGCGGCGCGATGGGGTCCGACCCGGATTTCGCGCGGCTCAGCCGGGCCGGCGGCGTCTGACACGGCCCGCTCCCGGCACCACCGGTGCCGGTTCCGGTGCCGGCACCGGCACCGGGCACGACGCCCGGCACCACACCGCACCGCACCAGGAAGGAACCCCGGCATGAGCACCCCCTGCCCCGGCACCGAGCACGACAACGACCGCATGGAGCGCGGGCTGCGGACGCTGCGCCGGATCGAGGCCGCCGAGCGGCCCGGCATCCTCGACGGTTTCCAGGACGTGGCCCCCGGCTTTGGTGAGCTGGTCGTCGGCTTCGCCTTCGGCGACATCTGCTCCCGCCCGGGCCTGGAGCTGCCTACCCGCCAGCTCGTCACCGTCGCGGCACTCACCGCGCTGGGCAACGCCGCCCCGCAGCTGGAGTTCCACGTACGGGGCGCACGCAACGTCGGGTGCGACCGCCGCGAGATCGTCGAAACGGTCCTGCGGCTGAGCGGCTACGCCGGTTTCCCCGCGACGCTGGAGGCGCTGGGCGTCGTCCGGTCCGTCTTCGCCGCCGAGGGCGCGGGCGTGCCGTCCGCCGAACGGTCCGAGCGCGGGCTGCGAACGCTGCGGGCCCTCGACGGCGACGGCGGTGTCTGCGAGCAGGTGCTGGCCTCCGTGCGCGCCCTCGACCCGGACCTCGCGGACGATCTCGTCGAGAGTGCCTTCGGCCACCTCGACCCCGTCACGTCGCGCGGCGGTCTCGACCCGCTCACCCGCGCAATCGTCGCCGTGGCCGCCTGCACCGCCCTGGGCACGCTCCGGCCGCAGCTCACGGCACAGGTGCACGCGATTCTCGACGCCGGCGGCACACCGCAGGACGCCGTCGAGACGATCCTGCAGATGGCCGTGTACGCCGGTGTCCCGGCGGCCGTGAACGGCCTCAACGCGGCGCGCGACGTCTTCCGCACGCGATGACCGACGCTGCCACCGTGCCCGCCACCGTCGCGCGGCGGCCCCGGAGCCCGATCCCGCATCAGAAGGAGGGACCCGTCATGACCTCTCGTTCCTACCTTGTCTTCGCCGACGTGGACGAGACCCTGATCCACTGCAAGAGCATGTTCGACTTCCTGCGGTACCACCTGACCGGCCGGCACGGCGCCGCGGGGACGGCCGAGCACGACCGGCTCCTCGCCGGCTTCCGGCGGGCCGCCGACGCCGGCACGCCGCGCGAGCAGATCAACCGCGCCTACTACGCCGCCTACGCGGGTGAATCCGTTGCCACCATCGCCGCCTGGGGCGAGCGCTGGTTCGCGGACCGCGCCGCGGACGGTCTGTTCATCGACACGACCCGCGACGCGCTGCGCGCCCACCGCGAGGCCGGTGCCGAACTCGTCCTGGTCTCGGGTTCGTTCCCCGCCTGCCTGGACCCCGTCGCGCGGGCCGTCGGCGCCGGGCACCTGCTGTGCAGCCGCCCCGTCGTCGAGGCGGACGGCCCGGCCGGCCCGGGTGGTGGCGGTACGTACACGGGGCTGATCGAGACCCCGATGATCGGTGCGCAGAAGGCGGTCGCGGTCCGTCGGTTCCTCGCCGCCCGGCCGGAGATCGACCCGCGGGATTGCTACGCGTACGGCGATCACCCATCCGACCTGCCGATGCTCGAATGCGTCGGCCACCCGGTCGCGGTCGGCGACGACCCCGCGCTGCGAGCCCTGCTCGACGCCCGGCCCTCCCCCACTCCTTTGGAGCACCAGCCGTGACCGTGTACTCACCAGCAACGTCAACCGTCGGCATCGTCGGAACCGGCTCGTACCTCCCGAGCGACATCGTGCCCAACTCCGAGGTCGCCGAACGGGCCGGGGTCACCTCCGAGTGGATCGTCCGCAAGACCGGCATTCGCGAGCGCCGCCGCGCCGCGCCGCACGAAGCGACCTCTGACCTGGCCACCGCCGCCGCGCGGGCCGCGATGGACGACGCCGGGATCTGCGAACGCGACATCGCCTGGGTGATCGTGGCGACCTCCACCCCCGACTACCCGCAGCCGGCCACCGCCTGTCTGGTGCAGGACCGGATCGGCGCGACGCAGGCCGCCGCCTTCGACATCAACGCCGTCTGCGCCGGCTTCGTCTTCGCCCTGCAGACCGGTGCGCAGCTGCTGGCCGGGATCAGCGAGCACAGCGAGGCCAAGTACGCACTGGTCGTGGGCGCGGACGTCTACTCGCGGATCCTGGACCACAGCGACCGCAAGACCGCGGTGCTGTTCGGGGACGGTGCGGGAGCCGTCGTACTCGGCCCGGCCCGCCCCGGATTCGGCATCGTCGGTACCGGTACCAGCACCGACGGCAGCCTCCACGCGCTGATCGGGGTCCAGGCGGGCGGCAGCCGCCACCCCGCCTCGGCCGGCACCCTCGCCAACGGCCAGCACTTCTTCAAGATGCAGGGGCGTGAGGTCCGCGACTTCGTCAACGAGCGCCTGCCATCGGCCGTCCAAGGGGTGCTGGCCGCGCACGACGTGGATCCGGCCGCGGTCAGGCACTTCGTTCCGCACCAGGCCAACGGCGTGATGGTCGGCGAGGTCATCCCCAGCCTCGGGCTGCCCAACGCCCAGGCCCACCTTCCGGTCGACCTGCACGGCAACACCGGCGCCGCCTCGATACCGCTCGCGCTCGACCAGGCCAACCGGTCCGGCGCGCTGCTGGACGGCCATCTGGTGCTGCTGGCCGGCTTCGGCGGTGGCATGGGGGTCGGCACGGCCCTGATCCGCTGGGACGCCGAGTCCCCCAAGCACCTGCCACGCGAGCGCGCGGCGCAGCTCGTCGGGAGCGTCGCCCGGTGAACGGATTCCCCCTCGGCCCCGCCCACGCCTTCCGCTCCGCCCCCGTGTCCGACGCGCTGTGCGTCGTGCCCGGATGCGCGATCGCCCACTGGTCGATGGGACCTGACGTCCTGGACGCCGGCCCGTGCCCGCACGGCTGGAGTCCCCGCGCCCGGCCCGACCGCGACACCTCCGCCCTTGTCCTCACCCGAACCGGCCCCGACGGCCCCACCGATGCTTCACCCCAGGGAGACCGAAAGTCATGACACAGACCTCAACCACTCCCGCCCAGAACGGACAGCGCACCGTCGCACCCGATAATCCCGGCGCCTCACCGCTGCGCGCCTGGCTGGCCGTGATCGCCCTCGGGCTGGGCACGTTCTCCTTCGTCACCACCGAGACACTTCCCATCGGGCTGCTGCCGTCCATCGGCGCGGGCCTGGACGTCTCCGTGGGCACCGCCGGCTTCCTCGTCACCGGCTTCGCCGCCGTCGCCGCGATCACCGCGGCGCCGCTGACCACCCTGTGCGGGCGCATCGACCGCAAATGGCTGCTTGCCGGACTCCTGGTGCTGTACGTCGCGGGCAACCTGCTGGCCGTGATCGCCACCTCCTACGGGGTGCTCCTGGGCGCCCGGGTGCTGGTGGCGCTCGCCCATGGCGTCTTCTGGTCGATCGCCGCGGCCATCGCGGTCCGTCTGGTCCCCGAGCGGCACGCCGTGCGGGCCACCGCCCTCGTCCTCGGCGGAATCTCGCTGGCCTCGGTGCTCGGCGTCCCGCTGGGCACCATGATCGGCCAGCGGTCCGGCTGGCACACCGCGTTCGCCGCCGTCGCCGCGATCGGCTTCGTCGTACTGGTCGCCGTGCTTTTCCTGCTGCCCAGCCTGCCCGCCCAGGGCACGGGGAGCCTGGCCGCCCTGCCGCGCGTCCTGCGCAACAGCCGGCTGCGCGCCGCCGTCGCGGTCACCGCGCTGGTGATGATCGGCCATTTCCTCGCCTTCACTTACATCGCCCCGTACCTGGAGCAGGTCACCGGCATCAGCGAAGGCATGGTCGGTGTGCTGCTGCTGGTCTTCGGAGCCGCCGGATTCGCCGGCAACTTCGTCGCGGGCGCCGTCGTCGGCCGCTCGGTGCACGGCACCCTGGTCGGCGCGCTCGTCCTGATGACCGGCTCGCTCGCCCTGCTGTGGGCCTTCGGTGACTCGCGGCCCGCGGCGATCACCCTGCTCGTCCTGTGGGGCCTGGCCTTCGCGGCCCTGCCCGTGGGCCTGCAGACCTGGGTGCTGCAGCTCGCCAAGGAGGAGTCCGACGCCGCCTCGTCGCTGTACGTGGCCGCCTTCAACGGCGCCATTGCCGTGGGGGCCCTGGCCGGCGGCCTCCTTGTGGACTCCGCCGCCGGACCGCGCGCCGTGACCGCCGTCGCCGCCGTGCTGACCGCCTGCGCCCTGCTCACCCTGCTGCTCTCCGCCCGCAGCGCGCGCACCCACAACCCCGCACCCGCCAGGACCCGTACGAACGCCTGACCGCACCATCGCGAGCACCGCGACGCACGCCGGCCGGCTCACGACCTCTGACCGATTCACGAACACCCGACCCACGACCCGGCCGGAACGCGCGGCCGGAACGAAGGAGTGGCACCTCATGCACCAGCGCACCCTCGGCACCTCAGGACTCCAGGTCTCGGCGATCGGCCTCGGCTGCATGGGCATGTCGGCCTTCTACGGCACGAGCGACGACACCGAGTCGGTCGCCACGATCCGGCGCGCCCTCGACATCGGGGTGACGTTCTTCGACACCGCCGACGCCTACGCGGCCGGCCGGAACGAGGCACTGCTCGGCCGGGCCCTCAAGGGCCGCCGCGACGAGGCGGTGGTGGCGACCAAGTTCGGCATCCGCGGCGTCGGGCCCGGTGGCACGGCCGGCGGCGCCGTCATCGACTCCAGTCCCGCCTACGCCCGGCAGGCCTGCGACGCGTCGCTGGCCCGGCTGGGCGTGGACACCATCGACCTCTACTACGTGCACCGCCGCAACCCCGACACACCGATCGAGGAGACCGTCGGGGCCATGGCCGAACTCGTCACGGCCGGAAAGGTCCGGCATCTGGGGCTGTCGGAGGTCAACGCGGACACCCTGCGCCGTGCCCACGCCGTCCACCCCATCACCGCCCTGCAGACCGAGTACTCGCTGTGGGAGCGTGACGTGGAGACCCACATCGCACCCACAGCACGGGAGTTGGGCATCGGACTCGTGCCCTACTCACCGGTCGGCCGGGGTTTGCTCACGGGAGCCCTCACCTCACTCGACCAGCTGGACGCGGACGACTACCGCCGCACCGACCCGCGCTTCCAGGGCGAGAACCTCACGCGCAACCTCGCCCTGGTCGAACGGGTCCGGGCCCTGGCCGGCCGGATCGGCTGCACCCCGGTGCAGCTTGCCCTGGCCTGGCTGCTGACCCGTGGGCCGGAGGTCGCCCCGATTCCCGGCACCCGGCGCATCACCCGCCTGGAGGAGAACGCCGGAGCGGCCGACCTGACGCTCACCGCCGCACAGCTGGACGAGCTGGAGCAGGCCGTCCCGGCGACCGCGGTCGCCGGCGAGCGCTACGCCCCGGCGGCGCTGCGCCTGCTCAACACCTGACATTCCGCCCCGCTCCACTCGGGGCGTGCGCACGTCACCCCTGCGTTTTACCCTCACCCGCCCGCTGCGAGCATGGTTCCCTGCGTGCCGTACTGCTTCCCGACGCCCCGGGCGCGACCGACGTCCAGCGGGTGGGGGCGCGGAGCCCGGTGCCCGGCGGAGCCGGGTTCCCCGGGGCGCCGCCCCAGACCCCGCGCCTCAAACGACGGCGGGGCTGAGGTTGCCCGGGCGGATGTCAAGCGCCGGCGAGGCTGGATGTGCCCGGGTGGATCAAGCGCCGGCGGGGCCGAAATGGGCCCCGGCTACGACACCGGCAGGGTGGCGTGGACCCGGTAGCCGCCCCCGTAGCGCGGCCCGGCGAAGCAGGAGCCGCCCAGGGCGCCCGTGCGTTCGCGCATGCCGAGCAGCCCGTGCCCGCCGCCGGGCTCCGCGTCGGGAGGCTCCGCGCCGCCGCCGCCGCCGTCGTCGAGCACCGTCACCTCCACCGACGGCCCCACCCGCACCACGCTGACCTCGGCCTTGGCCCCCGGCCCCGCGTGCTTGCGTACGTTCGTCAGCGCCTCCTGGATCACCCGGTACGCCGCCAGGTCCACCGCCGCCGGCAGCGGCCCCGCCTCGCGGTCCAGCTGGACGATCACCTCCACCGGCAGCCCGGCGTGCCGGAAGGTGTCCACCAGCTCGTCCAGCACGCTCAGCCCGGGCGCGGGCTCGGTCGGCGCCTCCGGGTCACCGGACTGCCGCAACAGCCCGACCGTGGCCCGCAGCTCGTTCAGCGCAGACCGGCTGGCGTCCCGTACGTGGGCCAGGGCCTCCTTGGCCTGGTCCGGGCGCTTGTCCATGACGTGCGCGGCCACCCCCGCCTGCACGTTGACCAGGGCGATGTGGTGGGCCACCACGTCGTGCAGATCCCGGGCGATCCGCAGCCGCTCCTCGGCGACCCGCCGCCGGGCCTCCTCGTCCCGGGTCCGCTCGGCCCGCTCGGCCCGCTCCCGGATGGCGTCGACGAAGGCCCGCCGGCTGCGCACGGCGTCCCCGGCGGCCGCGGCCATCCCGGTCCAGGCGAAGATCCCGAGGTTCTCCTGCGCGTACCAGGGCAGCGGCCCGGCGAGCATCGCCACGCCCGTCAGGCCCGCCATCGTGAGCAGCCCGATCCGCCAGGTCGTCGGCCGGTCGGTGAGGGCCGCCACCGTGTACAGGGCGATCACCGTGCACATGGCGACGGGCGCCCTCGGCTCCCCGGTGGTCAGCTCCAGCAGGCAGAGCCCGCAGGTGACGGCGAGCACGGCGCGCGGCTGCCGGCGCCGGAACACCAGGGCGGCCGCGCCGAACAGCATCAGCAGCAGGGAGAACGGCTCGGGGGTGCGCGTCCCGAAGGTGGGCCCGTGCGGCCCGTGCGGGTCGGCGAAGGAGCCGACGACCATGGCGACGAACGCCCCGAAGGCCAGCACGGCGTCGGTGGCGAGCGGATGGGCCCGCATCCACTGCCGGGTGGGGGCGAAGGGCCCGAGGTCTGTCGTCACCCCGATACGGTACGGCCTGCCCGCCGCCGCCTACGGCGGAGGGCGCTGCCCCAGCGGGACGGGGGCGCGCGCCGCAGCCCACTGCGCGCGGACCACGCACACCGCCATGACCGCGGCGATGGCCGCCAGGTGCTCCTTGCCCGCCAGGTTGTTCTTGACCATCACCTCGCCGATCATCACCAGGATCACCAGCGCGCCCGTCAGGTACGCCCGGTAGCGCCAGCAGACGTAGATGGCGAGCCCCACCACCGCCGCCGAGGGCCCGGTGTCGTTGATGACCCGGTCGGACACCGGCAGGCCGAAGGGGTGCTCCGGACCCAGCGCGAGCCCGATCCGCGCGTACGTGGTCCCCGCGAGGGTGGCGACGTAGCCGATCACCAGCGTGCGCCACCAGCCGATGCAGATCTCCGCGATCCCGAAGACGAGCAGGATCTGCGCGAGCGCCCCCCACACCGGCAGGTCCAGGGCCGGGACGAACAGCGACAGGGGGGTGCGCAGCAGGGCGAGCGAGAACGGGTCGGCGGCTTTGACCGACCCGAGGTCCTGGACCACCTGGAAGCCCCAGGAGGTGTTCTGCACGATCTGGAAGAGCGAGGTCAGGCAGACCGCGCCGAGGGTCATCGGGATCGCCCGCCACTTCTCGCGGACGAGCGCGTCCCGGACGGTCCGGAACATGGGCCCCCACTCACGGTGGGCGAACCGCCCGAGTGAGGAGGCGTTCCACGCTGTCAACGGCGGGTCTCCAGGTGTCTGCGGTGCAGCCACTTCGGAAGGCCGGGGGCCTCCAGGAAGCCTTCGGCCCGGCCGGCCGCGACACCGATCCGCAGCAGGTCCGAACTCTTCTCGAAGAGCATGAACCGCGGTTCCCAGATCGGCCGGTATTTGGCATTGGCCCGGTAGAGGGACTCGATCTGCCACCAGCGCGAGAAGAAGCTCAGCAGCGAGCGCCACATCCGCAGCACCGGACCCGCGCCGAGCCGGGACCCGCGCTCGAAGACGGACCGGAACATCGCGAAGTTCAGCGAGACCTGGGTGACCCCGATCTCCTTGGAGCGCTCCAGGAGTTCGATGACCATGAACTCCATCAGGCCGTTCTCGGAGTCCCGGTCACGGCGCATCAGGTCCAGCGACAGACCCTTGGGTCCCCACGGCACGAAGGACAGCAGGGCCCGCAGATCGCCGTTGCCGTCGGTGCACTCCAGCATCACGCACTGGCCGTCGGCCGGATCACCCAGCCGGCCGAGCGCCATGGAGAAGCCGCGCTCGGTCGCGCCGTCGCGCCAGTCGTCGGCGCGGCGCACCAGCTCGGCCATCTCGTCGGCCGGGATGTCGGCGTGGCGGCGGATGCGGACCGTGTACCCGGCCCGCTTGACGCGGTTGAAGGCCTGCCGGACGGTCCGCATGGCGCGGCCCTCCAGGGTGAACTCGGCGGTCTCGACGATCGCCTCGTCACCGAGCTCCAGCGCGTCCAGGCCGTGCCGGGCGTAGATCTGGCCGGCTTCCTCACTGGCTCCCATCACGGCCGGCACCCAGCCGTGCTCGCGGGCCTCGGCCAGCCACGGATCGATGGCGCCGGGCCACGCCTCGGGGTCACCGATCGGGTCGCCGGAGGCCAGCGAGACGCCGCCGACGACGCGGTAGGTGACGGCCGCCTTGCCGGTGGGGGACCAGATGACGGACTTCTCGCGGCGCAGCGCGAAGTAGCCGAGCGAGTCGCGGTCGCCCTGCCGGGCCAGCAGCGCCCGCAGCCGCTCCTCGTCCTCCTCGCTGATCGGGTCGACGGCGCGGCGCGAGCGGAAGGCGGCGAACAGCACGGCGAGCAGCAGCAGCATCGACATGACGTTGATGACCACGTCCACCCAGCCGGGGGTGGTGATCGCCGCGTAGGCCCGGTCGTCCGGGGCCAGGGTGATCAGCCGCATCACGCCGTACTTCCAGCGCGCCAGGAAGGAGGACTCGGCGCTGAGCGGAGCGGTGTTGGCGGCGCCGACGAGCAGGGCCGCGACCAGCGAGGTGACCAGCAGGCCGACGGCGGCGACGGCGGTGGCGAGTGCCGGGTTGGAGCGGTCGCCCTTGGCGTAGAACTCGCGTCGGCCCAGCAGCAGGGCGCCGGTGAAGGCGGCGGTCAGGGCCAGGGAGACCCAGTTCTGCGGGTGCTCGCGGATCTCCTCGTACGCGAAGAGCGCGTAGGCGAGCAGCAGGGCCAGCAGGCCGCTGAGCACGAGGTTGAGGATCCAGGAGGCGCGCTTGCGGCGGCCGAGGGTGACGGCGAGCAGCAGCGTGAAGAGCCCGGAGGCGAAGCCCGCGGTGAGCATGTACGGGGTGTAGAAGTCCTCGATGTTGTGGCGCCGCAGGTCCTGCCCGAGCGAAACCCACACCGCGCTGAGGAAGTTGATGAACGTGACGGCGCGCAGGTACCAGACCGCGAACGCGGCGCCGCGCCGTGATCGGGTGCTCCCCCGGCCGGTCTCCCGGCCGCCCCCTGCCGCCCTGCCGGCGGGATCGCCGCCGGTCTCTTTCCTTCCGGATGACGGACCGGTCGCCGGTACGGCGGTGCGGTCGGTCTGTGCGCTGGTCAAGCGGACCTCTCCCATAAAAAGCGATCATATGGGGCGCCGCCGTCCTTGATCGGGCGAGTCGGGGACCACGGCCTGGTCAGGACCGCGGGCCCCGGCGGCTCATTCCGCCGGCTCCGCCACCGCCCGCTCAGGGAGTTCCGCCGCGAGTGCGGCGGCCGCCTGGACGAGGGGGAGAGCCAGCAATGCCCCGGTACCTTCACCTACTGTGACGCCGTGATCGAGCACGGGGTTGAGCGCCATTCGGTCAAGTGCCTTCGCCTGCCCCGGCTCGCCGCTCGCCTGCCCGGCCAGCCACCAGTCGGGAGCCCGGAACGCGGCGCGCTGCGCCACCAGCCCGCACGCGGCCGAAACCACACCGTCGAGGATGACGGGCGTACGGCGTACCGCGCACTGGAGCAGGAAACCGGTGATGGCGGCCACGTCCGCGCCGCCGACCGCGGCCAGCAGCGCGACCTGGTCGCCCAGGACCGGGCGGGCCCGGCGCAGCGCGTCGCGGATCGCCGCGCACTTGCGCATCCAGGCCAGGTCGTCGATGGGCAGGCCGCCGCGGCCGGTGACCACCGAGGCGTCGGTGCCGCACAGGGCGGCGACCAGGGTCGCGGCGACGGTGGTCCCGCCGACGCTGAGGTCGCCGAGGACGACCAGGTCCGTCCCGGAGTCGGCCTCCTCGTCGGCGATCCGCATCCCGAGCCGCAGCGCCGCCTCGGCCTCCTCGGCCGTCAGCGCGTCCTCCACGTCGATCCGGCCGCTGCCGCGCCGCACCCGGTGGCCGGTCACGTCCTCGGGGAGCAGCCCGGGGTCGCAGTCGAGGCCGGCGTCGACGATCCGTATGGTGGCGCCGAGCCGGCCGGCCAGCACGGCGACGGGGCTGGCCCCGTCGAGCACGGCACGCACCAGCTCGTGGCCGGTGGAGGCGGCCCGGGCGGAGACGCCCCGGGAGGCGATCCCGTGGTCGGCGGCGAACAGCACCACGCGCGGGTGCTCGATCGGTTTGACCGGAACACGCCCCTGCGCGGCGGCGAGCCACTCGGCGAGTTCGTCGAGCCGGCCCAGCGCGCCGGGCGGCACGGCGAGGCGCTCACGGCGTTCCTCGGCATCACGCCGGACGCCCCCGTCGGGGCGCTCGATCAGATCGGAGAAGTCGTCGAGATTCAGCGTGCTCATCTGCCAGAGCGTACAGCCGGTAAGGCCCTCCCTCAGGCCTTGGTTGTGTCGTCAAAGTCCCGTCTGGCCGGCGGGGCTACTTTGACGACACGCCCTCGGGCGGCGGCTTCCGGCCCGGTCTCAGGGCGCCGAGATGGACGCCCAGCAGGACGAGCGGAGCGCCCAGCAGCAGACCGGCCGTCAGCTCCTCGTCGTCGAGCCACGCCGACAGCAGGATCGTGATCACCGGGATGACGACGAAGACGTAGGACGCCCGCGACGCGCCCCACCGGCGCACCACCACCAGGTAGAGGACGAAGGTCAGCACCGAGCCCACCAGGACCATGTACGCGAGCGCCCACCAGGTCGCCGCCAGCCGCGGCAGCCGCCAGGTGTCGCCCGCGGCGAACGAGCCCGCGAACAGCAGCGCCGCACCGGCCGTCATGCCCACCGCGTTCATCGTCACCGGGTGGACCGGCGGCAGGCGGTGCACGAGGACGGCCGCCTCGGCGAGGGAGACGACGGCGCCCAGCACCGCCAGCAGCGACAGCAGGGGCACATCCGCCTGCAGCGGTGCCCGCGAGGCCAGGGCGACCCCGGCGGCCGCGACGAGCGTGCCCGCCAGCGCGGACATCCGGAAGCGTTCCTGGCGTTGTGCCACCACCAGCAGCAGCGCCGCCAGCGGGACCAGCGCCAGCACGGTCTGACCCAGCCCGGCGTGGACGCGGACCAGGGCGTAGTAGGCCAGCGCGAAGGTCACCCCGAAGTTGAGCACCCCGTACAGCGCCGCCCCGGCCAGCGCCCGCCCGCGGGGCAGCCGCAGCCGCATCAGCGCCATGACGGCCAGCAGCACCAGCGCCGCGGCGCCGAACCGCACCGCGGCTCCCCACAGCGGATCCAGCTCGCGGTTGCTGAACCTGACCCCGACCGCGTTGCCGCCGCCCGACAGGCAGCAGCAGACGAAGGCGGTCAGCCCGGACCGCTCCCCGGTACCGCTCCCGCCCGACCGCTCCCCGGTACCGCCCGACCGCTCCACGGGATCACCCCGGCTATTCCTTGAGTACGGTCGCCTGCCCCGCGACGACGAGGAGCACGTGCTCGCACTCGCCCGCGACCCTCGCGTTCAGCCGTCCCAGCTCGTCGCGGAAGCGGCGGCCCGAGGCGGTCGCCGGGACGACGCCCGAGCCGACCTCGTTGCTGACCAGCACCACCGGACGGCGGGTCGCGCGCACGGCCGCCACCAGTTCGGCGGTCCGCTCGCCGAGCTGCTGCTGTCCGCCCTTGGCCCAGACGGAGTCGTCCCAGGCCCCGGCCCGGTCCATGGCGTCCGTCAGCCACAGCGCCAGGCAGTCGATCAGCAGCGGCGGCCCGTCGGCGGCCAGCAGCGGGACCAGGTCACAGGTCTCCAGCGTCCGCCAGCTGCCCGGCCGGCGCTCCCGGTGCAGGCCGACCCGCTGGGCCCATTCCGCGTCCCCGTCACGGGTGCCGCCGGTGGCCACGTAGACCACCTCGGGGAAGGACTCCAGCCGCCGTTCCGCCTCCACGGACTTGCCCGAACGGGCCCCGCCGAGCACCAGGATGCGGCGCGGCAGGTCCGGCACCGCGTGGTACTCCCCGACGATCAGCGTGGTCCCGTCCGGCACGGCCCGGGCCCCGGCGGCCGCGCACCGCCGGGCCAGCTCCCTGCCCGGCGGGACGTCGTGGTCCAGGTGGACGGCGATCACGTCGGTCGCCGGGCCGACGGCGCCGCTCGCCCGCAGCCGCGCCAGCGCCTCGGGGCGGCCCAGGACGTCGGCCAGCACCATGTCGTACGGGCGGTGCCCGGCCCGGCGGTCGGCGCCGGCCGGGGCCCCGCCGGGCGGCAGGTACAGCAGCCGGCCGCCGTCCGGGCCGGTCACCTCGTACCCGGTGCCCGGCGCGTCCATCGGCACCGCCCGCACCCGGTGCCCGGAGATCACCGCGAGTTCGCGCCCGTCCGGCACCCGCCCGGCGGCCGGCAGTCCCGGCGGCAGCTCCATCGCGGGTCCGTCGTGCGGGTGAGTCAGCAGGACCTGCCGCACACCGGTGAGCGAATGCCCGGCCCGGGCCCCGGCCAGCACCGCACCGGGGGTCAGGTCGAGCAGCAGCGCCCCGTCGACCAGGAGGGCCGTGGCGGCGCGCGACCGGTGGCCGACGGAGACCGCGCAGGCCGCACAGGGGCAGCCGGGGCGGGGCAGGCCCTCGGGTGTGCCGGTGCCGAGCAGAGTGAGTTCCACAGGATGATCCTCCCGCGTCGCCGAGACTGCTGCGCGCCCGGTTACTCTGCGGGCAGACTCAAGGCGAGAAGCGTGCGAGCAGCGGACGAGCAACGGAGGCGGACATGGCGTGGACGTGGCGGTTCGAGACGGCCGACGGCACCGAGACGAGCCCGTCGGTGGTACCCGAGGAGTTCACCACGCAGGGGGACGCGGAGTCCTGGATCGGTGAGTACTGGAAGGACCTGCTGGAAGGCGGCACCGAGCAGGTGAAACTGTCCGACGACAGCGGCACCGAGCTGTACACGATGAGCCTGCGCGAGGCTCTGGGCGCCTGACGGCGGCCGAGGGGCTGGGTTGCCCGCAGGGCAATTCCAGCCCCGCCGGCGTTTGAGGCGCGGGGGTGTGGGGGCGGAGCCCCCGCAGAGCCCCGTGCAGCGGGGCGAAGCGTCAGCCCCGGACCCCGCACAGGTGCAGCAGTGCGGCGACCCCCCGGTAGGGGTCGGTCCGCCCCGCGCGGTCCTCGGCGGCCAGCAGCCGCTCCAGCTCGTCGTCGGGCGGCAGGACCTCGCCGGCCTCGGTGCCGTCCGTGAAGACGCGTACGCCGTACCAGGACTGCAGCGGCGCACCGATCCCGGACAGCGTTGCCGTCAGCCCGGTCAGCCGGTCGGCGCGTACGTCCAGCCCCAGCCGGTTCGTGTAGTCGATGCTGTCGAAGGCCGACAGCGCGGCCTTCCAGTCGCCGTCCAGCCCGGGCCGCATGGCGAGCGCGTCGCCGTTGCGCACGAGCAGGGACAGCAGCCCGCCCGGGGCCAGCATCCGGGCCAGCCCGGCGAGCATGGCGTCCGGCTCGGCCACGTACATCAGCACCCCGTGGCACAGCACCACGTCGAAGCTGCCCGGCAGGAAGTGGGCTCCGGTCTCGCGGCCGTCGCCCTCCATGAGGCGGACCCGGTCGCGGATCCCGGCGGGCTCCGCGGCCAGCACGTCACGGGCGACGGCGAGCATGCCGGGGTCCTGTTCCAGGCCCGTCACCTTGTGTCCGGCGCGGGCCAGCCTCAGTGCCTGGGTGCCCTGGCCCATGCCGACGTCGAGGACGCGCAGCCGCTGCCCGACCGGGAAGCGCTGCGCGATCTGCTCGTCGACCTGCCGGCCCACGAGTTCCTGCCGGACGGCGTTGCGCAGTCCGCCCAGGCCTTCGAGCCAGAGTCGGGCTCCTTCGGCGAAGCCCTCCCCCGACGTGCCGGGCGTTGCTCGGCTCAGGGCCGTTCCCCGCGCTTGACCTGCGGCTTCGGCAGGCGCAGGCGGCGCATCTGGAGGGTGCGCATGAGACCGTACGCGACGGCGCCGCGGCGGGGCTCGTCCGGGAAGCGCTCGGTCAGTGCCTTGCGCAGGCGGAACACCAGGCCGACGGAGTCGAGGATGATCAGGGCGATCACACCGAGCCACAGCAGCAGCGCGATGTTCTGGATCGCCGGCTGGCGGATCATGCTGAGCACCAGGATGACCACGGCCAGGGGCAGGAACATCTCGGCGACCGAGAAGCGGGAGTCCACGAAGTCGCGGACGTACCTGCGGACGGGGCCCTTGTCACGGGTGGGCAGGTAACGCTCGTCGCCACTGGCCAGCGCCTCGCGCTGCTTGGCCATCTCTGTACGGCGACGTTCACGGGCTCGCTTGGCGTCCTCCTTGCGGTTGCCGGTCGAGGCCACCACGGCCTTGCGCTGCGACTGGGCCACAGCACGCTTCGGCGTAGGGCGGCCCTTCGGGGCCTGCGGGTCACGGGGCTGCGAGAGGTCGGCGCTCACCTTGTCGGTGGCGGCGGCCTTCTCTTCCTTGGAGGAGCGGCTACCAAACACAAAACCCAAGCCTACGTGGTTGCGGGCACGGGCCCCACCCCGGTGGGGAACGATCCGGCAACGGCGGGCGTCTTCCCATTGCACGGTGCGTGCGGTGGGCCCGGCCTCCTGGGATGCCCTACTCCTTACGCCTGATACGGCGAAGGGGGAGTCGTCCTGGAGGAGGAGCGCATCCGTACTCGAACAGTGCGGTAATGGAGTGAGGGCCCGTACTGTGGGTCCTGTCGGTGACCTGGAACACAGTCCGTCTAGAAGGGGGCGCGCGAAGCCCATGAGCGGTGTCATGAAGCGTATGGGGATGATCTTCCGCGCGAAGGCGAACAAGGCCCTTGACCGGGCCGAGGACCCGCGCGAGACCCTCGACTACTCGTACCAGAAGCAGCTCGAACTGCTGCAGAAGGTGCGCCGCGGAGTCGCCGACGTGGCGACCTCGCGCAAGCGACTGGAGCTGCAGCTCAACCAGCTGCAGGGACAGTCCGCCAAGCTGGAGGACCAGGGCCGCAAGGCCCTCGCCCTGGGCCGCGAGGACCTGGCCCGCGAGGCCCTGTCCCGCCGCGCCTCGCTCCAGCAGCAGGTCAGCGACCTGGAGGTGCAGCACCAGACCCTGCAGGGCGAGGAGGAGAAGCTGACCCTCGCCGCCCAGCGGCTGCAGGCCAAGGTGGACGCCTTCCGCACGAAGAAGGAGACCATCAAGGCCACCTACACCGCGGCCCAGGCGCAGACCCGGATCGCGGAGTCCTTCTCCGGCATCTCCGAGGAGATGAGCGACGTCGGCCTGGCCATCCAGCGGGCCGAGGACAAGACAGCCCAGCTGCAGGCCCGCGCCGGTGCGATCGACGAGCTGCTGGCCTCCGGCGCGCTCGACGACCAGAGCGGCCTCGGTTCCAAGGACGACATCCAGGCCGAGCTGGACCGCCTGTCGGGCGGTACGGACGTGGAACTGGAGCTGCAGCGCATGAAGGCCGAGCTGGCGGGCGGCCCGTCCGCGCAGCAGCAGGCCATCGAGGGCGGTGCCCAGGGCAACGCCCAGCAGCCGCAGACCCAGCACCGGTTCGACAAGCAGTAGGACGGGGCCCGTCATGATTGTCCGCATCATGGGGGAAGGTCAGGTGGAGCTGGCGGACAGTCACTTCGCCGAGCTCAACAAGCTGGACGACGAACTGCTCGCGGAGATGGAGCGCGGTGACTCGCAGGGCTTCCGGCGCACGCTGGGCGCGCTGCTCGAAGCCGTACGGCGGCTCGGCGCGCCGCTGCCGGACGACGCGCTGGAGCCGTCCGAGCTGATCCTGCCCGGACCCGACGCGAGCCTCGACGAGGTCAAGGCGCTGCTCAGGGACGACGGCCTGATCCCGGGCTGAGACCGGACCCGGACCACCGACACCGGACGAGCCCTCCCCCTTCCCGGGGGGAGGGCTCGCCGTCGTTCCCGGTGCCGTGTCCGGTGTCCGGCGTCCGTTGCCGGGGTGCGGTGCCGGTGCCGGTGTCCGGTCTCAGGGCCCGGGCGGCTTCTCCAGGGAGGCGGGCCGCTCCGGGTCGGGGGTCCCTCCGATGAAGTTCTCGAACCTGCGGCGCGGCCCCGCCCAGCGCCGGTCGTGGTGGAACGCGCGCAGCCCGGCCTTGGCGCGGGCGCGCGGACGGTTCGCGTAGAACCTCTTCGCGTACGGGGACCCGGGCCGGGCCAGCCGGATCGCGCCGATCAGCGCCACGAACGGGATGATCACGCCGAAGATGGCGGTGCGCGCCTTGCCCTTCCACAGGGCGAGCAGGGCGAGGCAGAAGTTGCCGGCCGCGTTCATGACGACCAGCCCGCGGCTCTGGCGCTCCTCCGGGGTCAGGTCGTTCACCCCGAAGGGCACGAACCCGCCCAGGACCAGCGCCACCACCGCGGCCGTCACGACCACGATCTCCACGCTCTTGCGGCCCTGCTCGCTCCAGTAGACGTCGTCGAGGTGCAGGATCAGCGCGAACTCGTCCAGGACCAGGCCCGCGCCCAGCCCGAAGATGACGGCCGAGAGCCCCGCGCCGAAGCTGTGTCCGGCGCTGCCGATCGCACCGAACCCGCCGATGATCACCAGGATCACGCCCGGCACCACGTGGTGGATGTGCAGACCCCCCGGGGTGACGTTCTTGAAGGGCCCCCGGCCGGCCCGGATCGTCCGGGTGATCACACGGGTGACCAGGAACGACATCACGAAGGAGACCAGGGCGAGCAGCATGGGCAGCTTCCCGGGCTCGATGATGTTCCGATACCACCAGTGACCCATCCCACTGACTCCCTATTTGTAACGTAATGGGTAATTTACCGCTCACTCCGAGCGGGTAGCGTTCCCGCCGATGACAGATTCGTTCGACGGTCCGCCCCTGACGCCGCCCCCGGAACGCGCCTCGTTCCTCGACGGCGTCCGCTTCGCCTTCGGCACGCTCACCGTGCTGCCCGCACGCATCACCCGCTGGGACCGCCCCGCCGCCCGCACCGGCATGGCCTGCGCCCCGCTCGCCGGGCTGGTCGTGGGCCTGCTCGCGGCCGTCCCCGGGGTGCTCCTGCTGCTGCTCGGCGGGGGCCCGCTGCTCGCCGCGGCCGTCACCGTCGCCGTACCGGCCGCGCTGACCCGCGGGCTCCACCTCGACGGACTCGCCGACACCGCCGACGGCCTCGGCAGCGCCCAACCGGCCGACGCGGCGCTGCGCATCATGAAGCAGTCCGACATCGGCCCCTTCGGCGTCGTGGCCCTGGTGATCGTGATGCTGGTGCAGGTGGCCGCCCTCTCGCAGGCGTACGCCGACAGCTGGGTCCGCGGCGCCCTCGCCGCCGTGGTCGCCGCCGTGACCGCCCGTCTCGCCATGACCCTGGCCTCCCGCGAGGGCGTCCCGCCGGCCCGCCCGGGAGGGCTCGGCGCCGCCGTCGCCGGGGTGGTCCCGCGGCCCGCGGCCGCCGCGATCGCCGTCCTCACCGTCGCCGCGGCCGCGGCCACCGCCCTCCCGCTGGGCCTGCCGGCCGCCGCCCGCAACGCGGTGGCGGTCCTGGCCGGCCTGCTCGCCGCCGAACTGCTGCTCCGCCGCTGCGTACGCCGCTTCGGCGGGGTCACCGGCGACGTCTTCGGCGCCCTGGCCGAGGTCTCGGCGACCACCGCCCTGATCGTCCTCGCCCTGGGCTAGTGCTGTGAGGCCGTCCGGCGGGTCCGCGTACCCTCACCCCGTGGACGACACGACGACGGACCAGCCCGACCAGCCCGACCAGCCCTCCGCCCCGCCCATCCGGGTGCTGCTCGCCGACGACCAGGCGCTGCTGCGCAGCGCCTTCAAGGTGCTCGTCGACTCCGAGCCCGACATGGAGGTCGTAGGGGAGGCCTCGGACGGGGCGCAGGCCTTCGAGCTGGCCCGCCGGACGCGCGCCGACGTCGTGCTGATGGACATCCGGATGCCCGGCACCGACGGGCTCGCCGCCACCCGCATGATCAGCGCCGACCCGGAACTCGCCGCCGTGCGCGTGGTGATGCTGACGACCTTCGAGGTCGACGAGTACGTGGTCTCGGCCCTGCGGGCCGGTGCCTCCGGCTTCCTCGGCAAGGGCGCCGAGCCCGATGAGCTGCTCAACGCCATCCGCGTCGCCGCCGCCGGCGAGGCCCTGCTCTCCCCGGCCGCCACCAAGGGACTCATCGCCACCTTCCTCGCCCAGGGCGGCGGCGCCGACCCGGCCGCCGCCGGCGCCTCGGCCGGCCTGCACGCGCAGCGGCTCGCCGCGCTGACCGTCCGGGAGCGCGAGGTCCTCGTACACGTCGCCGCGGGGCTGTCCAACGACGGGATCGCCGGCCGGCTGGAGGTCAGCCCGCTCACCGTCAAGACCCACGTGAACCGGGCCATGGCCAAGCTCGGGGCCCGCGACCGGGCCCAATTGGTGGTCATTGCCTACGAATCGGGACTTGTCCGCCCGCGTGCGGAGTAGGGAAGGAGTAGTGCGGCGTACTACAGACGCGGTATGCCGCACATAAGGACGGGACCTGCGAGCGACGAAACGCGCCCGGGACATGGGACAGGGTGGGAGTGCCCTCGCGTTCGTCACTGCAGAGAGATCTCATAACCATGTCGTGGCTGTCCCGCTTCAGCCTTGCCCAAAGGGCGTTGGTCGGCCTCGTGTCGATCGTCGCGCTCCTCTTCGGCGCCATAGCCATCCCGCAGCTCAAGCAGCAGCTGCTGCCCTCCATCGAACTGCCGATGGTGTCCGTGCTCGCGCCGTACCAGGGCGCCTCGCCCGACGTGGTGGAGAAGCAGGTCGTCGAACCGATCGAGTCCATGCTCAAGGGCGTCGACGGCATCACCGGCATCACCTCCACCGCCAGCGAGGGCAACGCCCTCATCATGGCCACCTTCGACTACGGCGACAGCGGCACCAAGCAGCTCGTCGCCGACGTCCAGCAGGCCGTCAACCGGGCCCGCGTCCGGCTGCCCGCCGAGGTGGACCCGCAGGTGGTGGCCGGTTCCACCGACGACATCCCGACGGTCATCCTGGCCGTCACCTCCGACAAGGACCAGCAGGCGCTCGCCGACCAGCTGGAGCGGTCCGTCGTCCCCGTCCTGTCGGACATCGAGGGCGTCGGACAGGTCAGCGTCGACGGCGTCCAGGACCTCCAGGTCACCGTCACCCCCGACAACGCCAAGCTCGCGGCCGCCGGCCTCGACGGCGCCGCCCTCGCCCAGGGCCTCCAGGCGGGCGGCGCGACCGTTCCCGCCGGCTCCTTCGACGAGGCGGGCAAGAACCGGACCGTGCGCGTCGGCGCCGGCTACACCACCCTCGCCCAGGTGGAGGACCTGCGCCTGAGCCCCGGCCCCGGCAAGCCCGCCGTGCGCCTCGGTGACGTCGCCGTCGTGAAGCAGGAGGCGGCCAAGGCCGTCTCCATCACCCGCACCAACGGCAAGCCCAGCCTCGCCCTCGTCCTGACGATGGACAAGGACGGCAGCGCCGTCGCCATCTCCGACGCCGTCAAGGACAAGCTGCCCGAGCTGCGTTCCACGCTCGGCGCCGGCGCCGACCTGACCGTCGTCAGCGACCAGGGCCCGGCCGTCGCCAAGTCCATCTCCAGCCTCACCACCGAGGGCCTGCTCGGCCTGCTCTTCGCGGTGATCGTGATCCTGGTCTTCCTGGCCTCGCTGCGCTCGACGCTGGTCACCGCGGTCTCCATCCCGCTGTCCGTCGTCCTCGCGCTGATCGTGCTGTGGACCCGCGACCTGTCGCTCAACATGCTGACCCTGGGCGCGCTCACCATCGCCATCGGCCGCGTCGTCGACGACTCGATCGTGGTCCTGGAGAACATCAAGCGCCACCTCGGCTACGGCGAGGAGCGCGAGGCCGCCATCATCACCGCGGTCAAGGAGGTCGCCGGCGCGGTCACCTCCTCCACGCTCACCACCGTCGCCGTCTTCCTGCCGATCGGCCTCGTCGGCGGCATGATCGGCGAGCTCTTCGGCTCGTTCTCGCTCACCGTCACCGCGGCCCTGCTGGCCTCGCTGCTCGTCTCGCTGACGGTCGTGCCGGTGCTCTCGTACTGGTTCCTGAGCGCGCCCAAGGGCATCGAGCCCGGGGACGCCGAGAGCGCGGCGAAGGCCCGGCGCGAGGCGGAGGAGAAGGAGGCGCGCAGCCGCCTGCAGCGCTTCTACGTCCGCGTGCTCGGCTTCGCCACCCGGCGCCGTCTGACCAGTGTGGCCATCGCGGTGGTCGTGCTCGTCGGCACCTTCGGGATGACCCCGCTGCTGAAGACCAACTTCTTCGACCCGGGCGAGCAGGACGTCCTGACGGTCAAGCAGGAACTCGCCCCCGGCACCTCGCTGGCCGCCTCCGACGAGGCGAGCCGCAAGATCGAGAAGGTGCTGGGCTCGGTCGAGGGCGTCAAGAGCTACCAGGTCACCGTCGGCTCCTCCGGCTTCCTCGCGGCCTTCGGCGGCGGCACGGGCTCCAACCAGGCCTCGTACCAGGTGTCCCTGAAGGACGCCGGTGACGGCGCGTCCGTGAAGAAGCAGATCGAGGACAAGCTGGCCGCGCTCGACGGCATCGGCGAGACCCGCATCTCGACGGGCGACGCCTTCGGCAGCCAGAACCTCAGCGTGGTCGTCAAGGCCGGCGACGGCGAGGTCCTCGCCAAGGCCGCCGAGCAGGTCCGCGCCGAGGTGGCCAAGCTGGACAACGTCACCGACGTGCAGAGCGACCTGTCCCAGTCCGTGCCCCGCATCTCGGTGACCGCCACCCCCAAGGCCGCGGAGGCGGGCCTGAACCAGGCCGCGCTCGGCGCGATCGTCGCCCAGGCCGTACGGGGCAACCCGGCGGGCAAGGCCGTACTGGACGACACCGAGCGGGACATCGTCATCAAGTCCGCGCAGCCGGCCACCACTCTGGCCGAACTGCAGGCGCTCCCGGTCGGCCCGGTCAAGCTCGGCGACATCGCCGAGGTCAAGGAGGTCCCCGGCCCGGTCGCGATGACCCGCATCGACGGCGCCCGCGCGGCGACCGTCACCGCGCGCCCGCAGGGCGACAACACGGGCGCGGTCAGCGCCGAGCTCCAGACGAAGCTCAAGGCCCTGGACCTGCCGGAGGGTGCCACCGCCTCCATCGGCGGCGTCTCCGAGGACCAGGACGAGGCCTTCGGCTCGCTCGCCCTGGCCATGCTCGCGGCCATCGCGATCGTGTTCATGCTGCTGGTCGCGACCTTCCGCTCGCTGATCCAGCCGCTGATCCTGCTGGTCTCCATCCCGTTCGCGGCGACCGGCGCACTCGGTCTGCTCATCGTCACCGGCACCCCGATGGGCGTCCCGGCGATGATCGGCATGCTGATGCTCATCGGCATCGTCGTGACCAACGCGATCGTCCTGATCGACCTGGTCAACCAGTACCGCGCCCAGGGCCTGGGCGTCGTCGAAGCGGTCGTCGAGGGCGGCCGGCACCGCCTGCGCCCGATCCTGATGACGGCCCTGGCGACGATCTTCGCGCTGCTCCCGATGGCGCTGGGCGTCACCGGCGAGGGCGGCTTCATCTCGCAGCCGCTCGCGGTCGTGGTGATCGGCGGCCTGGTCAGCTCGACCCTGCTGACGCTGCTGCTGGTGCCGACCCTCTACACGATGGTGGAGCTCCGCAAGGAGCGCCGCCGCGCGAAGCGCTCCGCGAAGCGCGAGGCCCGTCTGACGGTGGTCCCGTCGAAGGCCGGGGACGAGGCCGACGTCGACGGAGCCGAGGTCAAGGTCTGACCTCGGCCGGGCGGTGGACGGGGAGGCTCCCCGTCCACCGCCCGGTGGAACGCCGAAGGGGCGCCCCCCAGGGGGGCGCCCCTTCGGCGTTCGGGCCCGATCGGCTACGGCAGCGCCAGCATCCGCTCCAGCGCGAGCTTCGCGAAGCTCTCCGTCTCCTTGTCGACCTGGATCTGGTTGACGAGGGTGCCCTCGGCCAGGGACTCCAGGGTCCACACGAGGTGCGGGAGGTCGATGCGGTTCATCGTCGAGCAGAAGCAGACCGTCTTGTCGAGGAAGACGACTTCCTTGTCCTCGGCGGCGAATCGATTCGCCAGGCGGCGGACCAGGTTCAGCTCGGTGCCGATGGCCCACTTGGAGCCGGCCGGGGCCGCCTCCAGCGCCTTGATGATGTACTCCGTCGAGCCGACGTAGTCCGCGGCCGCCACGACCTCGTGCTTGCACTCGGGGTGGACCAGGACGTTCACGCCGGGGATGCGGGCGCGCACGTCGTTGACCGAGTCGACCGAGAACCGGCCGTGGACCGAGCAGTGCCCGCGCCACAGGATCATCTTGGCGTTCCGCAGCTGCTCGGCGGTCAGGCCGCCGTTCGGCTTGTGCGGGTTGTAGAGCACGCAGTCGTCCAGGGACATGCCCATGTCGCGGACGGCGGTGTTGCGGCCCAGGTGCTGGTCCGGGAGGAAGAGCACCTTCTCGCCCTGCTCGAAGGCCCACTCCAGGGCCTTCTTCGCGTTGGACGAGGTACAGATCGTGCCGCCGTGCTTGCCGGTGAAGGCCTTGATGTCGGCGGAGGAGTTCATGTACGAGACGGGCACCGTGGCGCCGGCGACGCCGGCCTCGGTCAGCACGTCCCAGCACTCCGCGACCTGCTCCGCGGTGGCCATGTCGGCCATCGAGCAGCCGGCGGCCAGGTCCGGCAGGACCACCCTCTGGTCGTCCGAGGTCAGGATGTCCGCGGACTCGGCCATGAAGTGCACGCCGCAGAAGACGATGTACTCGGCCTCCGGCTTGGCGGCCGCGTCCTTGGCCAGCTTGAACGAGTCGCCGGTGACGTCCGCGAACTCGATGACCTCGTCGCGCTGGTAGTGGTGGCCGAGGATGAACACCTTGTCCCCGAGCTTCTCCTTGGCCGCGCGGGCGCGCTCCACGAGGTTCGGGTCCGAGGGCGAGGGCAGGTCGCCGGGGCACTCCACCCCGCGCTCGCTCTTGGGGTCGGCCTCGCGGCCGAGCAGCAGCAGGGCAAGGGGCGTCGGCTGGACGTCCAAAGGCTGGGCGGTGGTCACGACACGCACCCTTTCTGTTCTGCGACTAGGGACTTCTGGATCATCGCTTCGACTTCTCGTCTACTTGACGCTATCTATCATAACTGCTTCACGTCAGTTTGACGATGCCCGATAGTGTCAATGTGACGCATCAGCCCTCGATCGGTCGGGCCCACCCCCGCGCGCGGTGTGCGAGCATGGAATATCTGAAACAAGCGTCGGGTCCCGGAATGAATCCGCGGTCCCGCTCGTTGCCACCGACGGCAAGAGTCCGACGTTTCCCCGCCACGGCGGGGAGCCGCCCACTTCGGGAGTGAATGCAGATGTCCGTACAGGACGACAAGACCACCGTGAGCGACGGCATCCTCCTGTCCGACGCCGCCGCCGAAAAGGTCAGGACCCTGCTGGAGCAGGAAGGCCGCGAAGACCTGGCGCTCCGCGTCGCTGTCCAGCCCGGTGGCTGCTCCGGCCTGCGCTACCAGCTCTTCTTCGACGAGCGCTCCCTCGACGGCGACGTCGTGAAGGACTTCGACGGCGTGAAGGTCGTCACGGACCGGATGAGCTCCCCCTACCTGCACGGCGCCTCGATCGACTTCGTCGACACCATCGAGAAGCAGGGCTTCACGATCGACAACCCCAACGCCACGGGCTCCTGCGCCTGCGGCGACTCGTTCAGCTAAGCCTGGACCGCCCGCACGACGAGGGCCCGCCTCCGGTCGCATCGACCGGAGGCGGGCCCTCGCCGCATGCCCGGGCCCGGGGCCCGGGCGTCGGCTACTGCCGGGGGAGCGGCTTGCCCGTCGTCGCGTCGAGCACCTTCCGGTCGCCGAGCGGCTGCTGCAGCGTCACCGTCAGGGACATCTCCTGCGCGAGCATGATGCAGGCCTGACCCGGCTTGTTCGGCGTGTCCGTGATCTTCACCATGACCGATTCCGCCTGCTCCCGCGCCTCCACGGCGTAGGTGCTGCACACACTGCCCCAGAAGTTCACGGTCAGCTTCCGGTCCGCCTCCGCGTACGAGAATCCGGGCACGGTACGACCGTCCTTCGGGCCGGGCGTGCTCTCCTGGGCTGCGGCCGGCTGGGCCACCGTGTGGCCGGGCGCGCCGCCCTGGCCCGCCACCTCGAACAGCCAGGCCGGGACCAGACCGCGCGAGCCGTCCACCGTCCCGGGGACCAGCCCGAGCGCGGCGCCCCGTACGGTCTCCGTCCGCGGGGGCTTCATCGGCCGGGGCTCCGGATTGCACGGCACCGTGTCGGTGGCCCCCACCGGGGTGTCCGGCGTCAGCGGGACCGAGGTCGCGCAGCCACTCGGCTCGGGGCTGCCCTCCCGGCCGCCCGACTTCGCGTTCAGCCGCGCCAGCGCCTCCACGGCCCCGACCACCGGCTGCTCGGCCGCCCGTACGGGAGCCTTCAGCTCGCCGCTGCCCCCGACCACCGAGGCGTCGGCGCCCACGCTCACCTTCGTGGACCAGCCCTGCGTGGGCAGCCCGCCGATCACCGGGTCGGCGCTCACCACCCGCACCGCGTCCTGGGCGAGCCGGGCGTCCAGCTTCGCCCCGTCCTGCCCCGCGGCGGCCAGTACGGGCGCGGCGGCGGCCTTGGCGGCCTCCTCCGACACCGGCTTGCCCTGGCCCGCCCCCGCCCCCGCCCCGGTCCCGCCGGCGTCCTTCGGGAGGGTGGCCGGGCCGCAGGTGTCCTTGCCGCGCACGCAGTCGTCCCCGGTGCCGTTGCCCGTCGCCTGGAAGCGGGTGAAGTTCCAGGTACCCGGGGCCGTACGGGCCACCGTGAGCCGGGGGCCGGAGCCGTCGGCGGCCTCCCCGGCCAGCCACACGTCCCCGTTGAGCCGCGGGGTGCCCGGAATGCCGAGGGCCGCGGCGAGCCGGGCCACCTCCGCCGAGGTGACCTCGCCGGACGCGGCGAAGGCGGGCGCGGTGGCCGGCGCCTCCGGAAGCTTCACGTCGGCCCGGTAGACCACGCCCTCGCCGGACGGATCGGGCTCCCCGGGTGCGATCCCCGGCCCCGAGGGGTCCCCCGCGTCACGGGGCGCCGAGGCCGCGCTGTCACCCGTACGGCGGCCCGACGTGCCGTCGCCGTGAGCGGTGGACGCCCAGTAGGCGGTACCGCCGCCCGCGAGCAGGACGGCGGCCGCGATCGAGCCGACGGCCCAGGCGGGCCGCCGTCGTGTGCCGCGTGATGTCTCGGGCTGTTCGCTGGTCACCGCATCGCTCCTTCACCTGTTCCGCCTGTCTGATGCGGGTGTGACGAAGCCGACGGGCAACCGGTTCCCTCCTACTGGTCCCCGTACGCGGCAGTGGAGGCGATCAGCCGCGCCGAGGCCGGCGGGACGCTGATCCCGTGGATCTGCGAGGGCGCCACCCGGGCCGGCCGGGGGCCCGCCGGGACCGCCCAGTGCGGGGCCATTCGGGCGCAGTCTCCCAGCAGCCGGTCGAAACCTGGCTGACGTGGACCTTCCGTGCCGCGCTTGTCGGCGGTGTACTCGGTGGAGCCGAAACCGTCGGTATAGGTCATGAGGGCACCGTAGGCATCGGAGCTCGTGCGAAGAAAGAGCTACTAAGAGGTAGTTTCGCGTGTTCGGCCCGGGGCCGCTTACCGGGTAGTTTTGACTGTCCCTCGCCGTCCTCAGCAGGAGCGTCCACGCCGTGCGCATCGCAGTCACCGGCTCCATCGCCACCGACCACCTCATGACCTTCCCGGGCCGTTTCGCCGACCAGCTGGTCGCGGACCAGCTGCACACGGTCTCCCTCTCCTTCCTCGTCGACAACCTCGACGTCCGGCGGGGCGGTGTCGGCCCGAACATCTGCTTCGGCATGGGGCAGCTCGGCAGCCGCCCGATCCTGGTCGGGGCCGCCGGCTCCGACTTCGACGAGTACCGCGCCTGGCTGGACCGGCACGGCGTCGACACCGAGTCCGTCCGGATCTCCGAGGTGCTGCACACCGCGCGCTTCGTGTGCACCACGGACGCCGACCACAACCAGATCGGCTCCTTCTACACGGGCGCGATGAGCGAGGCCCGGCTGATCGAGCTGAAGTCCGTGTCCGACCGGGTGGGCGGGCTGGACCTGGTCCTCATCGGCGCGGACGACCCCGAGGCGATGCTGCGCCACACGGAGGAGTGCCGGACGCGGGGGATCCCCTTCGCCGCCGACTTCTCGCAGCAGATCGCCCGCATGGACGGCGACAACATCCGCACCCTGATGGAGGGCGCGACGTACCTCTTCTCGAACGAGTACGAGAAGGGGCTCATCGAGTCGAAGTCGGGCTGGTCGGACGCGGAGATCCTGGCGAAGGTCGGCACCCGCGTGACCACGCTGGGCTCCAACGGCGTCAAGATCGAGCGGGTCGGCGAGGCGCCGATCGTGGTCGGCTGCCCCGAGGAGAACGCGAAGGTCGACCCGACGGGTGTCGGCGACGCGTTCCGCGCCGGGTTCCTGACCGGGCTGGGCTGGGGGGTCGGCCTGGAGCGGGCGGCGCAGCTGGGCTGCATGCTCGCGACGCTGGTCATCGAGACGCTCGGCACCCAGGAGTACACCCTGGCGCGGGCGCACTTCATGGAGCGCTTCACGAAGGCGTACGGCGACGAGGCGGCGGCGGAAGTAAAGTCCCACCTCGCCTGACCCCTTCCTGCTGAGCCCGGGCCCAATCCAGCCCCTCCGGCGTTTGAGGAGCGGGTCCGGGCGGAGCCCGGTGCGCCGGCGGAGCCGGTGGTCCTGCCCGGCCCCGGGTGCGGCGCCGCTGCCCCCGGACCCCCGCGCCTCAAACGCCGGCGAGGCTGATCTTGAGCCCGGGCGAGGCTCAGACCTGGCGGCGGACCGTATAGGCGGTGCCGACTTCGCGCGGGGCTTCGCCCACGTACGCGTGCCCCCGCATCGCGCACCACGCCGGGATGTCCAGGCGGGCCACCTCGTCGTCGGAGACGACCGTGACCGTGCCGCCCACCGGGACCGTCACGATGGCCCGGGCCAGTTCGATCACCGGCTGGGGGCACCGCAGCCCGAGCGCGTCGAGTTCCAGCGAGTCCGCCACCGGCGCCACCTCCGGCGGCTCGGACACGCCGAGCCGCTCCCGTACGCCCGCCACCGCACCCGGCAGCACCTCCAGGAACGCGTTGACCTCCTCCGCCGTGGTCCCCGGCGGCAGGGACACCCGTACGTTCCCCTCCGACAGCACGCCCATGGCCCGCAGCACGTGACTGGGGGTCAGCGTGGAGCTCGTGCACGAGGAGCCCGAGGAGACCGAGAAGCCGGCCCGGTCCAGTTCGTGCAGCAGCGTCTCCCCGTCGACGTACAGGCAGGAGAAGGTGACCAGGTGCGGCAGCCGCCGATCCGGATCGCCGACCACCTCCACGTCCGGGACCAGCCGCACCACCCGCCGCCGGATGCGGTCCACCAGGATCCGCAGCCGGGCCGCCTCCGCGTCCGCCTCGGCCCGCACCGCGCGCAGGGACGCCGCCGCCGCCACGATCGCGGGGAGGTTCGCGAAACCGGGGGAGCGCCCCGACTCCCTTTCGTCCGCGGGCCCTTGAGGGGAGAAGCGGACTCCCTTGCGGACCGCCAGCAGGCCGACCCCGGGCGGGCCGCCCCACTTGTGCGCGCTCGCGGCCAGGACGGACCAGGCGCCCTGCACCGGGCCCCAGCCCAGCGACTGGGCCGCGTCCACCAGCAGCGGCACCCCGGCCGCCCCGCAGACCTCGGCCACCTCGCGCACCGGCTGGACCGTGCCCACCTCGTGGTTGGCCGACTGGAGGCAGGCGAGGGCGGTCGCCGGGGAGAGCGCGTCCGCGTACCCGGCGGGGGTCACCGCGCCCCACCGGTCCACCGGTACCTCGGTCACCGTCCCGCCGTGCGCCTCGTGCGCCGCGGCCGCGTGCAGTACAGAACTGTGTTCGACCGCCGATACGACCAGATGGCCTCCCACGCGCCGGCGCCCGGCGAGGACCCCCGCGACCCCCGTGTGAACCGCGTGCGTCCCCGAAGGAGTGAACACGAGCTCGTCGGCGCGACATCCCACCGCCTCCGCGGCGGCCTCCCGCGCCGCGTCCAGCAGCAGCCGGGCACGCCTGCCCTCCCGGTACAGCCGGGCCGGATCCGCCCAGCCCTCGTCCAGGGAGGCCTGCAACGCCTGCCGGGCCACGGGGTGCAGGGGAGCGGCGGACGCGCTGTCGAAGTAGGGCATCCGGTCACGCTAACCCGGGGCCGGGAGCGTTCGAGGTCAGGGGCCGTCAGATGCGTTCCGGAGCCCACCATTCAGGGCCATTCGCCCCGTCCCCCGTACGGCGGATCCATCCCTTCGGGGGCAGTAGCGGCGCGTTGGGCACCCTCCCCGCGCGACCCCAAATAGCGTCCAGTAGGGTTTGGTCCGCATAAACATCCAAACCCCTGCCTGCGTCAGGGCCGGCGACCGACCCGAACACGGCCGCGGCCGGCCGCGCGGGCCGAGACTCTCGGGAAGGCGCTACGTGAGTCCCTACGGCTCCGACCGCTCGCCGCGGCGCCCGATGCGGCGGAAGCTGCTGCAGGCGCTGACTGCGGGCGTGGTCCTGGCGACCGCCACTGGTTGCTCGTATACATGGCAAAACTTTCCCCGCCTCGGAATGCCGACTCCGGTAACCGAGGAGGCGCCGCGCATCCTCTCCCTGTGGCAGGGATCCTGGGCGGCCGCGCTCGTCACGGGCATCCTGGTCTGGGGCCTGATCATCTGGAGCGTCATCTTCCACCGGCGCAGCCGGACGAAGGTGGAGGTCCCCCCGCAGACCCGGTACAACATGCCCATCGAGGCGCTGTACACCGTGGTCCCGCTCATCATCGTCTCGGTGCTCTTCTACTTCACCGCGCGTGACGAGTCGAAGCTGCTCGCCCTCTCGAAGCCGGCGCACACGATCAACGTGATCGGCTTCCAGTGGAGCTGGGGCTTCAACTACATCGAGGACGTCGACGGCGACGCGGCGACCCCGAAGGCCGGTGCGGTTCCCAAGGAGCTCGCCGCGATCCCGGACCGCTTCACCAAGGACTTCCAGGCGGGAGCCGAGGGCGTCTACGAGAAGGGCGTCCCGGGCGACCGGAACCCCCAGACGGGCAACCCGGGTCCGACCCTGGTCCTCCCCAAGGGTGAGAAGGTCCGCTTCATCCTGTCGTCCAACGACGTCATCCACTCCTTCTGGGTGGTCCCCTTCCTGTTCAAGCAGGACGTCATCCCGGGCCACACCAACGTCTTCGAGGTCACCCCGAGCCAAGAGGGCACCTTCATGGGCAAGTGCGCCGAGCTCTGCGGCGTCGACCACTCCCGGATGCTCTTCAACGTCAAGGTGGTCTCGCCCGAGGAGTACCGGGCGTACCTGAAGGAGCTGGCGGAGAAGGGCCAGACCGGCTTCCTGCCCGCCGGCATCAAGCAGACGGACCCGGCCCGGAATGCGGAAGTGAACCAACTGTGAGCATCCTCAACGAATCCCAGGGTGCCGCCGCAGCTGACTCGTACGAGAACGAGCTGCCGGTACGGCGCAAGCAGCCGGGCAACGTGGTCGTGAAGTGGCTCACCACCACCGACCACAAGACCATCGGCACGATGTACCTGCTCACGTCGTTCGTGTTCTTCCTCATCGGCGGCCTCCTCGCGCTCTTCATGCGCGCCGAGCTGGCCCGTCCGGGTACGCAGATCATGTCGAACGAGCAGTTCAACCAGGCGTTCACGATGCACGGCACGATCATGCTGCTGATGTTCGCGACGCCGCTGTTCGCCGGTTTCGCGAACTGGATCATGCCGCTGCAGATCGGCGCGCCCGACGTGGCGTTCCCGCGGCTGAACATGTTCGCGTACTGGCTGTACCTCTTCGGCTCGACCATCGCGGTGGCCGGCTTCGTGACGCCGAACGGCGCCGCCGACTTCGGCTGGTTCGCCTACTCCCCGCTGTCGGACGCGGTCCGCTCGCCGGGCATCGGCGCCGACATGTGGATCATGGGTCTGGCCTTCTCGGGCTTCGGTACGATCCTCGGCTCGGTCAACTTCATCACCACGATCATCTGCATGCGCGCGCCCGGCATGACGATGTTCCGCATGCCGATCTTCACCTGGAACGTGCTGCTGACCGGTGTCCTGGTCCTGCTCGCCTTCCCGGTGCTGGCCGCCGCGCTGTTCGCGCTGGAGGCCGACCGCAAGTTCGGTTCGCACATCTTCGACGCGGCCAACGGCGGCGCATTGCTGTGGCAGCACCTCTTCTGGTTCTTCGGGCACCCAGAGGTGTACATCATCGCGCTGCCGTTCTTCGGAATCGTTTCCGAGATCATTCCGGTCTTCTCGCGCAAGCCGATGTTCGGTTACATCGGTCTGATCGCCGCGACGATCGCGATCGCCGGCCTCTCGGTGACCGTGTGGGCCCACCACATGTACGTCACCGGTGGTGTATTGCTGCCGTTCTTCTCCTTCATGACCTTCCTGATCGCGGTACCGACCGGTGTGAAGTTCTTCAACTGGATCGGCACCATGTGGAAGGGCTCACTGTCCTTCGAGACACCGATGCTCTGGACGATCGGCTTCCTGGTCACCTTCACCTTCGGCGGTCTGACCGGCGTCATCCTGGCCTCGCCCCCGATGGACTTCCACGTCTCCGACTCGTACTTCGTCGTCGCGCACTTCCACTACGTCGTCTTCGGCACCGTGGTCTTCGCGATGTTCGCCGGCTTCCACTTCTGGTGGCCGAAGTTCACGGGCAAGATGCTGGACGAGCGCCTGGGCAAGATCACCTTCTGGACGCTGTTCATCGGCTTCCACGGCACCTTCCTGGTGCAGCACTGGCTCGGTGCCGAGGGCATGCCGCGTCGTTACGCCGACTACCTCGCCGCCGACGGCTTCACGCTGCTGAACACGATCTCGACGATCAGCTCGTTCGTGCTCGGCCTGTCGATGCTGCCGTTCATGTACAACGTCTGGAAGACGGCCAAGTACGGCAAGAAGATCGAGGTCGACGACCCGTGGGGTTACGGCCGTTCGCTCGAGTGGGCGACGTCCTGCCCGCCGCCGCGGCACAACTTCCTCACCCTGCCGCGGATCCGTTCCGAGTCCCCGGCGTTCGACCTGCACCACCCGGAGATCGCGGCCCTCGACCACCTTGAGGACCACAGCGTCGCCACCGCGGCCGTCACCGGTGGCAAGGAGGCCGGCAAGTGAAGATCCAGGGCAAGATGTTCCTCTGGCTCTCCTTCTTCATCCTGGTCATGGCCATCGTGTATGGCGTGTGGTCGAAGGAGCCCGTCGGTACCACCGCGCTCTTCCTGGCCTTCGGCCTGAGCGTCATGATCGGCTACTACCTGGCCTTCACGGCCAAGCGCGTCGACGAGATGGCCCAGGACAACCTGGAGGCCGACGTCGCCGACGAGGCGGGCGAGCTGGGGTTCTTCTCCCCGCACAGCTGGCAGCCGCTCTCGCTGGCCGTCGGTGGCGCCTTCGCCTTCATGGGCGTCGTCTTCGGCTGGTGGCTGATGTACTTCTCCGCTCCCCTGATCCTGATCGGTCTGTGGGGCTGGGTGTACGAGTACTACCGCGGTGAGAACCAGAACCAGTAGCAGCACCCTCGCGGCCCGGCCGCGCGGTACCCGGGGCCCGGACACCTCTTCGGAGGAGTCCGGGCCCCTCGTTTGCAGTCATCCCGCGCGCCGTAATTGTCATACTTTCATAGCGTTGGATCCATGAAGCACTCACCGCGTCTTTGGACGGTACTCAGCTGCTCCCTGCTGGTCGCGTCCCTCGGGGCCGGCGCCACCGCATGCGGGTCCGGCGACAACCCGCTGTCCGCCCGCCCGTACGACGCGGGCGATCAGGTCGCCTTCAACCGGACCTCCGGCAGCCGCCCCGTGGACCCCGAACGGCCCCTCGAAATCACCGCCAAGGCCGGCGGCGGCAGGATCACCGACGTGACGGCCGTGGACACCCACGGGCGCCGCCTGGCGGGCGAGCTGAGTGCCAAGGGCGACCGCTGGCACAACACAGTCCCGATGGCGGCAGGCGTCCGCTACACGGTCACCGTGAGCACCGAGGACGAGCGGGGCGCCCCGGGGCAGCGCACGCTGACCTTCGACACCACCCCGTCCAAGGGGGTCCTCAAGGTCGAATTCGGCCCGGAGGAGGGCAAGTACGGCGTCGGACAGCCCCTCACCGCCGACCTCAACGAGCCGGTCAAGGACAAGGCCGCCCGCGCGGTCGTGGAACGGGGCCTGATCGTCGACGCCCCGCCCGGCGTCGAGGGCGCCTGGCACTGGGTGGACGACAAGAGGATCCACTACCGGCCCAAGGACTACTGGCCCGCCAACACCGAGGTCTCCGTGCGGAGCAACCTCGAAGGGATCAAGATCACCGACGAGCTCCACGGGTCCGTCTCCAAGCCGGTGAAGCTGGAGATCGGCGACCGCGTCGAGGTCACCACCGACGCCTCCTCGCACTGGCTCACGTTCCGGCGCAACGGAGAAGTGATCAATTCCATCCCGGTCACCACCGGCAAGCCCGGCTTCTCCACCCGCAACGGCATCAAGGTGGTGCTCGGGAAGCAGTACTACGTACAGATGCGCGGTGACACCGTCGGCATCGGCGGCAGCGAGTACTACAACCTGCCCGTCTACTGGGCCACCCGTGTCACCTGGAGTGGTGAATACGTCCACGCCGCGCCGTGGTCCATCGGCTCGCACGGCTACGCCAACGTCAGCCACGGCTGCACGGGCATGAGCACCGGCAACGCCGCCTGGTTCTACGAGAACATCACCGAGGGCGACATCGTTCAGGTGATCAACAGCATCGGCGACGACATGGACATCTTCGGCAACGGCTTCGGCGACTGGAACATGGACTGGAAGGACTGGCGCGAGGGCAGCGCCCTGCTCAAGGGCACCAAGGAAGGCCGCAGTCCGATGGACCAGGCCCGCCTGCGGCCCACGGTCTGACGCGAGGACCCCGCGGGGGCGAGGACCCCGCGGGGCCTACGGCGATCCACAGGCCCCGCGGGCGCTCCGTCAGGCGGCCGAGGAGGACAGCCTGGTGCGCAGCAGACCCGCCAGGGCGTCCGCGAACTCGACCGGATCCACCGGAAGGGTCAGGGCGGCGTCCGCGCGGCTCCACGTGGCCAGCCAGGCGTCCTGGGGGCGCCCCATCAGCAGCAGCACCGGCGGACACCGGAAGATCTCGTCCTTGATCTGCCGGCACACACCCATGCCCCCGGCCGGAACCGCCTCGCCGTCCAGCACGCACACGTCGATGCCGCCCGCGTCCAGCGCCGTCAGCACCGCAGGAAGCGTCGCGCACTCCAGGAACTCCACCGGCGGCAGATCCGCGGCCGGCCTGCGCCCTGCCGCCAGCCGCACCTGCTCCCGGGTGCCCGCGTCGTCGCTGTAGACCAGAACCCGCGCAGTCGCCCGCATTTCGTTCCTCCACGTGTCCCGTGAATCACGTTGATGTTGCGCGGGATGCTACTCCTCCCGATGCGCTGTCAACATCGGTTCCGACACCCTCGCGCGAGACGCTCATTGGCTCATCTGATGGGCCGTTCGGGCCTTGCACACGCCCCTGACACTCCGAACGGCACCCCCCGGGGTGAGGGCGGGATAAGCGACCGACATAATGTCGGTCGTGGCGACAGCAACGACAGTAGATACCGGGCACGCGCACCCGACGGTCAACCGGCCGAACCTCGTCAGCGTCGGAACCATCATCTGGTTGAGTTCCGAGCTGATGTTCTTCGCGGCCCTCTTCGCGATGTACTTCACCCTGCGATCCGTGACAGGACCCGAGTACTGGACAGCCGAGGCCGAGGCCTTGAACCTGCCCTTCTCGGCGACGAACACGACGATCCTGGTGCTTTCCTCGCTCACCTGCCAGCTCGGCGTATTCGCAGCCGAGCGCGGTGACGTGAAGAAGCTCCGGACGTGGTTCATCATCACGTTCGTCATGGGTGCGATCTTCATTGGCGGCCAGGTGTTCGAGTACACCGAGCTGGTCAAGCACGAGGGCATGAGCCTCTCGTCCGGTCCGTACGGCTCGGTCTTCTACCTGACCACCGGCTTCCACGGTCTGCACGTGACGGGCGGCCTCATCGCCTTCCTGCTGGTCCTCGGCCGGACGTACGCGGCCAAGAGGTTCACCCACGAACAGGCCACGTCGGCCATCGTCGTGTCCTACTACTGGCACTTCGTCGATGTCGTCTGGATCGGCCTCTTCGCCACGATCTACCTGATCAAGTAGCGAACACGTCACCGGGCAAGACCCGGCACTCCATCCAGACACACCGACGCAGAAGATCCTGACACCGGGGTAATCCGTGAAAAAGCTCTCCGCACGACGACGCCATCCGCTGGCGGCGGTCGTCGTTCTACTCCTCGCGCTGGCGGCCACTGGGGGGCTGTACGCCGCCTTTGCTCCCGCGGGCAAGGCGCAGGCCGATGAAACCGCCCAGTCCCTCGCCATCGAGGAGGGCAAGAAGCTCTACGCCGTGGGTTGCGCAAGCTGCCACGGAACCGGCGGTCAGGGTTCCTCTGACGGCCCGAGCCTGGTCGGCGTCGGCTCCGCGGCCGTCGACTTCCAGGTGAGCACGGGCCGCATGCCCGCCCAGCAGCCCGGCGCCCAGGTGCCGAAGAAGCCCGCCATCTACACCCAGGCGCAGATCGACCAGCTGGCCGCCTACATCGCGTCCCTCGGCGCCGGCCCGATCACGCCGACCGAGAAGCAGTACGACCCGGCGGGTGCCGACATCGCCAACGGTGGTGAGCTGTTCCGCAACAACTGCGCGCAGTGCCACAACTTCACCGGCGAGGGCGGCGCACTGACGAACGGCAAGTACGCCCCCAACCTTGAGGACGTCTCGCCGAAGCACATCTACGAGGCCATGCAGACCGGCCCGCAGAACATGCCCTCCTTCCCCGACAGCACCATGCCGGAGAAGCAGAAGAAGGACATCATCGCGTACCTGGAGAACGTGAACGGCGAGAAGTCGACCAGCCCCGGTGGCCTGAAGCTCGGTGGCCTCGGCCCCGTCTCCGAGGGTCTGTTCGGCTGGATCTTCGCCCTGGGTGCGTTGATCGCTGTCGCCGTCTGGGTCGCGGCCCACACCGCTAAGGCCAAGAAGTCATGAGTAGCCAAGAGATTCCCGAAGAGAAGCACCTGCCGAGCGAGCAGGGCGACGACCACCACGGTGGCGTAGCAGTGGCGGACGACCCGTTCGCCGACCCGGGCCTGCCGGTCCACAAGCCCCGCATCCAGGACATCGACGAGCGGGCGGCGAAGCGCTCCGAGCGCACCGTCGCGATGCTGTTCACGATCTCGATGCTGGCCACGATCGGCTTCATCGCGTCCTACGTGATCTTCCCGGTCGACAAGATCGTGTACATCTTCCCGCTCGGGAAGATCAGCGCGCTCAACTTCTCGCTGGGCATGACCCTGGGCACGGCGCTCTTCTGCATCGGCGCGGGTGCGGTCCACTGGGCCCGCACCCTGATGTCCGACGTCGAGGTCGCCGCGGACCGCCACGAGATCGCCGCTCCGCCGGAGGTCAAGGCGCAGGTCCTGCAGGACTTCGCCGACGGTGCGAACGAGTCCGGCATCGCCCGCCGCCCGCTGATCCGCAACACGATGCTGGGCGCGCTGGCCATGCTGCCGCTCTCCGCCGTCGTGATCATGCGCGACCTGGGCCCGCTGCCCGAGAAGAAGCTGCGCACGACCCTGTGGGCCAAGGGCAAGCTGCTCATCAACCAGAACACGATGGAGCCGCTGCGTCCCGAGGACGTCCTCGTCGGTTCGCTGACCTTCGCCATGCCGGAAGGCCTGGACGAGCACCAGCACGACTTCCAGGTCCAGATCGCCAAGGCCGCCCTGATGATCGTCCGCATTCAGCCGGACGACATCAAGGACAAGCAGGAGCTGGAGTGGTCCCACGACGGGATCGTCGCCTACTCCAAGATCTGCACCCACGTCGGTTGCCCGATCAGCCTGTACGAGCAGCAGACGCACCACGTGCTCTGCCCGTGCCACCAGTCCACCTTCGACCTCTCCGACGGCGCCCGAGTCATCTTCGGCCCGGCCGGTCACGCGCTTCCGCAGCTGCGGATCGGCGTGAATGACGAAGGCTTCCTCGAAGCGCTCGGCGACTTCGAAGAGCCCGTCGGTCCTGCCTTCTGGGAGCGCGGATGAGCACCCCCGACAACAACAAGCGCAAGGCGCCGGCCGGCGAGCGCGTAGCGGACTGGGCGGACGGCCGCCTGGGCATCTACGGGCTGGCCAAGGCCAACATGCGCAAGATCTTCCCGGACCACTGGTCCTTCATGCTGGGTGAGATCTGCCTCTACAGCTTCATCATCATCATCCTCACGGGTGTGTACCTGACGCTGTTCTTCCACCCGAGCATGAACGAGGTGGAGTACCACGGCTCGTACGTGCCGATGCAGGGCGTCCTGATGTCCGAGGCCTTCGCCTCGACCCTGGACATCAGCTTCGACGTCCGCGGTGGCCTGCTGATCCGTCAGATCCACCACTGGGCCGCGCTGATCTTCGTCGCGGCGATGATCGTGCACATGATGCGCGTCTTCTTCACCGGCGCGTTCCGCAAGCCGCGTGAGGTCAACTGGATCTTCGGCTTCCTGCTGCTGGTCCTCGGCATGTTCACCGGCTTCACCGGTTACTCGCTGCCGGACGACCTGCTCTCGGGTACCGGTGTCCGCTTCATGCAGGGCGCCATCCTGTCCGTCCCGGTCGTCGGCACGTACCTGTCGATGTTCCTGTTCGGCGGAGAGTTCCCCGGCGGCGACTTCGTCGCGCGGTTCTACTCGGTGCACATCCTGCTGCTGCCCGGCATCATGATGGGCCTGCTCGTGGCCCACCTGATCCTGGTCTTCTACCACAAGCACACCCAGTTCGCGGGTCCCGGCAAGACGAACAACAACGTCGTCGGCATGCCGCTGCTGCCGGTCTACATGGCCAAGGCCGGAGGCTTCTTCTTCCTGGTCTTCGGTGTCATCTCGGCCGTCGCCGCGATCGCCACGATCAACCCGATCTGGGCGCTCGGCCCGTACCGCCCGGACCACGTGTCCACCGGTGCGCAGCCCGACTGGTACATGGGCATGCCGGAAGGCCTGATCCGTGCCATGCCCGGCTGGGAGATCAACCTGTGGGGCCACACGCTCGTCCTGGGCGTGTTCATCCCGCTGCTGCTCTTCCCGCTGGTGCTGGGTGCGATCGCCGTCTGGCCCTTCATCGAGTCCTGGGTCACCGGGGACAAGCGCGAGCACCACATCCTGGACCGCCCGCGCAACGTCCCGACCCGTACGGCCTTCGGTGTCGCCTGGCTCGCGGAGTACGTCGTGCTCCTGATCGGCGGTGGAAACGACCTGTTCGCGCAGTACTTCCACCTCTCGATCAACGCGATCACCTGGTTCGTCCGGATCGGCTTCTTCGTCGTCCCGGTCCTCGCCTTCATCGTCACCAAGCGGATCTGCCTCGGCCTCCAGCGCCGGGACCACGACAAGGTGCTGCACGGTCGCGAGACCGGCATCATCAAGCGTCTGCCGCACGGTGAGTTCGTCGAGGTTCACGAGCCGCTCCCGCAGGGCCGCCTGCACGTCCTCACCGCGCACGAGCAGTACAAGCCGATCGAGATCGGCCCGACGGTCGACGAGAACGGTGTCGAGCGCAAGGTGAAGGCGATGGAGAAGCTGCGCGCGAAGCTCAGCAAGGGCTTCTACGCTGAGAACAACCAGATTCCGAAGCCCACGGTGGAGGAGTACAAGGAGATCCAGGCCGGCCACGGCCACCACTGATCCCCTGCACCACTGCATGAGGGACTGATTTCGGTCAGTCCTGGTGTCGCCACGGCGAGAGCCCCGTCCAGTGTCTGGACGGGGCTCTTTGCCGTCTCCGGGGCTGGATAGGCTGAAGCCCTTCCCATTCGACGTGGGCGGCGGTACGGGGGCGGCCCACTAGCACAGGAGCGGACCATGAACGTTGTGACCCCGGCAGGCGGCGACAGCGTGGCGGCCCGTGGCTGGCCGGGCCTTCTCGACGCCCTGCTGACCGGCCAGGACCTGAGCGCCGACGACACCGCCTGGGCCATGGACCGGATCATGCGCGGGGAGGCCACCGACGCCCAGATCGCCGGCTTCACGGTCGCGCTGCGGGCCAAGGGGGAGACGGTCGCGGAGATCAACGGCCTCGTGCGGGCCATGTACGCGCACGCCAACCTGATCGAGGTGCCGGGCCGGACGGTGGACATCGTCGGCACCGGCGGCGACGGGGCCAAGACGGTGAACATCTCGACGATGTCGGCGGTTGTGGTGGCCGGTACCGGCGCCAAGGTGGTCAAGCACGGGAACCGGGCCGCGTCCTCCGCGAGCGGGTCCTCGGACGTCCTGGAGAAGCTCGGCGTCAACCTCGACCTCAGCACGGCGCGGGTGGTCGAGGTCGCCGAGGAGGCCGGCATCACCTTCTGCTTCGCCGTGAAGTTCCACCCGGCGCTGCGGCACGTGGCGGGGGCGCGCAGGGAACTGGGCATCCGCACCACGTTCAACATCCTCGGCCCGCTGACCAACCCGGCCCGGGTACGGGCCCAGGCGACGGGCGTCGCCGACCCCCGGATGGCCCCGATCGTGGCGGGCGTGCTCGCCGAGCGCGGCTCGTCCGCGCTGGTCTTCCGCGGGGACGACGGCCTGGACGAACTGACCACGACGTCGACCTCGCGCGTCTGGTGGGTGCGCGACGGCAAGGTCGTGGAGCAGGGCTTCGACCCGCGCGACGTCGGCATCGGCCTGGTCGACGTCTCGGCCCTGGCCGGCGGGGACCCCTCGTACAACGCGGACGTGGCCCGCCGCCTGCTGGCGGGCGAGACGGGCCCGGTCCGCGACGCGGTGCTGCTGAACTCGGCGGCGGCCCTGGTGGCCCTGGACCCCGGTACGGGCACCCTGGAGGAGCAGCTCGCGGCCGGCATCACCCGTGCGGCGGAGTCGGTCGACTCGGGTGCGGCGCGGGCGGCCCTGGAGCGGTGGGTGGCCGCCAGCAACGCCTGATCCCGGTCGACCGGTCGATCGTTTCGAGCCAAGGCCCCGTTCCGCCATGCGGACCGGGGTCTTGTGCTCGGGGGATCTTGTGGCAGGATGCTGACCAGGTCACGAGTGACAGCGTTTAGGCCCCGGCTTGCTGTCCGGCAACCCTCCTTCCGTGGCGGGGTGCCCCGGGTGATGACCAGGTCGTAGGCAGCAAGGCCTACGGCAAGCGCGGATCCCTCGAAACCAGGGGTCCTGGTCTTCTCGAGGAGCTTTTTTCCGTGAGCAAGCGAATGCGATAGGGCGACTCCGCCCCACCTTCACCCCTCGGATCAGGGTCACTTCCGCGTACCCGCGTGCAGACCGGTCCGAGGGACCTCCCGTACCCCGGACGGCCGCCGAGCCGTACCCGCGTACGGGCACACCGAAGCCATTCAGCCCTGCCTGCCGGGAGATACCGCCATGTCCGCATCCCTGAACGCCGCCGTAGCCACCGCCACCACCGCCACCGCCTGTGACCCCGGCTGTGCCGAGCCGCTGCCGGTCCTCGGCCGGGACGTCACCGTCCCGCTCGTCACCGGGGGCGAGGTCACCTACGCGGCCCTCGACTACGCCGCCAGCGCCCCCGCCCTGCAGCGGGTCTGGGACGACGTGGCCGCCTACGCCCCGTACTACGGCAGCGTCCACCGCGGCGCCGGCTACCTCTCGCAGCTCTCCACCGACCTCTTCGAGCAGAGCCGGGCCACCGTCGCCGAGTTCCTCGACTGCCGCCCCTCCGACCAGGTGGTCTTCACCCGGTCCACCACCGACTCCCTGAACCTGCTCGCCGCCGTGCTCCCCGCCGACTGCCAGGTCTTCGTCTTCGAGACCGAGCACCACGCCTCGCTGCTGCCGTGGACGAACGCGCAGGTCACCTACCTCAACGCCCCGCGCACCCCGGACGAGGCCGTCGCCACCCTGGAGCGGGCACTGGCCGGCCGCGAGCCCTACGGCCCGGCACTCGTGTGCGTCACGGGCGCGTCCAACGTCACCGGTGAGCTGTGGCCGGTGAAGGAGCTCGCGGCCGCCGCGCACGCCCACGGCGCGCGGATCGTCCTGGACGCCGCCCAACTCGCCCCGCACCACGCCGTCTCCGTGCAGGACCTGGACGTGGACTGGGTCGCCTTCTCCGGGCACAAGCTCTACGCGCCGTTCGGCTCGGGCGTGCTCGCCGGCCGCGCGGACTGGCTGCAGGAGGCGCAGCCCTACCTGGCCGGCGGCGGGGCCTCCCGCACGGTGGCCCGGCGCGAGGACGGCGGCGTGGACGTCGAGTGGCACACCACGGCCGCCCGCCACGAGGCCGGCTCCCCGAACGTCATCGGCGTCTACTCCATCGCCTCGGCCTGCAAGGCCCTGACCGAGGCGGGCTTCGAGAACCTGGTCGCCCGGGAGCGCCACCTCATCGCGAAGGTCCGCGAGGGCCTCGCGGAGGTCCCGGCCGTCCGTGTCCTCTCCCTGTTCGGGGACGACGCGCCGCGGGTCGGCGTCATCTCCTTCGTGGTGGACGGCTGGAACAGCTCCCACTTCGCGGCGGCCCTGTCCGCGGAGTACGGGATCGGCGTCCGCGACGGCCTGTTCTGCGCCCACCCGCTGGTCCGCACCCTGCTGGGCAGCGAGCCGCAGGCCCAGGGCGAATGCGGTGCGCCGGAGGCGGCCCCCGGGGAGCGCTCGCTGAACGCGATCCGCGTCAGCTTCGGCGCCGGCACCCCGGACGAGCACGTGGAGCGGTTCGTGCGGGCGGTGAAGGAACTCGTCGCGGACGGCGCCAAGTGGCAGTACCGCACGGAGGAGGGCCGCTGCGTTCCCGCCGTCTGACAGGCTGGGGATCATGACGTACTGGGATCCGATACCGACCGTCCGCGCCTGCGTGGAGGGTGAGCCGCTCCCCGGCCTGGCCGAGTGGGTGCCCGCGTACGGCGACGCATGGAGCCGCTGGCCCGACACGTGGCAGGAGCGCAACTGGCGCAACGTGCCGGGGCCGTTCTACGGGGCGACGACCGACACCTGCTGGGTGGGCCGGGATGTCGCACCCGACCACATCCTCTACGACGACGACTGCGGCCAGGAGTTCGTCTACCGTCAGCCGCGCACGCCCGAGGAGACGCACCGGGTCATGGCCGCGGCCTGGCAGGACCCGATGGGGGGCTTCCAGTGCGACGGGGACGCTCTCTGGACGCCGGAGCTCGTCCGCGACTGGTGGCGCGACCGGGGCCGGGTGCGGGAGTGGGCCGTGGCCCTGGACCAGAGCTGGTCGGTGTCGGAGCGGGCGGGCGAGCGCGAGGCGGCGGGCGGCGCGCGAGCGTACGCCGCGTACATCGAGGACGGCCTGGCCGAGTACCTGCGCGGGTACGTCTTCTGGCTGACGGAGGCCCGCCCGGCGGCCCCGGACGAGACCCTGCCGAGCCTCTGACTGGGCTGGGACGGGTCCCCTGCGGGCGGCTCGGCGCTGTCTCCTCGGCTCACGCCGTGCCGGGCGCTGCCCGGACCCGCGCCTCAATCGCCGGCGGGGCTGAGTGGTGCGGGTTGCCCTGCGGGGTGCTCAGCGGTGTACGGCTGGCCTAGTCCGGGGGTGGGTCGGGGCCCCGCACGAGGATCTCCTCGGCTCGCGCGGTTCCCCTGCGGGGCTTTGGCGGTGTGTGGGGGTGGGTCGGTGCCCCGCACGAGGATCTCCTCGGCTCGCGCACTTGGCAGTGGCTGCGCCCCTGCGGCCTGGGTTGCGCGCTCGTCCTGCGGGGACCCTCCTGCGTGTCCCCGCCCCACCGGCCGGCTTCGGCAGTGCGGGGGAGTTCCTTCGCGTGGCTGGGGCGGAGGGGAGTGGGGACGTGCCGGGGTGTCCCCGCAGGACGAGCGCGCAACCCAGGCCGATGGCCGGGACATGCCCGCAGGCGCGAGCCGAGGAGACACCCCGGCACGGCCCCACGGACCGACCTGCGCCGACAGGCCCGCACCATCCAGCCCCGCCGGCGTTTGAGGCGCGGGTCCGGGCAGCACCCGGAAGCTCAGCGCAGGCAAATTCAGCCTCGCCGGCGTTTGAGGCGCGGGTCCGGGCGGAGCCCGGCACGGCGTGAGCCGAGGAGACAGCGCCGAGCCGGGCGCAGGGCAAGCCGTGCCGGGGCCGCGCGGCCGAAGGGCAGGGGCGCGGAGCCCGAGCCGTACCGCAAGCCGCGCCGGAGGCGTTACGCGTCGAGGCCGATCGCGAACGCCGCTTCCAGGTCGTGCTGGGAGTACGTGCGGAACGCCACGTGGGTGTCCGTCGCCTCGACGCCCGGGATCTTGCTGATGCGGCCCGGGATGATGTCGGCCAGGTTCTCGTGGCGGGCCACGCGGACCAGTGCGATCAGGTCGTACGTCCCCGTGACGGAGTAGACCTCGCTGACGCTGTCCAGCGCGGCGATGGACTCGGCGATCTCGGGGATGCGGTCCACGCTGGTCTTGATGAGCACGATCGCGGTGATCACGGCTGACTGTCTCCCTCGGTGGCCGTCGCTGGTCGCTCCACTCTAGTCGTACGCCGGTACCGGCCCCACGCGTAGAGGAAGCCGAGCGAGAAGCCCACCAGGTGGGCCAGATAGGCGACCCCCGGCCCGCTCTCCGCCCGGTGCGCCGCCACCCATTGGAGGGCGAACCAGAACAACAGCACGAGCCACGCCGGGAAGCGCAGCGGCAGGAAGAAGAGGAACGGGAACAGGCTCGTCACCCTCGCCCGCGGGAGGAGGTAGAGGAAGGCGCCCAGGACGGCCGAGATCGCGCCGGACGCCCCCACCAGGGTCTGCGCGGAATGCGCGTTGGCCGCCGCGTACGCCGCCAGCGCCAGGTACCCCGTGCAGAGGTAGAAGACGAGGAACGCCGGGCGGCCCATCCGCTCCTCCGCCATCGCGCCGAAGACGTACAGGAAGAGCATGTTCCCGAGCAGGTGCAGCCAGCTGCCGTGGACGAAGAGCGCGGTCAGCGGGGTCAGCCAGGCGCGCGGGGTGCCCGTGAAGAGCTCGTCCGGGACCACGCCCCAGCGCCGGAAGTACGCCGTCCCGGCGCTCAGCAGCTCGTCGCCGCCCGTCCCGTAGACCGGGTTGAGGCCCGACGCCGGGCCGAGCACGAACACCACGCCGCAGCCCGCGATCAGCGCATGGGTGACCACCGGTCCCCGGGCTGCCTCGCGTACGGCCCGCCACCTTACGATCATGTGACAGAGCATGACGCAACGGAACCCACCTGAAGCGGTGGCAGGCCGTAGGGTTACGAGCTGCGGTCCGCCTGCCGACGCATCCGGCCGCGCGGACGGCTTTAATTGAATCAGCTACGAAGGAGAGAGCGGCCTGATGACGGTTCCCCTGCCGACCGACACCACCCGGTGGCGCTGCACCCTGTGCGGCAACCTCACGCGCTTCGACGTCACCCGTTCGTCGAAGGTCGTGGAATACGTCCACCTGGACCTCGCCGGGGAGCCCAAGGTCGAGGAGCGCGAGGTGGTCAATGAGACCATCGAGTCGGTCCGCTGCCGGTGGTGCAACGCGGTGGACCAGATCGAACTCGTGGACAGGCCGGGCGCGGACTCCTGACGGAGCCGCACCCACAGGAAGATCACGGTAGGGGTGACGGATTGTGGAGCCAGCAAGCGGCGCTGAGCCGGCCGACGCGGCCGGCGACGCCGCCGAGGCACTCGACCGCCCGCTGCCGGAAGGCGTGCGGCGCCGGGTCGTCGCACTCGTATCGGACGCCTTCGGCGGTCTGACGGTCGCGGACCTCCCGGCGCAGTTGCGCCAGTACGCCCGTTTCACCCCCACCCGGCGCGCCAAGTTCGCGGGCAACGCGATGGCCGCGGCGGTCGAGACCGACGGCGTGTTCCGCAGCCGGGTCGCCGAGAAGCTGCGTGAGGCGCAGGCGGACCTGGCCGGGGCGCTGGAGGCCGGCGCGCCGCCGGCCGCCGCGGATCCGCTGGACGTGGCCGCCGCCGCGTTCGTGCTGCGGCCGGCCGGCTGGGTCAAGCTGGTGGCCGCTGCGGGCGAGGAGGCGCAGCGCGCCGACGCCGAGCGGGTCGGCGAGGAGACCCGGCGCGAGCTGGAGCGCCTGCGCGAGGAGCTGGCCCACGTACGGGAACTGCACCGCACGGGCGGCGAGCAGGTGCGGGCCGAGCTGGAAACGGCCCGCAAGGAAGCCGAATCGCTTCAGCGCAAGCTGCGCAGCGCGCTGAGCGACGTCAAGCGCGGCGAGGCGGCCCTGCGCAAGGTGAACGCCGAGATCGACGGGATCCGCGGCGACGCGGCCACGCGGGTGGCCAGCGCCGAGAGCGAGACCCGGCGGCTCAAGTCGCGCCTCGCGGAGGTGGAGACGGCGCTGGAGACCTCGCGCCGGGCCACCCGCGAGGGGCGCAGCATTGAGGACATGCGGCTGCGGCTGCTGCTGGACACCGTGCTGGACGCCGCCCAGGGGCTGCGCCGCGAGCTGGCCCTGCCGCCCGTCTCGACGCGGCCGGCCGACACCGTGGAGGCGGTGGAGCCGGGCCGGATGACACCGAAGGACATCGCGGCGCGCGCCCTGTCGGAGACCGATCCGGCGCTGCTGGACCAGCTGTTGGCGCTGCCTCAGGCGCATCTGGTGGTCGACGGCTACAACGTGACGAAGACCGGCTATCCGACGATGCCGCTGGAGAAGCAGCGGCTGCGGCTGCTGGGCGGGCTGTCGATGCTGGCCGCGCAGACGGGCGCGGAGATGACCTGTGTCTTCGACGGGGCGGAGCTGGCGGCCCCGGTGCTGCTCGCGCCGCCGCGCGGGGTGCGGGTGCTGTTCTCCAAGGCCGGGGTGACGGCGGACGAGCTGATCCGCCAGCTGGTGCGTGCGGAGCCCCCCGGCCGGCCCGTGGTCGTGGTCTCCACGGACCGGGAGGTCGCCGACGGGGTGGCCAAGGCGGGGGCGAGGCCCGTGACGTCCGCTTTGTTGCTGAAGCGGCTTTCGCGCGTTTCGTAACTCCTCGCCCGAATGCCGGAATTGGTAGGGGTCGTAGGGAACGTACCGTCAAGTGCCCTGCACAGAGCGTGCGCTGTAGGTAAAGAACCTGGTCGAACGCCGAGTTTTTGCCCGACAGGATTTGAACTGATCACAGCTGGGTCACTAGGGTCTGCTCAAACCTTCGTGCGGTAGATCACTCATTCGGGGTGTCGGCGGAGGTGCTGCCGAGTTGCGTTCTTCGGCGGCTCGAGGAAGAAGGAGCTCGCCTTCGTGGCGTCCCACCGTCGACCCAAGCAGCCGACCCGCGCTCGTGTGACCGTGATCACCGCCGCCGCGGCCGCGGCCGTCGCGTTCTCCTCCCAGGGTGCCTCCGCCGCTCCGGCGAAGCCGAGCAAGGACGAGGTCAAGACCCAGGTCGACGCCCTCTACGAAGAGGCGGAGCAGGCCACCGAGAAGTTCAACGGGGCCAAGGAGCGCCAGGAGAAGCTCGAAAAGGAAATCGGGCAGATCCAGGACCAGGTCGCGCGCGGCCAGAGCGAGCTCAACGACATGCGCAACGCGCTCGGTTCGATGGCGAGCGCCCAGTACCGCACCGGCGGCATAGACCCCTCCCTCGCGCTCCTCCTCTCCGAGGACCCCGACGGCTACCTCGACAAGGCCTCCTCCCTGGAGCACTTGAGCGGCAAGCAGGTCGAGTCGGTCCAGCGGATCCAGACCAAGCAGCGGACCCTCGCGCAGCAGCGCCAGGAGGCCGCCGGCAAGCTCGCCGACCTCGACGCCACCCGCAAGGAGCTCGGCGAGAAGAAGAAGGCCTCGCAGGACAAGCTCGCCGAGGCCCGGGCCCTCCTCAACACCCTGACCGCGCAGGAGCGCGCGGCGCTCAAGGACGAGGAGACGCGCGCCAGCCGCGCCGACGGCCAGCGCGTCGACCTCGGCAACGTCAGCGCCTCGGGCCGCGCGGGCGCCGCCCTCGCCGCCGCCAAGACCAAGGTGGGCAGTGCGTACATTTCCGGCGAAGAGGGCCCCAACGCCTTCGACTGCTCGGGCCTGACCCAGTGGGCGTACAAGCAGGCCGGCGTCAGCATCAGCCGCGTCACCTACACCCAGGCCAACGATGGCACGCGCATCAGCAAGAGCCAGCTCCAGCCCGGTGACCTGGTCTTCTTCTACGGGGACCTGCACCACGTCGGCCTGTACGCGGGCAACAACATGACCCTGCACGCGTCCAACCCGCGCGGCGGCGTCAAGTACGAATCGCTGGACAACATGCCGTTCCAGTTCGGCGTCCGCATCTGATCCGCTCCGCCCCGTCGTCCAGGACGTGCCGTACGCCGCCCATCCGGGCGAATTCCGCGGCCCCGCCCTGACCGCACGCCCCGCCGGTGACCTGCGTCTCCTGCGGGGCGTCGTCGTGTGCGCCCTCCGGCGGTCGTTGGCCGGTGTGTGGTCGCGCCGCTACTGTCTGCCAGCGCGGAACCCCGGCACACGGCCGTCCACGGGGGGCGGACCCGGGCCCCGCACAGCGGAAGGGAGCGGTTTCACGTGGCGTCCCATCGCCGGCCCGGGCTCGGCAGCCTCGACCGGAACACGAAGGTCACCGTCCTCGCCGCCGCCGCCGCCGCGGCCACGGCCGCGGCCGCCATGACGGGCGCGCCCGCGAGCGCGGCCCCCGGCCTGCCGTACGAGCCCGGTGGCGCGGCGAGAACCGGCATCAGCGCCCAGGTCGACCGGCTCTTCGAGGAGGCCGAACAGGCCACCGAGCGCTTCAACGAGGCCGGCGAGAAGGCCGACCGGCTCCGCGTCGAGGTCGACCGGGCCCAGGACGCGGTGGCCCGCGGCCAGGAGCGCATCAACACCATGCGGGGCGTCCTCGGCACCTTCGCCGGGGCCCAGTACCGCAGCGGCGGCATCGATCCCGCCGTCGGCCTGATGCTGGCCGAGGACCCCGACGCGTACCTGGAACAGGCGGCCGCCCTGGACCGGCTGACCGGCCGCCAGGCCCGGCAGCTCGACGAACTCCGCGAGGAGCAGCGCCGGCTCGGCCAGGAGCGTCAGGAGGCCTCCCGCAAACTCGCCGAACTCGACGCCCTGCGCTCCGACGTGGCCCGGCACAAGCGCTCCGTCACCGCGAAGCTCGCGGCCGCCCGGCGGCTGCTCAACGCGATGCCGTCGCAGGAGCGGGCCGACTTCGAGCGCTCCTCGCGCTCCGGCGACCGGCCCGACGCGCTGCCCGAGCTGTCCTCCCTCGGCCCCGGGTCGGGCCGCGCCGCGACCGCCGTGATGGCGGCCCGGGCCGCCGTCGGCCGCCCGTACGTGTGGGGCTCCACCGGCCCCTCCGGCTTCGACTGCTCCGGGCTGATGGTCTGGTCGTACCGGCAGGCGGGCGTCTCGCTGCCGCGCACCTCGCAGGCCCAGCGGCACGCCGGCCGCCAGGTCCCGCTCTCGCAGGCGCGCCCCGGAGACCTGGTGACGTACCGGTCGGACGCCAGCCACGTCGGCATGTACGTCGGCAACGGCCAGGTGGTGCACGCCCCGTACCCGGGGGCCAGGGTCCGCTACGACCCCGTCGGGATGATGCCGGTGTCCTCGGTGACCCGCCCCTGACCCCACAGGGCACGCGCGTACGATCGGCGGATGCCCCCGGCCCGCTCCGTCCGTCCCGTCCTCCCCGTTGTTCCTGTCCTGTGGCTCCTGCTGTGCCTGCTGCTGACCGGGTGCGGCGGGCCGGCCGCACCCCGGGACACCGGCGAGCAGGACGTCCGGCGGGCCGTGGCCGCGTGGTCGAGGGTGCCCCCGCAGCGGCTGGCCGACATCCCGCTGGAGGACTGGTCGTACGAGGTCGGCTCGGTCCGGCGGGACGGCGCGCGGGCCACCGTCAGGGCCGAACTGCGCTACCGGCTGGCCGGCTACGACAGCTCCCCGGGCGGCTCGGCGCGCGAACTCACCCTCGCCGAGGCGGACGGGCAGTGGCGGGTCACCGCCGACCGGCCCGCACCCGGCACCCTGCCCCAGCTCTGGGACCAGGGGCCGGTGACAGTGGTCGAGGGCGCGCACTCCCTGGTGCTGGGCGGTGAAGGGCAGCCGCCCGCGACGCTCTCCGGGATCGCCGCCGAGGCCGACCGGGCCGTCCCCGCGGTGAGCGCCGCCTGGCCGAAGCCCTGGGCGGGGCGGGTGGTGGTCCTCGTCCCCGGATCCCTGGAGCGGATGGCCGAACTGCTCGGCCGGCCCGCCGCCGACTACCGGGGCATGGGCGCCGTCACCACGGGCCAGGTGGGCGCCGGACCGGCCCCGGCCGATCGCGTGGTGGTCAACCCGGAGGCGTACCCGCAGCTGACGGAACGGGGCCGCGGGGTCATCCTGACCCACGAGGCCACCCATGTGGCCACGCGCGCCGCGACCACCGCCACGACCCCGCTGTGGCTCTCCGAGGGCTTCGCGGACTGGGCTGCGTACCGCGGCGGCGACAGCACCCCGGCCCAGGCCGCACCGGCGCTGGCCCGGGCCGTGCGGCGGGGCGAGCTGCCGGCCGGACTTCCCGCGAACGAGGCCTTCGCCTTCGGCGGCGACCCGGAGGCGCTGGCCCGCGCGTACGAGGGCGCGTGGCTGGCCTGCCGGCTCATCGCGCGGACATGGGGGGACGCGGGGCTGGTCCGGCTGTACGAGGCGGCGGGCCGCGACCCGCTGCCCGTCGCACTGGGCCAGGCCCTCGGCACCGACGTCCCCACGCTCACCCGGGCCTGGCAGGAGTCCCTGCGCGCCGACCTGGGCTGAACGGGTACTGTCGACGGGCCATGCACAAGACGCTGATCGTGACCAACGACTTCCCGCCGCGACCGGGCGGCATCCAGGCCTTCCTGCACAACATGGCACTGAGGCTGGATCCCGACCGGATCGTCGTCTACGCCTCCACGTGGAAGCGCGGTGAGGAGGGCCGCGAGGCCACCGCCGCCTTCGACGCGGAGCAGCCGTTCCAGGTGGTCCGCGACCGTACGACGATGCTGCTGCCGACCCCGCGCGTGACGCGGCGGGCGGTCGGACTGCTGCGCGAACACGGCTGTGAGTCCGTGTGGTTCGGGGCGGCGGCCCCGCTCGGCCTGATGGGCCCGGCGCTGCGGCGGGCGGGTGCGCGGCGGATCGTGGCGACCACCCACGGGCACGAGGCGGGCTGGGCCCAGCTGCCGGCCGCGCGGCAGCTGCTGCGGCGGATCGGCGAGGGCACGGACACGCTGACCTACCTGGGGGAGTACACCCGCTCGCGGATCGCCTCGGCGCTGACGGAGCGGGCGGCGGCCCGGATGGTCCAACTCCCGCCGGGCGTGGACGAGAAGACCTTCCACCCGGAGTCGGGGGGTGCGGAGGTCCGCGCCCGGCTCGGGCTGACGGACCGGCCGGTCGTCGTCTGCGTCTCCCGGCTGGTGCCGCGCAAGGGGCAGGACACGCTGATCCGGGCGATGCCGCGGATCCGGGCGGCCGTGCCGGACGCGGTGCTGCTGATCGTGGGCGGCGGGCCCTACGAGGCGGACCTGCGGGCGCTGGCCGTCTCGACGGGGGTCGCGGACGCGGTGGTCTTCACGGGGGCCGTCCCGTGGGCGGAACTCCCCGCCCACTACGGCGCGGGGGACGTCTTCGCGATGCCGTGCCGGACCCGGCGGGGCGGGCTGGACGTGGAGGGGCTCGGCATCGTCTACCTGGAGGCCTCGGCCACGGGCCTGCCGGTGATCGCGGGCGACTCGGGCGGGGCGCCGGACGCGGTGCTGGACGGTGAGACGGGCTGGGTCGTGCGGGGCGGCTCCGCCGAGGACGCGGCGGACCGGATCGTCGCCCTGCTGCGGGACCCGGCCCTGCGGGCGCGCATGGGTGAACGCGGGCGCGCGTGGGTCGAGGAGAAGTGGCGCTGGGACCTGCTGGCGGACCACCTGCGCGAGCTGCTCTAGCCGCTGGGCGCGCCGCCGCTGCCGGGGGCCCTGCCCCCGGACCCCCGCGCCTCAAACGCCGGCGAGGCTGAAAGATCGCCTCAAACGCCGGCGGGGCTGAAATTGCCCGGACGGCAATCCGGCTTGCCTGGCAGACGGCAGCGGCCAATCCAGCCCCGCCGGCGTTTGAGGCGCGGGGTCTGGGGCAGCGCCCCATCAGCGGAGCCGACGCCGGCGGACTGCTCCGCCACGCCTGACTGTCTCTCAGATGCCTGTCAAGACGGCGTCTGGCCGGAAGGCTGGATTCCGCCCATGATGCGGCCATGACACCCAATCTGACGCGCCGTCACCTCCTGGGGCTCGGCGCACTCTCGACCGCCTCCGCGCTCGGCTTCACCCGGATCGGGGCGGCCTCCGCCGCCGCCGTGGAGCCCGCCGCCGCCTCGTACGCGCCCGCGATCGTCGTCGGCTCCGGCTACGGTTCCGCCGTCGCCGCCCTGCGCCTGGGGCAGGCGGGCGTGCGTACCGTCGTCCTCGAAATGGGCCGGCTCTGGGACACCCCCGGGCCCGACGGAAAGGTCTTCCCCTCCACCTCCGCGCCCGACCACCGTTCCATGTGGTTCCGCACCCGCACCGAGGCCCCGCTCGCCCAGTTCCTCTGGCTCGACGTCGTCAACCGCAACATCAGCCCGTACCCCGGTGTCCTCGACCGCGTGAACTACGGCGGCATGTCCGTGTACGTCGGCCGGGGGGTCGGGGGAGGGTCGCTCGTCAACGGCGGCATGGCTCCGACGCCCCGGCGCTCGTACTTCTCCGAGGTACTGCCCCAGGTCGACGCCGACGAGATGTACGGCACCTACTACCCCCGCGCCCGCGCCATGCTCGGCGTCAACGAGATCGACCCGGCCTGGTTCGAGTCCACCGAGTGGTACCGCTTCGCCCGGATCTCCCGCAAGCACGCCCACCACACCGGCCTGAAGACCGTCTTCGTCCCCAACGTCTACGACTTCGGGTACATGAAGCGCGAGGCGGCCGGCACCGCCCCCCGGTCGGCGCTGGCCGGCGAGGTCATCTACGGCAACAACCACGGGAAGAAGAGCGTCGACAAGACCTACCTCGCCGCGGCCCTCGGTACCGGCAACGTCACCATCGAGACCATGCAGCGCGTGGTCGGCGTACGGCCCGACCCGGCCGGGGGGTACGTCCTGACGGTGCGGACCAGCGACCTGACCGGGCGGGTCACCCAGGTCCGCGAACTCGGCTGCCGGCAGCTGTTCCTGGGGGCGGGGAGCCTGGGGACCACCGAGATCCTGCTGCGGGCCCGCGAGACCGGGGCGCTGCCCGCGCTCAGCGACCGGGTCGGGCTCGGCTGGGGCCCCAACGGCAACGTGATGACCGCCCGTGCCAACCACCTGTGGGACACGGTCGGCGCCCACCAGGCCACCATGCCCGCGATGGGCATCGACGACTGGGACAACGCCTCGAACCCGGTCTTCGCCGAGATCGCCCCGCTGCCCATGGGCCTGGAGCACTGGATCTCGATGTACCTGGCCATCACGAAGAACCCGGAGCGCGGGCACTTCACCTACGACGCGGCCACCGACTCGGCCCGCCTCAACTGGCGCCGGGACCAGAACACGCCCTCGGTCAACGCGGCGAAGAACCTCTTCGACCGCATCAACCGGCGGAACTTCACGATCTACCGGTACGACCTCTTCGGCGGCAACAGGGCCTTCGCCGACGACTTCACCTACCACCCGCTCGGCGGCTGCGTCCTCGGGGACGCCACCGACGCCTACGGGCGGGCGAAGGGGTACCAGGGGCTGTACGTGGTCGACGGCTCCCTGATCCCCGGATCGCTCGGCGTGAACCCCTTCGTGACCATCACCGCCCTCGCGGAGCGGAACATGGCCCGGATCCTCGCCGAGGACCCCCGCTAGAGCCCCGGACTAGCCGCGGTACAGCGCCTCGATCTCGTCCGCGAAGTCCTTCGCCACCACGTTGCGCTTGAGCTTCAGCGACGGCGTGATGTGACCCGACTCCTCCGTGAACTGGGAGGGCAGAATGCGGAATTTCCGCACCGATTCCGCCTTGGAAACCGCCGCGTTGCCGTCGTCGACGGCCTTCTGGACGGCGGCGATCAGCTCCGCGTCCTCGCGCAGCTCCGCCGCCGTCACACCGGCCGGCTTGCCGTTCTCCGCGGCCCACCGGCCGAGGAACTCCTCGTCGATGGTGACCAGCGCGGCCACGAACGGCCGGGCGTCGCCCACCACCATGCACTCCGCGACCAGCGCGTGCGCCCGGATCCGGTCCTCGATCACGGCCGGCGCGACGTTCTTGCCGCCCGCGGTGACGATGAGTTCCTTCTTGCGCCCGGTGATCGCGAGGTAGCCGTCCTCGTCGAGGGTGCCGACGTCGCCGGTGTGGAACCAGCCGTCGGTCAGCGCCTCGGCGGTCGCCGCCTCGTTCTTCCAGTACTCCTTGAAGATGTGCTCGCCGTGCAGCAGCACCTCGCCGTCGTCCGCGATGCGCACCACGGAGCCCGGCAGCGGCTGGCCGACCGTACCGATCTTGGTCTTGTCCCACGGGTTGAACGCCGTGGCCGCACAGGACTCCGTCAGGCCGTAGCCCTCCAGCACCGTGAAGCCGATGCCGCGGAAGAAGTGGCCGAGCCGCTCGCCCAGCGGGGCGCCGCCGGAGATCGCGTACTCGCCGCGTCCGCCGAGGACCGTGTGCAGCTTGCTGTAGACCAGCTTGGAGAAGAGCTTGTGCTTGAGCTTCAGGCCGAAGGACGGACCGCCCGGGGCGTCGAGCGCCCGGCTGTAGGCGATCGCCGTCTCGGCGGCGGCGTCGAAGATCTTGCCCTTGCCGTCGGCCTGGGCCTTGGCGCGCGCCGAGTTGTAGACCTTCTCGAAGACGCGCGGCACACCGAGGATCAGGGTGGGCCGGAAGGACTGGAGCTCGTCGGTCAGGTTCTGGATGTCCGGTACGCAGCCCAGGCGGATCGGCGCCAGCACGGCCGCCACCTCCACCAGGCGCCCGAAGACGTGCGCGGCCGGGAGGAAGAGCAGCACGGAGCACTCGCCGGTGCGGAAGAGCGGGCTGAGGCGCTCCACCACGTTGCCGCACTCGGCGAAGAAGTTGCGGTGGGTCAGCACGCAGCCCTTGGGGCGGCCGGTGGTGCCCGAGGTGTAGACGATCGTGGCCGGGTCGTCGGCGTTGGCGACCGTGCTGCGCTCCTCGACCTCGGCGTCGGTGATCTCCGCGCCGGCGGCCTTCAGCGCGTCCAGCGCCCCCTGCTCGATCTCCCAGACCTCGCGCAGCTCCGGCAGCCGGTCGCGCAGCGAGGCCACGGCCGCGCCGTGCGCGGCGCTCTCCACGACCACGGCGGTGGCGCCGGAGTCGCCGAGGATCCACTGGATCTGCTCGGGCGAGCTGGTCTCGTACACGGGGACGGTGACGCCGCCCGCGGTCCAGATCGCGAAGTCGATCAGCACCCACTCGTAGCGGGTGCGGGAGATCAGGGCGACCCGGTCGCCGGGGCGGACACCGGCCGCGATCAGACCCTTGGCCGTGGCGCGGACCTCTGCGAGGAACTCGGTCGCCGTCACGTCCTGCCACCGGCCGTCGGCGGCCTTGCGGCTCATGACGGCGGTGTCGGGATGCTGAGCGGCGTTGCGGCGGATGAGATCCGTCAGGTTCCCGTCCGACGGGACCTCGTACAGGGCCGGAAGGCTGAACTCGCGCAAGACTGCTGCTCCTCTGGGCGCCATCGCCACCATGTGGACCGACCGGACGTTACCCACCAGTAGTGGGTTCCCGATAGAGGGAACCGGCCAGATGTTCCGTGCGTCACATTCTGTACGCACGCACCTGGCCATAACGTGGCGACAGTAGTCGACCCCACCCGCGACCCGGAAGTAACCGCAGGTCCGGACACCTCTCCCACCCCCTCTACCAGGACCCGGCGGGCCCCCCTAGGGTTGGCCGCATGGCTGGCAGCATGCAGGGCGGGAAGCGCGGCACGAGCGGTTCTGGCCGCACACGGGTCCACGTCGTGAGCGACGTGCACGGCAACACCGAGGCCCTCGCCCGGGCGGGCGACGGCGCCGACGCCCTGATCTGCCTCGGTGACCTCGTCCTCTTCCTCGACTACGCCGACCACTCGCGCGGGATCTTCCCCGACCTGTTCGGCGTCGAGAACGCCCACCGGATCGTCGAGCTGCGCACCGCACGCCGCTTCGAGGAGGCCCACGCCCTCGGCCGGCAGCTGTGGGCCGGGCTGGACCGGGACCGGATGATCGAGGGCGCGGTGCGCCGCCAGTACGCCGAGATGTTCGCCGTCCTCCCCAACCCCACGTACGCCACCTACGGCAACGTCGACATCCCGGCACTGTGGCCGGAGTACGCCGACCGCGACGGCCTCACCGTGCTCGACGGGCAGCGGGTGGAGATCGGCGGCCGCGTCTTCGGCTTCGTCGGCGGCGGCCTGCCCTCGCCCATGAGGACCCCGTACGAGGTGGACGTGGAGGAGTACGCCGCCAAGGTCGAGGCGCTCGGCGAGGTGGACGTGCTGTGCTCGCACATCCCGCCGGAGGTGCCCGAGCTCTGCTACGACACGGTCGCGCGCCGGTTCGAACGCGGCAGCGAGGCCCTGCTGGCCGCCATCCGCCGCGCCCGCCCCCGGTACGCGCTCTTCGGGCACGTGCACCAGCCGCTGGCGCGCCGGATGCGGATCGGGAGCACGGAGTGCGTGAACGTCGGCCACTTCGCGGCGACCGGCCGCCCGTGGGTCCTGGAATGGTGAGAACCGGCCGCTTCGCGGCGGGTCCCACCGGGGTGCGGGAGGCGCTGGAGTGTCGGAGTCCGCACGCGCGGTAGCCTTCACGCGGCGGCCGGAGGCCGCACACATCCTCGAACTCCCCCAGCTTCTGCTGGGAGGTTCCCCCAACCCGGAGGAGCGACCGCGATGGCGGAACACACCAGCTCAAGCATCACGATCGAGGCCGCGCCCGGCGACGTGATGGCCGTGATCGCCGACTTCGCCCGTTACCCCGAGTGGACCGGCGAGGTGAAGGAGGCCGAGGTCCTGGCCACCGACGCCGACGGCCGCGCCGAGAAGGTCCGGCTGCTGCTCGACGCGGGCGCGATCAAGGACGACCACACCCTCGCCTACACGTGGAAGGGTACGGACGAGGTCAGCTGGACCCTGGACAAGTCCCAGATGCTGCGCCAGCTCGACGGCTCCTACCGGCTGACCCCGGTGGACGGCGGCAAGCGCACCGAGGTCACCTACCAGCTGACCGTGGACGTCAAGATCCCCATGCTCGGCATGATCAAGCGCAAGGCCGAGAAGGTCATCATCGACCGTGCGCTGGCGGGCCTGAAGAAGCGCGTCGAATCCGTCTGAGCCCCCGAGGGAACGGTGCGGCGCCGCTGCCGGGGCCCGCTCCGGACCCGGCTCCTCGCACGCCGGAGGGGCCCATCTGCGATCCGGAGCACCCGTACATGCACATCCTGCTGATCACCGGCCCCGGCGGGGCCGGGCGCACCACCGTGGCCGCGGCCACCGCACTCGCCGCGGCGCGCGACGGACGGCGGGTGCTGCTGGTGACCGGAGACGGTGACCCCCTCGTCCGGGAGGGCGAGCGGCTGCGGGTGGCCCGCGTCGACTCCGGCGAGGAGTTCCGCGACGAGCTCGTCGCCCTGCAGGAACGCGGATCCGCGCTGCTCGGGATGGTCGGGGCCCGGCCGCTCGGGGCCGAGGAGCTGACCGAGCTGCCCGGCGCCGAGCAGTTCGCGCTGCTGCGCGCCCTGCGGCGGGCCGCCGCCGCGCCCGCCACCGACCTCGTCGTCGTCGACATGCCCCCGCTCCACCAGACCGTGGCCACCCTCGGCCTCCCCGCCCAGCTGCGCCGCTACCTCGCCCGCCTGCTCCCCTCCGAGAGGCAGGCCGCCCGCGCCCTGCGGCCCGTCCTGGCCCAGCTGGCCGGCGTGCCCATGCCCGCGCAGTGGCTCTACGAGGCCGCCGCCCGCTGGGACGAGGAGCTCGCCGCCGTCCAGGCCGTCGTCGAGGCCGACACCACCGAGCTGCGCCTGGTCGCCGAGCCGGGCCCGGCCGCCGACGACGCCCTGCGCCCGGGACGCCTCGGGCTCGCCCTCCAGCAGCTGCCCGTCTCCGCCGTCGTCGCCAACCGGATGGTCCCGCAGGACTCCGCCGACCCCTGGCTCGCCGGGCTCGCCGCCCAGCAGGAGAAGTACGCCGCCGAGTGGGCCGGGGAGATCCCCGTGGTCCCGCTCGCCCACCTCGGCCGGGACCCGCGCGACCAGCAGGACCTGGACCTGCTCGCCGCCACGGACGGGCTCGTGCCCGCCGCGCCCGCGCCCCGCCGGGCCTGGCCCGTCGAGGACCGGCTCGCCGAGGACGGGGTGCTCGTCTGGGTGGTGCCGCTGCCCGGCGCGCAGAAGAGCGACCTCGACCTCATCCGCCGCGGCGACGAGCTGCTGCTCACGGCCGGTCCGTACCGCAGGATCGTTCCGCTCCCCGCGGCCCTGCGCCGCTGTACCGTCTCCGGCGCCGCCCTGGCGGACGGGCGGCTGCGCATCCGCTTCACGCCCGACCCGGGACTCTGGCCCCGCACGCGATGAACCGCGTACCCCCGTTCGGGTACCGTCGAAGGTAGCCCGTACCGCACGCACAGCAGCTGCCGCAGGAGAGTCCGCCATGAGCGAGGCCACCGACCGCCCCACCGACGACGACGCCTGGGCCAAGGCCTGCGCCGAGGACCTCGCCGCGGAGAAGGAGCGCCTGCGCGGACAGGGGCAGGCGGGCGCCGGATCCACCGGGACCCCCGCCGAAGAGCTGTTCAAGCTCTTCGAGGCCGTCGCCGACAAGGTCTCCGGGATGAACAACCCGCTGTTCGGCGCCGCCGCCCAAGGCGCGGTGCGCCAGATCGTGGATCAGGCCAAAACCGCCGCCAAGCCCGTCATCGAGCGCAACCCCGAGGTCTTCGACCACCTCGCGGCCGCGGGCTCCGAGCTGCTCGCCGCCTACCGCTCCGCCGTCGAGGGCCACGAGCGCCGCTGGACGCGGGGCGACACCCCCGGTCCCCGGGAGGCGTCCCACGACCACGACCCCCGCGACGACGGCCCCGATGCGGGCCCGACCGAGCGGATCGATCTCGACTGAACCTTCGGCACCCTCGGGTACCGTGGGCCCTGGCGGGGTTTGACCGGAAACCGAGGGACTAATGGGACTCACCATCGGCGTCGACATCGGCGGCACGAAGATCGCGGCTGGCGTGGTCGACGAAGAGGGCACGATCCTTGAGACGTACAAGGTGCCCACCCCGCCGACCGCGGACGGAGTGACGGAGGCCATCTGCGCCGCCGTTTCCGAGGTCAGCAGCAACCACACCATCGACGCCGTCGGCATCGGCGCCGCCGGGTACGTGGACGACAAGCGCGCGACCGTGCTCTTCGCGCCGAACATCAACTGGCGCCACGAGCCCCTCAAGGACAAGGTCGAGCAGCGCATCGGCCTGCCCGTGGTCGTCGAGAACGACGCGAACTGCGCGGCCTGGGGCGAGTACCGCTTCGGCGCCGGCCAGGGCCACGAGGACGTCATCTGCATCACGCTCGGCACCGGCCTGGGCGGCGGCATCATCATCGGCAACAAGCTGCGGCGCGGACGCTTCGGCGTCGCCGCCGAGTTCGGGCACATCCGGGTCGTCCCCGACGGTCTGCTGTGCGGCTGCGGCAGCCAGGGCTGCTGGGAGCAGTACGCCTCCGGACGCGCGCTCGTGCGCTACGCGAAGCAGCGCGCCAACGCCACCCCCGAGCACGCGGCGATCCTGCTCGCGCTCGGCGACGGCACCGCCGAGGGCATCGAGGGCAAGCACATCAGCGCGGCCGCCCGCCAGGGCGACCTGGTGGCCATCGACGCCTTCCGCGAGCTGGCCCGCTGGGCCGGCGCCGGCCTGGCCGACCTGGCGTCCCTCTTCGACCCGTCGGCCTTCATCGTCGGCGGCGGCGTCTCCGACGAGGGCGACCTCGTCCTCGACCCGATCCGCAAGTCCTTCAAGCGCTGGCTGGTCGGCGGCGCCTGGCGTCCGCACGCGCAGGTGCTCGCCGCGCAGCTCGGAGGCAAGGCCGGACTCGTTGGCGCGGCCGACCTGGCCCGCCAGGGCTGACCCCCGTTCCACCCGGACCGCCCGCCGCGCCCCTTGGGGGAGCGGCGGGCGTCTGCGTATCTTGCGGGACATGGAGCAGCTGCCGAAGTCTCGTACGGAGCCCGACGGTTCTGCCGTGATCCGGGTCCTCAGCTACAACATCCGCTCCCTGCGCGACGACGAGGAGGCGCTGGCCCGGGTCATCCGGGCCTGCGAGCCGGACCTGGTCTTCGTCCAGGAGGCGCCGCGGTTCTTCCGGTGGCGAAAGCACGCGGCGCGGCTGGCCGCGAAGTGCGACCTGGTGGTGCTGGGCGGGGGAGCGACGGCGGCCGGGCCGCTGCTGCTGTGCTCGCTACGGGTCTTCGCGGAGCGGACGCAGGACGTCCTGCTGCCGCGCACGGCCGGGCTGCACCGGAGGGGCTTCGCCACGGCGGTGGTCCGGATCGGCGGCGTGCGGGTCGGCCTGGTCAGCGCCCACCTGTCGCTGGACCGGACGGAGCGCCTGGCCCAGGCGGGGATGCTGCTGGACCGGGTGGCCGGGATGGAGGTGCCCTACGCGATCGCCGCGGGCGACGTGAACGAGACTCCGGGCGGGGCGGCCTTCGGGCGGCTGGCGCAGGCCTTGCAGGACTGCTGGACGCGGTCGCCCTGGGGCGGGGAGCACACCTTTCCGGCGTCGGCGCCGGACCGTCGGATCGACGCGGTCTTCGCGAGTGCGGGGGTGGAGGTGCTGGCGTGCGGTGTCCCGGCGGGGCTGGCGGGGGTCTCGTCCACCGACCTGCGGTCGGCGACGGACCACCTGCCGGTCCTGGCAACCCTCCGCCTCCCGGCTGCGCCGTAGCTCGGGGGTCCGGACCCCCGCGCCTCAAACGCCGGCGGGGCTGAAATACAGCCCCGCCGGCGTTTGAGGCGCGGGGTCTGGGGCGGAGCCCCAGGGGGCTGGGCGGAGGCCGGGCCTAGACCACCGCGCCGCGGCCCGGGTCGTCGTCGTCCTCGTCGTCGTGCTGCATGCGTGCGACCAGCGTCGCGAAACCGCCCAGGAACCCGCCGATGCCCAGCGTCGTCAGCCACCAGGTCATGTCCCACCGCAGCAGCACCGCCAGCAACAGCAGCACCGGCCCGCCGACCACCGCGAGCCACGCGAACTTCGTCGTCGTGTCCGCCTGCGGCAGCTCCGGCTCCGGCTGGACGAAGTGACCCTCCTCCGCCGGAGTCAGGTCGTCTTCCTTCGGCTCCGCCAGCGAGTGGTCCCGCGGGCCCGCCATGCCCACGCCCGGGGCGAAGACCACCGAGCTGCCCAGCGCCGGCGCCGGCGCCGCGGCAGGCGGCTCGGGCTCGGCCTCGGGCGCGGGCTTGGGCCCGGCGTCCTTCTTCGGGCGCGGCTCCGGTTCCGGCGGCAGCGGCTTGACGTCCTCCTCCGGCAGGAGGAGGTTCTCGATCGGCTTGAACGGCCGGGCCCCCGGCGGGTCCGGCGGCTCCTGCCCGTACCCGGCGACGATCGCCGCCCACGCCGCTTCCTCGTCCAGCGGCGGGACGCCGCCCGACTGCTCCTCGTGCTCAGCCACCGGCCTCCGCCCCCTCCCTGCCCACGCTCTCCGCCAGTCGGCCGACGAACGCATAACTGTCCGCGAAGATCCGCTCCGCATCATGGTCCAACGTCGCGACGTGGTAGCTCTGTTCCAGCAGGGTCTCGGTGACGTCCGTCGACGAGACCCGGGCCAGCACCCGCGCCGAGTCGACGGGCGGTACGACGTGGTCCTGCGGGCTGTGCAGCAGCAGCAGCGGCTGCGTGACCTGCGGCAGCTCGGCGTCCACCAGCTGCAGGAACTTCCGCAGCGAGTGCGCGGCGCGGGTCGGGACCCGGTCGTAGCCGACCTCCTCCGAGCCCGGCTTCGCGATGTCGCTGGCGATCCCGGGGGTGGAGCGGATGAAGTGCTGGGCCACCGGGAGGGCGAAGGCCAGCGGGTCGTGGACCTTGTTGGCCGGGTTGACGAGCACGATGCCGCTGATCGCGTCCCCGTGCCTGGCCGCCAGCCGCAGGGTCAGCGCGCCGCCCATAGACAGCCCGAAGACGAACACCTGCTCGCACCGGTCGAGCAGTTCCCGCAGGGCGCGGTCCACCTCGGCGTACCAGTCCTGCCAGCCCGTGAGCTGCATGTCCTGCCAGCGCGTCCCGTGTCCGGGCAGCAGCGGCAGCGACACCGTCAGGCCCCGCCCGGCGAGATACTCGGCCCAGGGACGCAGCGACTGCGGGGAACCGGTGAAGCCGTGGCAGAGGAGGACGCCGACCTCTCCGCCCTCGTGGCGGAACGGCTCGGCTCCAGGGAGGACGGGCACCAGGGTCTCCTTGGTCATGAGGTACGTCGGGTGGGTGCGTTGCTCTGTGTGACTTCACCGTACGCGACCGGGGTGGCACCGGCCAGGGTCGTCGGGCGCCTGCCGGTGTAGGCACGGGATATGGTCTGTTCGACAGACACAGGAAGGCTTTCGAGTTGATCTACGGCGCAATGAAGTTCTCCATCGGCGGTTCACTGAAACTCGCTTTCAGGCCGTGGGTGGAGGGCCTCGAGAACATTCCCGCGGAGGGGCCGGCGATCCTCGCGAGCAACCACCTGTCCTTCTCCGACTCCTTCTTCCTGCCGGCGGTGCTGGACCGGAAGGTCACCTTCATCGCGAAGGCGGAGTACTTCACCTCCCCGGGCGTCAAGGGCAAGCTGACGGCCGCCTTCTTCAAGGGCGTCGGCCAGCTCCCGGTGGACCGCTCCGGTGCCCGCGGGGCCGGCGAGGCCGCGATCAAGAGCGGCATCGACGTCATCGAGCGCGGGGAGCTGTTCGGTATCTACCCCGAGGGGACGCGTTCACCCGACGGGCGCCTCTACCGCGGCAAGCCCGGCGGGCTGGCCCGGGTGGCATTGGCCACCGGTGCGCCCGTGATCCCCGTGGCGATGATCGACACGGAGAAGATCCAGCCGCCCGGCAAGGTGGTCCCCAAGCTGATGCGCCCCGGCATCCGGATCGGCAAGCCGCTCGACTTCAGCCGCTACCACGGCATGGACAGCGACCGCTTCATCCTCCGCTCGGTGACCGACGAGGTCATGTACGAGATCATGAAGCTGTCGGGCCAGGAGTACGTCGACATCTACGCGACGGCCGCCAAGCGCCAGATCGCCGACGCGGAGAAGGCCGCCAAGGCCGACAAGGCGGAGAAGGCGGAGAAGGACGACAAGGACGACAAGGGCGACGGCAAGCCGGAGTAGCGGCGAGCGGTACGGCCCGCGGGGGGTGGGGGAGATGGCGAAACGCGAACGCGTCGTACGCATGTCGGTCGAGCAGCCGCTGTGGCGTGCCCTGACCGCCTACCGACTGCTGACCATGGTCTACGCGGCGCTGCTGTTCGCCGCCGCGCACAAGGAGTTCCCACGCCCCGGGGTCGCGGTCGGCTACCTCGCCTTCCTCGCCGTCTGGACCCTCGCCACCTCCCGCAAGGTGGCGAACGCCGCCAGCTGCACCAAGGGTTTCCTCGTCGCCGACCTCACCGTCGCGATCGTGGGCATCGTGCTCACACCGGTCGCCGACACCCAGGCGCGGATCGCCGAGGGCGGCAGCACCCTCCCCACCATCTGGACGGCGGGCGCGGTCCTCGCCTTCGCCATCAAGGGCGGCTGGCGCTGGGCCTGCTTCGCCTCCACCATCGTGGCCGCTGCCAACCTGGCCATACACACCGGCCAGCCCACCCGGGACACCCTGCACAACGTCCTGCTCGTCTGGGTCGCCTCCGTGGCCATCGGCTACGTGGTCGAGGTCGCCCGGGCCAGTGAGAACACCCTCGCCCGTGCCCTGGAGATCGAGGCGGCCACCCGCGAGCGCGAGCGCCTCGCCCGCGACATCCACGACGGGGTCCTCCAGGTCCTCGCCATGGTCCAGCGGCGCGGCACCGAACTGGGCGGCGAGGCCGAGGAGCTCGGCCGGATGGCGGGGGAACAGGAGGTGGCGCTGCGCACGCTGGTCTCCTCCGGGCTGGTGCAGCCCTCCCGGGTCTCCCGCGACGAGTCGCGCGGCGCGCTGGTGGACTCGTACGAGGTGGAGGAGCCGGGCGCCGCCGACGCCGAGCTGGACCTGCGCACGCTCCTCGCCCCGCACGCCGGGTCCCGGGTGAGCTTCGCCGAGCCGGGCACCCCGGTGCCGCTGCCGGCACCCGCGGCGAAGGAGCTGGCCGCGGCGGTCGGCGCCGCCCTGGACAACGTGCGCAAGCACGCCGGGGACGGGGCCAGGGCCTGGATCCTGGTCGAGGACTGGGGCGACGAGGTGATCGTGACCGTCAGGGACGACGGCCCCGGCATTGCGGCGGGCCGGCTCGACCAGGCGGAGGGCGAGGGCCGGATGGGGGTGGCCCTGTCCATCCGCGGCAGGCTGCGCGACCTCGGCGGCAGCGCCGATCTGGTGTCCGTACCCGGGCAGGGCACCGAAGTGGAACTGAAGGTACCCAGGGGCAGGACGGACAAGAAGTGAGCGAGCGCACCGACGTGAACCAGCCGCACGAGCTGAACGAGATCAGGGTGATGGTCGTCGACGACCACCCGATGTGGCGGGACGCGGTCGCCCGCGACCTGGCCGCCGCGGGCTTCGACGTCGTGGCCACCGCCGGCGACGGCCCCGAGGCGGTCCGCCGGGCCCGCGCCGTCACCCCCGACGTCCTGGTCCTCGACCTCAACCTGCCCAACATGCCGGGGGTGCAGGTCTGCAAGGAGCTGGTCGGCGCCAACCCGGCGCTGCGGGTCCTGGTCCTGTCGGCCAGCGGCGAGCACGCGGACGTCCTGGAGGCGGTGAAGTCCGGTGCGACCGGCTACCTGCTGAAGTCCGCCGGCGCCCAGGAGCTGATCGACGCGGTCCGCCGCACCGCGGCCGGCGACCCGGTCTTCACCCCGGGCCTGGCCGGGCTGGTGCTCGGCGAGTACCGGCGGCTGGCCACCGACCCGGCGCCGACCGCCTCCGACGAGCCGAAGGTGCCGCAGCTGACCGACCGGGAGACCGAGGTGCTGCGGCTGGTGGCCAAGGGGCTGTCGTACAAGCAGATCGCGGAGCGCCTGGTCATCTCCCACCGCACGGTGCAGAACCACGTCCAGAACACCCTGGGCAAGCTGCAGCTGCACAACCGGGTGGAGCTCGTCCGGTACGCGATAGAGCGGGGCCTCGACGACGCGTAGTGACGGCCCACCGGGCCGCCGTCGATCGTACTTTCGCCTCGTCCGAGTGAACGCGTGTACGCAACGCCCCGCGATTCCACCGGAATTGCACTCTCCAGCACCCTTGTTGTGACCTGGGTCACCACTAGCGTGGCCGTTATGGCGAAGGGAGATGCAATGAAGGTCGGAGTGCTGACCGGTGGCGGCGACTGCCCCGGGCTCAACGCGGTGATCAGGGCCGTCGTCCGCAAGGGCACCCAGGAGTACGGCCGCGAGTTCATCGGGTTCAAGGACGGCTGGCGGGGCGCGATCGAGGGGAGGACGGTTCCGCTCGGCATTCCCGCCGTCCGCGGGATCCTGCCCCGCGGCGGCACCATCCTCGGCTCCTCGCGCACCAATCCGTTCAAGACGGAGAACGGGGTGCGCGACATCAAGGACAACCTCGCCAAGTACGAGGTGGACGCGCTCGTCGCGATCGGCGGCGAGGACACGCTCGGGGTCGCCGCCAAGCTGTACGAGGAGTACGGCATCCCCTGCGTCGGCGTGCCGAAGACCATCGACAACGACCTGTCCGCCACGGACTACACCTTCGGCTTCGACACCGCCGTCGGCATCGCGACCGAGGCCATCGACCGGCTGCACACCACGGCCGAGTCGCACATGCGGGTCCTGGTCGTCGAGGTCATGGGCCGGCACGCCGGCTGGATCGCCCTGCACTCGGGCCTCGCGGGCGGCGCCAACGTCATCCTCATCCCGGAGCAGCGCTTCGACATGGACGAGGTGTGCGCCTGGGTGACCTCCCGGTTCAAGGCGAGCTACGCGCCGATCGTCGTGGTCGCGGAGGGCGCGATGCCCAAGGACGGGGACCTGGTGCTGAAGGACGGCACCAAGGACTCCTTCGGGCACGTGCGGCTGTCGGGCGTGGGCGAGTGGCTGGCCAAGGAGATCGAGGCGCGGACCGGCAAGGAGGCCCGTACGACGGTGCTCGGCCACATCCAGCGGGGCGGCACCCCGAGCGCCTTCGACCGGTGGCTGGCGACGCGGTTCGGGCTGCACGCGATCGACGCGGTGCAGGACGGGGACTTCGGCAAGATGGTCGCGCTGCGCGGGACGGACATCGTCCGGGTGCCGATCGCCGAGGCGACGTCGAAGCTGAAGACGGTGGATCCCGCGCTGTACAAGGAGGTCGGGGTCTTCTTCGGCTGAGCGGCGACCCGGAACCATGGGTCGTATCGTGACGAACGGCCCATGGTTCGACGTACGGGAGCAAGCGTGGAGATCCTGGCATTCGGTGTGACGACCGACGAGAAGCCGCTCCTGGAGCGGGCCTTCGCGGAGCAGCACGAGGTCCGCTGCCTCGACGTCTTCCTGAGCGAGGACACCGCGCCCATCGCGGCCGGGTACGAGGTCGTCTCGTCGAGCGTGAACGCCGACCTGAGCGGCCGCGTGCTGCGGATCCTGGCGGCGGGCGGGACGAAGCTGATCGCCCAGCGGTCGACCGGCTTCAACAACATCGACCTGGACGTCGCCCGGCAGCTGGGCATGACGGTCAGCCGGGTCTCCGCCTACTCGCCGTACTCGGTCGCCGAATTCGCCTGGGCCCTCGCGCTGGCCGTGAACCGGCGGATCGTCCGGGCCTCGATCCGGACCCGGGACTTCGACTTCCGGCTGAACGGACTGATGGGCCGGGACATGCACGGCCGCACGGCGGGCGTGCTCGGCACCGGCAGGATCGGCGAGGCGTTCACCCGGATCGCGCACGGCTTCGGCATGAACCTGCTGGGCTGGGACGTGGAGCACAACCCGGCGTGCCTGGAGCTCGGCATGCAGTACGTGGACAAGGACGAGCTCTTCGCCTCCTCGGACCTGATCAGCCTGCACGTGCCGCTGCTGGAGTCCACCCACCACGTCGTCGACGAGGCGGCGCTGCGGCTGATGCGGGACGACGCGATCCTGGTGAACTCCAGCCGCGGCGGGCTGATCGACACCGACGCGCTGGTCGCGCAGCTGCGGGAGGGCCGGTTCACGGGGGTCGGTCTGGACGTGTACGAGGCGGAGGCCGGCGTCTTCTTCCTGGACAAGTCCCTGGAGGCCGTCGAGGACGACACCCTGGCCCGGCTGGTCACGTTCCCGAACGTCCTGGTGACCTCCCACCAGGCGTACTACACGGGCGACGCGGTGGCCCAGATCATCGACACCACGGTCGCCAACGTGGCGGACTACCTGGCGGACCGCCGCTCCGAGAACACCCTCGTCCCCGCCTCCTCCTGAGAGCCCGCGCACCGCCCGGTCGGACGGCACCCAGACTTCGCCCGGTGTTGGCCCGGTGGCCATACGGGACACCGGGCCGGGTGGCCTAGATTCGGCCCGTGAACATACCCCTCTGGGCCCGCTGGGCCGTCCTGGGCCTCGCGGTCCTGCAGATCCTCGGCGCCTACGCCGCCCTGCGCCGCGTCCGGAGCCAGGAGGGCGCCCGGCGCACGGAAGCCAAGCTCGACCTCGTCGACGCGCTCGCCGGCGTCGTGTTGCTCACCGGCCTGGCCTTCGGCCAGTTCGCCGTGGCCGCGTGCGCGGCGGCCGTGCAGCTGTCGACAGGCGCGGTGAAGCTGATCCGGTGGATCCGCAGCCGCGGCAAGCCGGCCCCGACGGCCCCGACGGCCCCTGACGGCCAGGCCTAGGGCGGCCTAGGCGGCGCCCGCCCTCACCCCGGCCACCAGCTCGCGCACCAGGTCCGCGCCGCGCAGGGTGAGGACCGACTCCGGGTGGAACTGGACGCCGGCGAAGCCGCCGCCGGGGGAGCGCAGGGCGTGCACCTCGCCCGTGGCGGGGTCGCGGGCCACCTCCACGCCCTCGGCCGCCAGCCGGCCGGCCAGGGCGACGTCGCAGTGCGCGGTGTACGTGTTGTAGAAGCCGACCACCTCCTCGGCCCCGAACAGGTCGATCCGGGTCTGCGCCCCCTGGGCCGGCTCCGCCTTGCGGACCAGCGGGAGGCCCAGCTCGGCCGCCAGCAGCTCGTGCCCCAGACAGACCCCGACCAGGCCGTGCCGGTGCCGGGCCAGCAGCTCGGCGGCCAGCCCGCGCAGCATCCGCATCCTGGGGTCCGAGGACTGCGCCGGATCGCCCGGGCCGGGGCCCAGCACGATCGGGCCCTCCCAGGCCAGCGCCGCCTCCCGCAGCCCCGGGTCGTCGTAGCGGCGTACGGTCACCTCCAGCCCGGCCACCCGCAGCACGTGCGCCAGCATCGCCGTGAAGGTGTCCTCTCCGTCCACGACCAGCGCGTGCCCGGCCGGCGCCGGGGGCTGCTCCTGCATCCGGAGCCAGAAGGGGGCCAGGTCCGCCCGCCGGGCCGCCAGAGCCGCCTGCACGCGCGGGTCCTCCGCCAGCCGCGCCCCCTCGAAGGCCGGGCGCGGAGCGGCCGCCCGGACCCCGAGCGCCGCCAGCACCCCCGCCGCCTTCGCGTGCGTCTCGGCCACCTCGCCCGCCGGGTCCGAGTGCCGGACGAGGGTGGCGCCGACCGGCACCCGCAGCGCGCCGTCCGGGGCGATGTCGGCCGTGCGGATCAGGATGGGCGAGTCGAGGGTCTGCGCCCCCGCGGAGTCCAGGCCCAGCAGGGCGAGCGCGCCCGCGTAGTAGCCGCGGCCCCCGGTTTCGTACCGCTCGATCACGCGGCAGGCGTTCTCCACCGGCGAGCCGGTGACCGTCGCGGCGAACATCGTCTCCCGCAGCACCTCCCGCACGTCCAGCGAGGAGCGCCCGCGCAGTTCGTACTCGGTGTGCGCGAGGTGGGCCATCTCCTTCAGCCGCGGTCCGATGACGACCCCGCCCCGGTCGCCGACGGTGCACATCATCTTCAGTTCCTCGTCGACCACCATCGACAGCTCCTCGGTCTCCTTGCGGTCCCCGAGGAAGGAGAGGAGGGATTCCACGGTGGGGCCCCCGGCCGGATAGCGGTACGTCCCGCTGATCGGGTTCATCACGACCGTGCCCCCGGACATCCGCACGTGCACCTCCGGGCTGGCCCCGACCAGGGTGCGCTCCCCGGTGTGGACGACGTACGTCCAGTACGCGCCCCGCTCGCCCAGCAGCAGCCGCCGGAACAGCGCCAGCGCGTCGGCCCGGCCGAAGCCCTCGATGCGGCCCTCGTAGGTGCGCCGGATGACGAAGTTCGCGCCCTCCCCGCGGCCGATCTCGTCCCGCAGGACGCGCTCGACGGTCGCCGCGTACTGCGCGTCGGGGACGTCGAAGCCGCCGTCCTCGACCCGTACCTCGTGCGCGGGCAGCGCGGCCAGCGCCTGCGCGAGCGGGATCTCGTACACCTCGTCGGCGACCAGCACGCTCAGCGGCGTGCCGTCGTCGCGGACGTCGAACCCGCGCTCCCGGATCTGCCGGAAGGGCACCAGGGCGAGGGTGGGCTGCGGTCCGACGGGCAGGTCGGCGAGGCGCTCGGCCTCGTGGACCGCGCCGATCAGCACCTCGACGGTGTCGTGGTCGCGGCCGGGGGTCCGGCGGCGCAGCAGGGCGAACGGCGGGCAGGAGTCGTCGAGCAGTCGGCTCAGTGGGCTCAGTGGGTTCTGGCGGCTGTGGTCCATGGGGCGGAGCGTCCTTCCGGTGGGAGGAGCGGCCCCTGGTGCCCGACGTCACCGTCGAAAACGCGGAAGGCCGCCCCTCGGGGCGGCCTTCGCGTCGTGCGTGTCTTCAGGTACGCGAGAGAAGTGGGCCGCCGGGAGCGGGCCACCACCAGTTCTGGTTCGAGTACGCGTACATGTGGTGCAGCTTAGCCCAGATCGGTCCTCCGGCACCGGATCCGTCTCACGACGTGGGCTGAACCATGGATTCCGTTCCGGTGGGCGCCCGGAACCTCCGAGGCGGGCCGTCTCACGTTGTGGTCTGCGTCCTGGATGGGACGTATGACGCCGTAATGTGTACGAGGTGACCGTGAACGCTGAAACCCAAGCCCCCGCCGCCAAGGCGACCTGGCGAGACCTTCCCGCGGCGCAGCAGCCTTCGTACCCCGATGCCGAGGCTCTGCGCGCTGTCGTCGCGGACCTCGAGTCGTATCCTCCCCTCGTTTTCGCGGGTGAGTGTGACCAGCTGCGTGCCCGTCTGGGAGCCGTCGCCAAGGGCGAGGCGTTCCTGCTTCAGGGCGGCGACTGCGCCGAGGCCTTCGACGGCGTGTCCGCCGACCACATCCGCGCCAAGCTGAAGACGCTGCTCCAGATGAGTGCCGTCCTGACGTACGCGGCCTCGGTGCCCGTCGTCAAGGTGGGCCGCATCGCGGGCCAGTACTCCAAGCCGCGCTCCAAGGACACCGAGACCCGCGACGGCGTCACCCTGCCGACCTACCGCGGTGACTCCGTCAACGGCTTCGCCTTCACCGAAGAGGCCCGGATCCCGGACCCCGAGCGGCTGAAGCGCATGTACAACGCCTCCGCCTCCACGCTCAACCTGGTGCGCGCCTTCACCACCGGTGGTTACGCCGACCTGCGCCAGGTGCACGCCTGGAACCAGGACTTCGTGAAGTCCTCCCCGTCCGGCCAGCGCTACGAGCAGCTCGCGCGGGAGATCGACAACGCGCTGAACTTCATGAAGGCGTGCGGCACCGACCCGGCCGAGTTCAAGGCCGTCGAGTTCTACGCCTCGCACGAGGCGCTGCTCCTCGACTACGAGGGCGCGCTGACCCGCACCGACTCGCGGACCGGCAAGCTGTACGACACCTCCGGCCACATGGTCTGGATCGGTGAGCGCACGCGCCAGCTGGACCACGCGCACATCGAGTTCTGCTCGCAGATCGCCAACCCGATCGGCATCAAGCTCGGCCCCACCACCACGGTGGACGAGGCGCTGACGTACATCGACCGCCTCGACCCGGACCGCGAGCCGGGCCGGCTGACCTTCGTCGTCCGCATGGGCGCCGACAAGGTCCGCGACAAGCTTCCCGAGCTGGTCGAGAAGGTCACCGCCTCCGGCGCCACCGTGGCCTGGGTCACCGACCCGATGCACGGCAACACCTTCGAGGCGGCCTCCGGCCACAAGACGCGCCGCTTCGACGACGTGCTGGACGAGGTCAAGGGCTTCTTCGAGGTCCACAAGGCGCTGGGCACCCACCCGGGCGGCATCCACGTCGAGCTCACCGGTGACGACGTCACCGAGTGCGTGGGCGGCGGCGACGAGATCTTCGTCGACGACCTGCACCAGCGCTACGAGACGGCCTGCGACCCGCGGCTCAACCGCAGCCAGTCCCTGGACCTGGCGTTCCTGGTCGCCGAGATGTACCGCGACCAGTAAGGATCAATCAGTACCTTCGTACGACAGTGGGGCGCGGATCGTGTGATCCGCGCCCCACTGTCGTATCCAGGGCTTTTAGGCGACCCTAACTTTGGGTACGGTTAGGTAAGCCTCACCGAATAGGGGATGGCTCTACGAACCATTCCGCCCAGGGAGGTGAACCGCGTGTACGTCTGCTCTTGCTTCGGGATCACCGACAAGCAGGTCAAGGACCACGCGGCTGCCGGGGCCTGCACCCCGCGTCAGATCGCCTCGGCCACCAAGGCCGGTACCGACTGTGGCTCCTGCGTGCGCACCATTCAGGGGATCCTCGGCCGTGGGGCGTGCCCGCGCCGGGAGCTGCTGGAGAAGGGCGACGCGGCGTCCGTGCTCGCCGTCGAGCCGGGGTCGGCGCGTTCGACCGAGCTGGCGGAAGTGGCCTAGAGCCGGTCGGCTCGGCTGCTCGCTCCGTTGCCCGGATCCGCGGCCCCGCTGCTCTGGCTCGTCAGCTCGGCTGCTCGATCAGCTGCGCGATGTAGAGCGGCTCGCCCAGGGACTCGATGAGTTCGAGCTGGGTGTCGAGGTAGTCGATGTGGTGCTCCTCGTCCTCCAGGATCTCCTCGAAGAGGCGCGCGGAGGTGATGTCGCCCTTGCCGCGCATGACCTCGATGCCCCGCTTCAGCCGGTCGATGGCCTCGACCTCGACCTGCCGGTCGGCCTGGAACATCTCCGTGAGCGTCTGCCCGACGCGCACGTGGAAGAGGCGCTGGTAGTTCGGCAGCCCGTCGAGCATCAGGATGCGCTCGGTGATCTTGTCCGCGTGCTTCATCTCGTCGATGGATTCTTCACGCGTGTACTTGGCGAGCTTGGTCCAGCCCTTGTTGTCCTGGATGCGGTAGTGCAGCCAGTACTGGTTGATGGCCGTCAGCTCGCCGGTCAGCTGCTCGTTCAGAAACTCAAGGACCTCGGGGTCGCCCTGCATCGCAGAGGCTCCTTCCAGGCAATGTCAGCTATGTGACGGGGCAGTTGCGCGCATCCTTGCACCGCCGCCGGAGGCCGTCCAGTAAGTGCCTCCTTAGTGGGAGTTACCGCGACTTGCCCGAATCGGCTCAGACCTGGTCAGGACCACCCCGCCCAGTCTGTCACCATGGAGTCATGGGTCAGCCGGAAAGCCGGGAATCTCCGGAAGCAGAGCAGCTGGAGCTTCCCCCGGGACAGCGGCTGCAGAGGGGCTGGCCGGTCACCCATTACGGGCCCGTACCCAAGTTCAAACCGGACCGCTGGGAGTTCCGCGTCTTCGGCGCGACGGCCGACGGGGACAAGCACTGCTGGAACCACGAGGAGTTCACGGCCCTGCCGTTCGACTCCGTCGTGGCGGACCTGCACTGCGTCACGAAGTTCAGCATGCAGGGCGCCGAATGGGGCGGTGTGCTCGCCCGCAACATCCTGGCCCTGGCGCCGCCGGCGCCGCAGGTCACGCACGTGATGGTGTGGGCCGAGTACGGCTTCAGCTCCAACATGCGGCTGGCCGACTTCGCCTCCGAGCGGACCGTCTTCGCCACCCACCAGGGCGGTGAACTGCTCACCGCGGAACACGGGTTCCCGCTGCGGCTCGTCGTCCCGCACCTGTACGCCTGGAAGGGTCCCAAGTGGGTCCGCGGCGTCGAGTACATGACGGCCGACCGCCGGGGCTTCTGGGAGGAGCGCGGCTACCACAACATCGGCGACCCCTGGCGCGAGCAGCGCTACTCGTACCAGGAGGAGCCCGGGGAAGGCCCCGAGCTGTAGGGCCGGCTCAGTGGTGGTACCGGTGCACCACCGCGTGCCCCTTGCCGCGGCCGATCATCCACTTGTTGACCGGGGTCGTGATCACGAACGCGGCCACCAGCGCGATCGCCAGGACGATCCAGAACATCGGATCCGACAGGTGCGCGTCCATCGCGCCCGGCCACAGGGCGATCACCCCGTTGTCGATCAGCTCCATGACGGCGATCGAGAGGGTGTCGGCGGCCAGGGCCACCCGGACGGCCGTACGCAGGCCCACGCCCGTGGCGAGGACCCCGCGCAGGGTGAGCGCGTAGCCGAAGAAGAACGCGAGGGCGATCGCCAGGACCATCGTCTGGACGTTGCCCCAGTCCAGTGCAGTGCCGATGACCATGCCGAGCACCTCGCCGATGGCGCATCCGGTGAGGCAGTGCAGGGTGGCCCGGGCCGCCATGGCCCAGCTGACCTCGCCGTGGACGCCGCCGTCACCGTCGCCGCCGTGCGACGCGTGCGCGTGCCCGTGGTGCTGGTGTCCCTGGTGTCCTTCGTGTCCCTCGTGCATCTGCTCCATGACAACCCCTCATGGGAAAGCCGGGTAGCGGGTCCGTCGACATGACGGAACCGTATACCCCCCTGGGGTATTCCTCAAGGAGTCGGTGGATCACTGCGGGCCGCGCAGCTCCTTCAGCAGCGCCACGTCCGCCGCGTGCCCTTCCTTGCCGCCGGGCGTCTCGATGATCAGCGGTACGCCGTCCATCGCGGGGTGCGTGCACAGCTCGGCGAAGGCCTCCCGGCCGATGTGCCCCTGGCCGATGTTGGCGTGCCGGTCCTTGTGGGCGCCGACGCCCTCCTTGGAGTCGTTCGCGTGGACCAGCTTCAGCCGCCCCTCGCCGACCGTGTCCACCAGCAGGTCCAGCGTCAGCTTCGTCCCGCCCGGCTCCGCCAGGTCGTGACCGGCCGCGAAGATGTGGCAGGTGTCCAGGCAGATGCCCAGCTTCGGATGGCGGTCGAGCGCGTCGAAGTACGGGCCGAAGTCCTCGGCGAGCGAGCACAGCGAGGAGCCCTGCCCGGCCGTCGACTCCAGCAGCAGGAAGGGGTCGTCGTCGTGCGTCAGCTCATCCAGCAGCGGCAGCATGTGCTCCCTGACCTGCGCGTACGCCGCCTCGCGCGGGCGGCCGCCAGTGGCCGAGCCGGTGTGCACGACCACGCCGAGCGCGCCGATCTGCCGGGCGCGGCGCAGCGAGTGGCGCAGCGACTCCACCGACTTCTCCACCGTGGCCTCGGTGTGCGAGCCGAAGTTGATCAGGTACGGGGCGTGCACGTAGGCCGGGATGGACCCGGCCGCGCACTCCTCCCGGAACCGCTCGTCCTGTACCGGATTGCCGACCGGGGTGGCCCAGCCGCGCGGGTTGGCGACGAAGACCTGGACGGCCTCGGCGCCCATCTCCCGGGCGTAGGTCAGACCGACCGAGGCGAGCCCGCCGGCGACGGGGACGTGCCCGCCCACTGGATTGCGTGTCACTGTGCCTTACAGCCCCTTGGTCCTGATGGTGATCGTGCTGCCCTCGGGGGCGTTCAGTCCGGCCAGCACCGACTGGCTGTCCACCGTGTTGCTGAACGAGATCAACGGCCGGTCCACCTTCACCTTGAAGCCCGCGGCCTCCAGGGTCTTGCGGGCCGTGTCCACGTCCTGGCCGGTCACGTTCGGGACCGGGAGCTGGCGGGGGCCCTTGGAGACCGTGAGCGTGATCGTGTCCCCGGCCGCGGCCTGGGTGCCGGCGCCGATCGACTGGTTGGCGACCGTACCGGCCGCCGAAGGGGCGTTGACCTGCTCGGGGGCCGTCAGGACCTTGAAGCCCAGACCCTCCAGCGTCGCCTTCGCCTGGTCGGCGGGGAACCCGGTCACGCTCGGGACCGGCACGGGGCGGCCCTTGCTGACGACGAGCGAGACCGCCGTGTCCGGCGCCCGCTTCTCGCCGCCCGCAGGGTTGGTGCTGATCACCGAGCCCTGGGCGACCTCCTGGCTGAAGGCCTGCGTGACGATGCCGGGAGCCAGCCCGGCCTTCGTCAGCTCGGCCTGGGCCTCCTCCAGCGGCCTGCCCTTCACGATGGGCACGGCCACGACCTCGGGGCCGCGGGAGATGACGATGGTCACCGCGCCGTTGCCGCGGATCCGGCGGCCGCCCGGGGGATCGGAGTCCATCACCGTGCCGCGGTCGAACGATTCGCTGAACTTCCGCTCGACCCCCTTCACCCCGAGCCCGGCCGCGGACAGCTGCGAGCGGGCCTGCGCCTCGCTCTTGCCGAGCAGGTTCGGGACCTTCGTGAACTGGCCGGAGTTGATGTACCAGACGCCGGTGCCCAGCCCGAGCGAGAGCAGGACGCCGACGATGACCAGGAGCGTGCTGCGGCGCGGCCGCCGGGCGGGGGCCGTCCGGTGCGCGGGCGGCGCGGGCGGAGCGGGCGGCGGCGGGGGCGGCGTCTCCAGGCGGGAGGTGCGCTGCACGGGCTGCTGCGCGGCCACCGGGCGCGGGATCACGCCGGTGCGGTCCTCGGCGGACGAGCGCTCCTCGGCGTGCGCCTGCGGCGGTACGGCGTCCAGTTCGGCGTCGCTGAGCACGGCGCGGGCCTCGCGGGCGAGGCCGAGCAGGGCGGCGGCGTCGTAGGGGCGCAGCTCGGGGTTGCGGGCGGTGGCGTGCGCGACGAGCTCGTCGAGGCCGACGGGGAGCCCGGGGACCGAGGCGGAGGGCGGCGGGACGTCCTCGTGGAGGTGCTGGTAGAGCACCTGCGCGGCGGTGCCGCCGAGGTGGGGCTTGGCGCCGGTGAGCATCTCGTACAGCACGACGCCGCAGGCGTAGACGTCCACGCGGGTGTCGGTGACGCCGTTCGCGATCTGCTCGGGAGCCAGGTAGGAGACCGTGCCGAGGACGGAGCCGGTGGTGTTGGTGACCGAGTCGACGGACCGGACCAGCCCGAAGTCGGCGACCTTCACCCGGCCGTCGTCACCGATCAGGACGTTCTCGGGCTTCATGTCGCGGTGGACGAAGCCGGCCCGGTGGGCGGCGCCGAGGGCGGCGAGCACCGGTTCGAGGATGTCGAGGGAGGCCCGGGGCTGGAGCGCGCCGCGCTCGCGGAGCACGTCGCGCAGGGTGCAGCCGGAGACGTACTCCATGGCGAGGTAGACGTACGGCCCGTCCGTGCCCTGGTCGAAGACGGCGACGACGTTGGGGTGCGCGAGCCGGGCCACGGACTTCGCCTCGCGGATGAACCGGTCGACGAAGGCGGCATCGGAGGCCAGGGCCGGGTGCATCACCTTCAGGGCGAGGATCCGGTCGAGGCGGGTGTCGACGGCCCGGTAGACCGTGGCCATGCCGCCGGCCGCGATGCGGGAGTCGACGCGGTAGCGGCCGTCGAGCACGCGCCCGACGAGAGGGTCTTCCAGGGTCGTATCCACCCGGCGATTCTACGAGCCGGTGGGAGGGGCTCGGCTTGGGCGGGTCACTTGCAGCGCAGCTGTGACGTCCGGCACGGCTGCGGCACCGTTGCGGGGGCCTGCCCCCACGCCTCAAACGCCGGCGGGGCTGAAGTACAGCCCGGCCGGCGTTTGAGGCACGGGGTGCGGGACGGAGCCCCGGTCTTTCAGCCTCGCCGGCGTTTGAGGCGCGGGGTCTGGGGCGGAGCCCCGGGAAGGCGGGCCGCAGGTCAGAACGCCGGGCGCTCCGGGTCCAGGGCGGCGCGGCCCTCCGCAGGAGAGGAGGCTTCGGCGAAGCGCCGCTGCGGGATGCGCCCCGCACGGAACGCGAGGCGCCCCGCCGATACGGCGTCCCGCATGGCGGACGCCATCAGGACCGGCTCCTGCGCCCGGGTCACCGCCGAGGCCAGCATGACGGCCGCGCACCCCAGCTCCATCGCCAGCGCGGCGTCGGACGCCGTGCCCGCCCCCGCGTCCAGGATGACCGGCACGGACGCCCGTTCCGTGATCAGCTCGAAGTTGTGCGGGTTGCGGATCCCCATCCCCGAGCCGATGGGGGAGCCGAGCGGCATGATCGCCGCGCAGCCCACGTCCTCCAGCTTCCGCGCGAGCACCGGATCGTCGTTTGTGTACGGCAGGACCGTGAAGCCCTCGTCCACCAGGATCTCGGCGGCGTCCAGCAGCTCGACGCCGTCGGGCAGGAGGGTCCGCTCGTCGGCGACCACCTCCAGCTTGATCCAGTCCGTGCCCAGCGCCTCCCGGGCCAGCCGGGCGGTGAGCACGGCCTCGCCCGCGGTGAAGCAGCCCGCCGTGTTCGGGAGGACCGCGATGCCCAGCTTGGACAGCACGGACAGGACGGAGCCCTGGACCGTGGGGTCCAGGCGCCGCATCGCGACCGTCGTGAGTTCGGTGCCGGACGCGACCAGGGCGCGTTCCAGCACGTCCAGGCTCGGGGCGCCGCCCGTGCCCATGATCAGGCGGGAGGAGAAGGTCCGGCCGCCCAGCGTGAAGACGTCGTCCGCCATGCCGCTCAGCCTCCCTGGACCGCGGTGAGGATTTCGACCCGGTCGCCGTCGCCCACCGGCGTGGCCGGCCACTGTCCGCGCGGGACCACGGTCTCGTTGAGTGCGGCGGCGACGCCGGAGGGGGCCGCGGTCAGGGCGGCGACCACCGTGTCGAGGGTGGTGCCGGCCGCGACCTCGCGCGGCTCACCGTTGACGGAGATGGTCATGCGTACGACTCCTGAGGTGCGGCGGAGAACCGGCGGGGGGTGAAGGGGCGCGCGATCTCCGGCAGTTCGCCGGTGGCCAGCAGATCGGCGAGCACGTCGCCGGTGAGCGGGGTCAGCAGCACCCCGTTGCGGTAGTGCCCGGTGGCCAGGTGCAGGCCCGGCAGGTCGGTCGGGCCGAGCAGGGGGGCGTTGTCGGGCGAACCGGGACGCAGTCCCGCCCGGGTCTCGGTGAGCGGGAGTTCGGTGATGCCGGGCACCAGCTCGTGGGCGTCGCGCAGGAGTTCGTAGACCCCGCCCGCGGTGACCGTGGTGTCCCAGCCGAGTTCCTCGCTGGTGGCGCCGACGACGAGTTCGCCGTTCTCGCGGGGCACGAGGTAGACGTGGCTGCCGCGCACCACCGCCCGTACGGTCCGCGAGAGGAACGGCGCGTACGCCGGCGGCACCGTGAGCCGCAGCACCTGTCCCTTGACCGGCCGTACGGGGGCCACGACCTCCGGCGGGACGCCCGCCAGCCGGCCGCTGAGCGAGCCCGCCGCCAGGACCACCTGGCCGGCGCGCAGCTCCGTACCGTCGTCGAGGAGGGCGCCGGTCGCCCGGTCGGTGGTGGTGAGCAGCCGTTGCGCACTCGCCCGGTGGACGGTCACCCCGGCCCGCTCACAGGCGGCCAGCAGGGCGGCCGCGAGCCGGCGCGGGTCGACCTGGTGGTCGCCGTCGACGCGCAGGCCGCCGCGGACGCCCGGGGCGAGCATGGGCTCCAGGCGGCGGCACTCGCGGCCGGTGAGCCACTCGGATTCCAGGCCGCAGCGGCGCTGCAGGGCGTGCAGTTCGCGCAGGTGGAGGCGGTCGTCGGAGTCGAGGGCGACGGCCAGGGTGCCGCAGGCGCGGTAGCCGATGTCCATGCCGCCGCTCGCGTCGGCGAGCTCGCCGGCGAACTGCGGATAGCGCGCGGCGGAGGCGAGGCCGAGGCCCAGCAGGGCTTCCTCGCCGTAGTGCAGTTCGGTGACGGGGGCGAGCATGCCGGCCGCGACCTGGGCGGCGCCGCCACCGGGCGCGGGGTCGGCGAGTACGGTGCGCAGTCCGCGCGCCGCGGCCCGCCAGGCGGTGACCAGGCCGATGATCCCGCCCCCGATGACGAGGACGTCGGATCCCTTCCGAGATGTTCGGGATGAGTGCATGGGCGTCCAGCCCCTCCCTTCGCCGGCATGACCCGGATCAGGTTCGTACGGTCGGAGGCCGGCCAGCCTCCCTCTCAGCCCGGTGCGCCGGACTCCCGCGATAGGTACGGTGGCCAGACTAACCCGGCCGCGGACGGCGGGTAAGGCGGCACCTATTCCTGACGGAGCGTCAGATGATTAGGGTGGCCGCGTGAGCGAGCAGACGGAAAACAATGAGCGCGGCGTCGTGATCGTCGGCGCCGGAATGGCCGGGGTGCAGACCGCTGTCGCCCTGCGCGAGCAGGGCTTCACGGGCTCCGTGACCCTGCTGGGAGCCGAACCCCACCAGCCCTACGACCGGCCGCCGCTGTCCAAGGCGGTGCTGCTCGGCAAAGCCGAGGACTCCGCCTTCGACGTGGACTTCGAAGGGCTCGGCATCGAGCTCAGGCTCGGGACGGAGGTCACCGGACTGCGGGCCGCCGACCGCGAGCTGGACACCGAGGCGGGACCGGTCCCGTACGGGGTCCTCGTGCTGGCGACCGGCGCGCAGCCCCTGACCCTGCCCGGGACCGAGGGCGTCCCGGGCGTCCACCTCCTGCGCACGCTGGACGACGCGGCGCGGCTGCGCCCGGTCCTGGCGGCGGCCCCCCGGGCCGTGGTCGTCGGGGCGGGCTGGATCGGCGCCGAGTTCGCCACCGCCGCCCGGGAGGCGGGCTGCGAGGTGACCGTGGTCGAGGCGGCCGACCGGGTGCTCGCGGGGGCGCTGCCCGCCGAGGTCGCCGAGCCGATGGCGCGCTGGTACGGGGAGGCGGGCGCCGAGCTGATCACCGGCGCGAAGGTCGCCGGGATCGAGGAGGGGAAGGTCCTGCTCGCGGACGGGCGCGCGCTGCCCGCCGGCGCGGTCGTGGTGGGCATCGGCGCGCGCCCCGCCACCGGATGGCTGGCCGGGACCGGGGTGGAGCTGGGCCCCGACGGGTCCGTCACCGCGGACGCGTACCTGCGGACCTCCCTGCCCGGGGTGTACGCGGTCGGCGACTGCGCCTCCTTCCCGTCCGGGCGGTACGGGACGCGGCTGCTCGTGCACCACTGGGACAACGCGCTCCAGGGGCCGCGGGCGGTCGCGGCGAACATCCTGGCCGGGGAGCCGGCCGAGGTCTACGACCCGGTGCCGTACTTCTGGTCGGAGCAGTTCGGGCGCTTCGTGCAGTACGCCGGGCACCACGGCGGGGCCGACACCCTGCTGTGGCGCGGGGACCCGGGCGGGGCGGCGTGGTCGGTGTGCTGGCTGCGGGGCGGCGTCCTGGTCGCGGTCCTGGCCGTGGGGCGGCCGCGGGACCTGGCGCAGGGCCGCAAGCTGATCGAGGCCGCCGTTCCCGTGGACCCGTCCAAGGTCGCGGACCCCGCGACCCCGCTGAAGTCGGCCACCGCCTGACGGTCCGGGCCGGCTTATTCCAGCCCCGCCGGCGTTTGAGGCGCGGGGTTCGGGGCGGAGCCCCGGTCTTTCAGCCCCGCCCGCGTCCTGGGCGCGGGAGCCCGGGGCGGGGGCCCCGGGAATGGGGCCCGCGACCCGGACGGGGTCGCTCAGGTACCGGCGGAGGAGCCGAGATGGCAGGCTTGGGGTTGTGACCGAGATTGACGCAAAGATCGATTCCCTTGTCCCCGCCTGGCTGTACCTTCCCGACATCGCGGAGATGCTCCACATCGAGGTGACCCGGGTCCGCCAGATGGTCAAGGAAGGGCAGCTCATCGCCGTACGCCGGGGTGAGAACCGCTCCCTGCAGGTTCCGGCCCCCTTCATCGACGGCGACAAGGTCGTCAAGGGCCTGGTCGGCCTGCTGACCGTGCTGCGCGACGACCGCTTCACCGACGAAGAGATCCTGGAATGGCTCTTCACCGAGGATCCGACCCTGCCCGGCACCCCCGTGCAGGCGCTGAGCGAGAATCGCGGCACGGAGGTGAAGCGCCGCGCTCAGGCGCTCGCCCTCTGACCTGATCCGCATTCGCTCCACCGCGGTGTACGGGCCCGTGCCCGTACACCGCTTCCATCACGGGGGGTACACCCATGCAGCTGTCCGACGCCCGGCTCTACCTCTGCACGGACGCCCGCAAGCGCCAGGGTGACCTCCCCGAGTTCCTCGACGCCGTCCTGGCCGGAGGCGTGGACATCGTCCAGCTCCGCGACAAGGGCATGGAGGCGGGGGAGGAGCTCGAACACCTCCAGGTGTTCGCCGACGCCGCCCGGCGCCACGGCAAGCTCCTCGCCGTGAACGACCGCGCCGACGTCGCCCACGCCATCGCCTCCGATGTCCTGCACCTCGGCCAGGGCGACATCCCCGTCCCCGCGGCCCGCGCCATCCTCGGCGAGCAGGTGCTGATCGGCCGGTCCTGCCACGCCGAGGACGAGGTCGACGCGGCCGTCGCCGAAGCCGGCGTCGACTACTTCTGCACCGGCCCCTGCTGGCCCACCCCCACCAAGCCCGGCCGGCACGCCCCCGGCCTGGACCTCGTCCGGTACGCGGCCTCCCTGGAGCAGGACCGCCCCTGGTTCGCCATCGGCGGCATCGACCGCACGAATCTGGACGAGGTGCTGGACGCCGGCGCCACCCGCGTCGTGGTCGTCCGCGCCCTCACCGAGGCCGACGACCCCGGGGCGGCCGCCGCGGAGCTCGCCAAGCGCGTGCGGGCCCGGCTCGGCTGAAATCCCGTCCGCCCGGACACCCGGTCAGCCGTAGCGCGTGCCCGGACAGCCGTAGCGCGCCCTTGCGGATTCGCGACGGCCCGGCCGAGCCGCGCGCCCAGGTGTCCAAAAACGTGTCCAAAAGGCGGACGGTACTTCGGTGTCCGCCGGGCCGCGTCTAACCTGCCCACATGGCCTCTGGTACCGCTTCCACCTGGTCGGACCGTGCACACACGGTCCGCGACCTCCTCGCGTCCGGGCGCTCGTACTCCTTCGAGTTCTGGGCCCCGAAGACGGAGAAGGGCGAACGCAACCTCTGGAACGCCCTGCGCCGGGTCGAGGCGGTATCCCCCAGCTTCGTCTCCGTGACCTACGGAGCCGGCGGCTCCACCCGCGGCGGCACGGTCAAGGCCACCCAGGAGATCGCCGCGGACACCACCCTGACCCCGGTCGCACACCTCACCGCGGTGGACCACTCGGTCGCTGAGCTGCGCAATGTCATCGGACAGTTCGCCGACGCCGGGATCCGGAACATGCTCGTCGTGCGCGGAGACCCGCCGGGCGACCCGATGGGCGAGTGGGTGGCGCACCCCGAGGGCGTGCACTACGCCGCCGACCTGGTCCGGCTCGTCAAGGAGTCCGGAGACTTCTGCGTCGGCGTCGCGGCCTTCCCCGAGATGCACCCGCGTTCGACCGACTGGGACACGGACATCCGGCACTTCGTGGACAAGTGCCGCACCGGTGCGGACTATGCGATCACCCAGATGTTCTTCGATCCGGAGAATTATCTGAGGCTGCGCGACAGCGTCGAGAAGGCGGGCTGCGAGACCCCGATCATCCCCGAGGTCATGCCTGTTGTGGGCATCAAGCAGCTCGACCGGCTGCCCCAACTCAGCAACGCAGTCTTCCCCGCGGACGTGAAAGAGCGCATGCTCGCCGTCAAGGACGACGCGGCCGCTGTACGCTCCATTGGCATCGAGTTCGCCACGGAGTTCTGCGCGCGGCTGCTGTCCGAGGGTGTCCCGGGGCTGCACTTCATCACGCTGAACAATTCCACGGCGACTCTCGAAATCTACGAGAACCTGGGCCTGCACCAGCGGGCCTGAGCGGCCATACCCCGTTCCCGTGCGGGCGGCCGTACCGAGAGGGGCCATGCATGGGAATGACGGTCCTCTACATCGCGTTCGGCTTCGTCGCGCTGTGGCTGCTTGCCGAGGTCCTTATGCAGTACAAGGCCCGGCTCCGCTGGCGCCTGCTCGCCTTCGCCGGCTTCCTCGGCGTGGTCGCCGGGGTGGTCCTGCCGTCGGTGCCGGTCATCGGCGCCGGCGCGGCCGCGTTCGCCGTCGGCCAGACCCTGGTGACGCTGTCCTTCCGCAAGGGCTTCGTCGCCGGCTGGGCGCTGCGCCGCGGCGGGGAACCCGTACGGCAGTCCAGACGCCGCCGCTCCGGCGGCTCCGCGCAGCCGGAACCGGCGCTCCAGGTCACCGCGCTCGAGTACGAGGACGCGCAGGGAGCCCCGGACGAGCGGCAGTTCACGTCCGCGGCCGAGGAGGTCTACCACCCGGAGCCGGTGCCCGAGGACACCGGGTCCTACGGGATACAGAGCTTCACGCAGACCCCCGACGCGGGCCAGACGGCGGCCTTCGCCTCCCCGTTCACCACGGCGGAGCAGGACGCCCACCAGTACGCGGCGTACTACGACCAGCAGAACCAGGGCGGCGCCGGCGGGTACGACTACACCGGCGGCTACGCGACGGGTGGGCAGCAGCAGGTCTATGCCGCCTACTCGGACCCGTACATCGGCGGCGGCGTCGCCCCGTCCCAGCCGTACGACTACACCCCGTACGCCGACTACGGGCAGCAGTACTCCACGGACACCCCGCCCGGCGGGGTGTGGGTCCCGCAGCAGCGGTCCACCGACGGGGCCGGCCAGTCCTACGCGCCGGAGGAGCAGGCGGAGCCGCCGCAGCAGTACCCGTACCCCCAGCAGGGCGAGTACGAGCAGTACCGCTACTGATCACTGCCACCGATCACCGCCGCTGATCACTGCGAGCCGCGGAACTCCGCGCCCTCGACGATCAGCCCGGCCACCAGGGCCCCGGTCATCCCGGCGTGCGCCAGCCCGCCGCCGGGATGGGCCCAGCCGCCCGCCAGGTACAGCCCGGGCACGGCCGTGGTGTTGGCCGGGTACAGCAGCCGGCCCCCGGCCCCCGCGAGGGCGGGCGCCGGCACCGCGCCGCCGACCGCACCGGTCGCCGCCTCGACGTCGGCCACGGTGCGCACCTCGTGCCACAACAACCGCTCCCGCAGCCCCTGTACGGCCTTCTCCGCGAGGTCCAGCAGCTCGGCGGGCTCCGCGGTCCCGGGCCCGTGCACGGCGCTCACCGTGACCGCCTCGTGCTCCGCGTCGGGCCGCGTGGCCGGATCGTCCGGACGCATGACGGTGACCTGCGCCCCCGCGGAGTGCACCAGGGTGCGGTGGACGGCGGTGGCGGGGCGGGCGCCGCGCAGCGCGAGCAGGAGCGTGGTCCGGCCGGGTACGCCGTCCCCGCGGGCGGGAACCGCGTCCGGCGGCCACGGCAGCGAACCGGCCGGCAGCTGCCGGGGGTCGATCCCGCAGACCACCCGGTCGGCGGCGGCCTCACTGCCGTCGGCCAGCAGCAGCCCGGCCGCCCGGCCGCCGCGGACCAGGACCTCCCGCACCTGCGCGCCGAAGACGAAGACGACCTTCCGCTCCAGGCAGCGCTCGTACACGGCGGTGGCCAGCGCCCGCATCCCGCCGCGCACGTACCAGCTGCCGAAGGTCTGCTCCATGTACGGGAGAACGGTCGCCGAGCCGGGTGCGGTGGCGGGATCGATCCCGTAGGTGCGCACCAGGCCGGTCAGCACCTCCGCGAGGCCGCCGCCCAGCTCCCGGTCGGCCACCTCGGCCAGGGTCGGCGTCCGGCGGCGGAGCAGGCCGCTCTTGCGCACCGCCGGGTACGGGTCGCCGCCGAGCGACTGCCGGGCGCCGGGGCGCAGCGGCTCCTCCAGCAGCGGGCGCCGGGTGGCGTCCCAGGCGTCCCGGGCGCGGCCCAGCATCCCGTTCCAGCGCTCGCCCGCGCCCGGGCCGAAGGAGGTGTCGAGGGCGGCGGCGACACCGCCGCGCGAGGCGCCCGGCAGGGTGACGTCAATGCCGTGGCGGGGGAGGACGTGCCGGACGGCCGGGTCCGCCTGCACCATGTCGACGCAGTCCTCCAGGGACCGCTTGCCGGTCTTCACGAACAGGTCGCGGTAGACGGCGGGCAGGTGCAGCAGCCCGGGGCCGGTGTCGAAGGCGAAGCCGTCGCGCTCGTAGCGCCCGACCGCTCCGCCGTAGGTCGCCCCGCGCTCGTACACCGTCACCTGGTGCCCCGCCACGGCCAGCCGGGCCGCTGTCGCCATCGCGCCCATGCCGGCGCCGATCACCGCAATTCGTGCCATGCGGCCGAGCCTATCGACCCCCTCGGGGCCGACGCGGTCAGTGGGGTGGGGCCCCGGTGGTCTCGCGGGCCTCGGCGGCCAGCCGCCTCTCCTCGCGGCGCTGGGCGCGGCGGCGCAGGAAGCGGCGGATCCGGGACCAGAGGAAGAACAGTATGGCCAGGCCCGCGGCCAGCAGGACGGCCGCGATGATCGCGGCGGCCTGCGGGTTGAACATCGCGAACGTGATCAGACCGGCCACGCCGAGGTCCTCGGCGATGCTCATCGCCACGTTGGTGAACGGCTCGGGCGAGGTATTGATCGCCATCCGGGTGCCGGCCTTGACGAAATGGCTGGCCAGAGCGGTGGAGCCGCCGATGGCACCGGCGGTGATGTCGGGGAGCGAGCCGCTCTGCCCGGCCAGCAGTGCGCCGATCACCGCACCGGACACCGGGCGGATCACGGTGTGGACGGTGTCCCATATCGAGTCGACGTACGGGATCTTGTCGGCGACCGCCTCGCAGAGGAACAGCACCGTCGCGACGATCAGCACGTCCGTGCGCTGCAGGGAAGCGGGGATCTCGTCGGTCAGGCCGGTGCGGCCGAAGAGGCCGAGCAGGAGGACCACGGCGTAAGCGTTGATCCCACTGGCCCAGCCGCTGGTGAAGACCAGGGGGAGCACACTCATTGGATCATCATGCCGTACGGCGGCATGGAAAAGTGAGGGGACGGTCGCACAGCGGCGACCGTCCCCTCACTCACGTCGTCCGGGGCTACTGCCCCTGCTCGTCACGGCGGCGCTGCCACCGATCCTCGATGCGGTTCATCATCGACCGACGCTGCCGGTTGTGGCCGCGGGCCGAACCACCGGTACTTCCGGAGACGGGCTGCTCGCCAGGCTTGGGTGCCTTGCGCCAACCGGTGACCACCAGGACCGTACATCCCAGCATGACGAGGAATCCCACCACGCTGATCCAGAGCACGTTCGGAATGATCACACCGGTCATGAGGAGCGCGATACCCACCACAATGCCTGCGACTGCCTGGTAGACCCGTCGCCGGGTGTACGTACGCAGTCCGCTTCCCTCAAGCGCTGTCGCGAACTTGGGATCTTCGGCGTACAGCGCTCGCTCCATCTGCTCGAGCATTCGCTGCTCGTGCTCCGAGAGCGGCACGGGAGTCCTCCTCATCCGTCGGTCGCGGGGGGTAGCGACCAGGGGTCCCCTTCAGGATAGGCGGGGAATCGCCCCCGTGATACCCGCCCTCTACGCCACGTTCAAAAGACACGGCCCAGAAAAACACAGCTTGCAAAGCCACTGCGCGAAACCGTACCGCCGCGGGAGCGGTCACTGAGGCCCTTATTCCCCAATGGCTCGTTCACCATGCCGGTCACTGCCCCCGATCATACGGGGCCGACCGCCGGAACGGAGGGCGAGTGGCCGACTCCGTGCGCGGAAGATCCCAGTTCAGGCCTGCTTCTCGCCCAGGACATGCAGCTGCGTGGCGACCGCGTGGAAGGCCGGCAGCTCCGCGGCGGCCTCCTCCAGACGCAGCAGCGCCTCCACCGCGCCCGGCTCGGTGTCCACCAGGACTCCGGGGACGAGGTCGGCGAAGATCCGCACGCCGTGCACCGCGCCGACCTCCAGGCCGGCTCCGCCGACCAGCTCGGAGAGCTGTTCGGCGGTGAAGCGGCGCGGCACCGGGTCGCCGGAGCCCCAGCGGCCGGCCGGGTCGGTGAGGGCCGTACGGGCCTCCGTGAAGTGCCCGGCCAGCGCGCGGGCGAGCACGGCCCCGCCGAGGCCGGCGGCCAGCAGGCTGAGCGTGCCGCCGGGGCGCAGGGCCGCCACCGTGTTGGCCACGCCCTCGGCCGGGTCGTCCACGTACTCCAGCACGCCGTGGCAGAGCACGATGTCGTAGGCGTCGCGCTCGACGACCTCCAACAGGCCCTGCGCGTCGCCCTGGACGCCGCGGACCAGGTCCGCGACGCCCGCCTCGGCGATCCGGCGCTCCAGCCCGAACAGGGCGTTCGGGCTGGGGTCGACCACGGTGACGCGGTGGCCCAGGCGGGCCACCGGGACGGCGAACTTGCCGGTGCCGCCGCCGGTGTCCAGTACGTCGAGCACGTCCCGCCCGGTCGCCTTCACCCGGCGGTCGAGTGCCTCCTTGAGGACCTCCCACACCACGGCGGTGCGAAGGGAGGCGCGGGGGCGGGAAGTGTCCGACACGGCTGATGGCTCCTCGGCGCGATAAGGGAGAGCGGTCAGTGCCCCACCCTATGGCCTCCGGCAGCCGGGCAGGTCATCCCACGTCCGGGCGCTCCGCCCGCGGCTCCGGCAGGGCCTGCGGCAGGTGCGGGGACGGCGTCCGGACGGCGAGCATCCGCTCCACCAGGCGCAGGAACATGGCGACGGCGCGCACCAGATCGTCCGCGTCACGGCAGGTTGCCGCGTCCGCTATGCCCGCCTCCGCCCGCGCCCGGCGGTCGGCGCCGGAGGCGAACAGCGCGCTCCACTCGGCCAGCTCCGGCGCTATCTCCGGCAGCACCTCCCACGCGCTGCGGATCCGCGGCCGCCGCGGGCTCACCGGTTCGGGCCGCCCGCGCGCGGCGAGCACGGCCGCGGCGGTGCGCAGCGCGGCGAGGTGGGCGGTGGCGTAGCGCTCGTTGGGGCGGGTCAGCCGGGCGGCCTCGGCCAGGCCGCTGCGGGCCTTCGCGAGCAGGTCGAGGGCGGCCGGTGGGGCCGTCGACTTGCGCAGGACGGGGTGGACAGGGGACGGGGACGGTGTGGCCATGACGAACCTCCTGTCGATGCGTTGCCCCCATCGTGACGCGGCCCACTGACAATCACGCTGACCTGCACTTTTTCGGTCGATTACCCGACAACTGCCCCCTCCTGCGCACCTGGTGCTCCGAAGGATGCTAGTTTTTGAACTGACCGGTCAGTTCAAAATGAAGGGGGACGGCGTGGACAGCCCGCACGGCGCGGCCGTCAAAGCCGAGGACTTCGGACTCAAGGGCCCGCGCGGCTGGGCCTTCCGAGGAGTCGGCATCGACGCGGCGCCCGGCTCGCTCATCGCGGTCGAAGGCCCCTCCGGCAGCGGCCGGACCTGTCTGCTCCTTGCTCTCACCGGGCGGATGAAGGCCACCCGGGGGCACGCCGAGATCGGCGGCCACCGGCTGCCGAAGAGGATGGCCGCCGTACGCCGGATTGCCGCCCTCGGCCCGGTCCCCGGGGTCAACGACCTCGACCAGTCCCTCACGGTCGCCGAACAGCTGCGCGAGGGCGCCCTGCTCCAGCGCCGCTACGACGCCCCGGTCCGCGCCCTGCTGAAGCCGCGGGCCGAGCGCCGCGCCGGCGCCGCGGCCCGGATCGACGCCGCCCTGGCCGCCGCCGGACTGGACCTCGACACGCTGCCCAAGGGGGCGCGTACCTCCGTACGGGACCTGGAACGCCTGGAGGCCGTACGGCTGTCCGTGGCCATCGCCCTGCTGGGCTCACCGCGGCTGCTGGCCCTCGACGACCTCGACCTCAAGCTCTCGGACACCGAACGCACCGAGGCCTGGACGCTGCTCCGCTCGATCGCCGCCGGCGGGACCACCGTCCTCGCGGTGTGCAGCGAGGCGCCCGCCGACGCGGTGGTCCTGCGGACCTGCCTCAAGGAGTCGGACGGCCCGGACGAGCCCGCCACGGCGCCGCCGGCCCCGCGGGGCGACGCGGCCGACGCCCGGAAGGTCACGTGGGGGACCTCCACGAAGAGCGACCCGGACGTGGACGCGGACGCGGATGCGGATGCGGATGCGGACCAGGGTCCGGACGACGACGCGGACGCGGACGCTGACGGCGAGGACGTCACCGGCACCGAAGGTGACACCGGCACGGACGACGCCGACGCCGACGCCGAGGACACCAGCACCGACACCGACACCGACACCGAGAACGACGACACGAAGGGGGCGGACGATGCGCTCGCCGAAGCTGGCCGCGCTTGAGCTGAAGCGGTTCGGGCGGGGGAAGCTGCCCCGGGCCGCTCTCGTCGCGCTGCTCCTGCTGCCGCTGCTCTACGGAGCCCTGTACCTCTGGTCCTTCTGGGACCCGTACAGCCGTCTGGACAAGGTGCCCGTCGCCCTCGTCAACGCCGACCGCGGCGCGACCGTCGACGGCAAGCAGGTGGACGCGGGGGGTGAGATCACCGAGAAGCTCCGCGACAGCAAGGCCTTCGAGTGGCACGAGGTGAGCGCCAAGCAGGCGGCCAAGGGCCTGGAGAACGGCACGTACTACCTGACCCTGACCATGCCGGCGGACTTCAGCGAGAAGATCACCTCCAGCTCGGGCGACGACCCCACCACCGGGGCCCTCCAGGTGCGCACCAACGACGCCAACAACTACGTCGTCGGCTCCATCTCGCGCTCCGTCTTCTCCGAGGTCCGCTCCGCGGCGTCCGCCAACGCCTCCCGCGGCTTCCTCGACAAGATCTTCGTCAACTTCTCCGACCTGCACGACAAGACGGCCGAGGCCGCCGACGGCGCCGACAAGCTCAAGGACGGCGCGGGCAAGGCCAAGGACGGCGCGAAGGAACTCGCCGACGGCCTCGACACCGCCGAGGAGAAGTCCGGCGAGCTCAACAGCGGCCTGAAGAAGCTCAACTCGGCCGCGGCCAAGCTGGAGACCGGCTCGAAGGACGTCGCGGACGGCACCCAGGCCCTCGCCGACAAGGTCAACGGGGCCGCAGACAAGGCCCGTCCCTTCGTCAAGGACCCCAAGAACCTGGCGGACACCGCCGGACTGGTCGCCGACAGCGCGAAGGTGGTCAACGACCACCTCGCCGCGTTCGTCGAGAAGGCCCCGGCCGCCGCCTCCGTCGCCAAGAAGGCCTCCACCGGCGCGGACGCGTACTACACCAGGCACTGCGTCACCCCCGGCGCCGAACCGCACCTCGCCTCCTGCCCCGACCTGAAGACGGTCAAGGACGACGCGGCCAAGGCCGCCGAACTCGCCGGGGAGGTCAGCACCCTGGCCAAGAGCGCGAGCGGCGACGTCGCCAGGCTCCGCACCCAGCTGACCGACCTGGAGAAGAAGGCCCGCGAGCTCGTCGACAAGGCCCCCCAGCTCGCAGGCGACCTCGACGCGGCCGTCGCCAAGGTCAACGCCCTCAACACCGGTGCCCACAAGGTCGCCACCGGCATGGCCCAGCTGCACACCGGCCTCGGCTCCGCCGCCAGCGGCTCCGGCGCCCTCAGCGACGGCGTCGGCAAGCTCGGCGACGGCGCCCACCGCCTCGACAGCGGCATGTACAAGCTCGTCGACGGCAGCGGCGAGCTCGCCGGCGGCCTGCACGAGGGCGCCGGGAAGATCCCCGACTACGACCAGCAGCAGCGCGACACGCGCACCGAGGTCATGGCCGACCCGATCAAGCTCGCCAACCAGTCCCTGCACAAGGCGCCCAACTACGGCACCGGCTTCGCCCCGTACTTCATCCCGCTGTCCCTGTGGGTCGGCGCGATGGTCGCCTACATGCTGATCGCGCCCATGAACCGGCGTGCCCTGTCCGCGGGCGCCTCGCCCTGGCGGATCGCCCTCGCCGGCTGGCTGCCCGTGGTGGGGATCGGCACCGCCCAGGTCGCCCTGCTGATGTCCGTGCTCCACTGGGCTCCGGACCTCGGCCTGGAGCTGGCCCACCCGGCCCTCACCATCGGCTTCCTGCTGCTGGTCACCGCCTGCTTCGCGGCGATCATCCAGTGGCTCAACGCCAAGTTCGGGGCGGCCGGGCGGATCCTGGTCCTCGCCGTCCTGATGCTCCAGCTGACCTCGGCGGGCGGCACCTACCCCGTGCAGACCAGCCCGGACTTCTTCAACGCCATCCACCCCTACCTGCCGATGTCGTACGTGGTCGAGAGCCTGCGCCGCCTCATCACCGGCGGTGACCTCGGCCCGGTGTGGGAGGGCTTCGCGGTCCTGACGGCCTTCACGGTCGGAGCCCTCGCCCTGACCGCGCTCGCCGCCCGCGGCAAGCAGGTGTGGACCATGGACCGACTGCACCCGGAACTGAGCCTGTAGGGACGTGTTGACCTGTGACAATCAGCGCCATGGAAAGCAGCAGCACCGGTACGGGTGCCGGCGGGGGTCGCCGCCAGGCCACTCGGCAGAAGCTCTACGAAGCGGCCGTGACCCTCATCGCCGAACAGGGCTTCTCCGCGACCACGGTCGAGGAGATCGCCGAGCGGGCGGGCGTCGCGAAGGGCACCGTCTACTACAACTTCGCGAGCAAGAACGACCTCTTCGAGGAGCTCCTGCGGCACGGCGTGGGGCTGCTCACGGTCTCGCTGCGGACGGCGGCGGAGGAGACGGAGGCGCGCGGCGGCAGCCGCGTCGAGGCCCTCGACGCGATGATCCGCGCGGGGCTCGTCTTCATCGACCGGTACCCGGCCTTCACCCAGCTCTACGTCGCCGAGCTGTGGCGGACCAACCGTGCATGGCAGTCCACGCTGATGGTGGTCCGCCAGGAGGCGGTGGCCGTCGTGGAGAAGGTGCTGCGCGAGGGCGTCGAGCGCGGTGAGCTGAGCGCGGAGATCGACGTGCCGCTCACCGCGGCCGCGATGGTCGGGATGGTGCTGGTGGCCGCGCTGGACTGGCAGTCCTTCCAGAGCGAGCGGTCCCTGGACGACGTCCACTCGGCGCTGTCGCTGCTGCTGCGGGGCCGGGTCAGCGGCAACCGCTGAGCCCTTCCGCCGCGGCGATCACCCCCAGTCGGCGGTGCCGCGGGGGCGCGGCAGGCCGTACAACTGGTGGGGCCTGCCGCGGCGGCTGAGTATCCGTACCTAGGCGCGGAGATGAGTACGTTCGCGGATGGGCTCCCACCTGCGCGGACGCCAGAATGGGAGCAACGGACAGGGGGCCTGGTCCGCACCGCCGACACGGGGCTGCGGAGCGGACCGGGTACCTCCTTCCGTGACCGGACGGGGGAACGGCGAAACGGCGGGGCTCGGGGGGATCGAGCCTCGCCGTTTCGCATGCGGGTCCGCTGCCGTTGCCGGTACCCCGCGCCTCAAACGCCGGCGAGGCTTCAAGACCGGGGCTCCGCCCCAGACCCCGCGCCTCAAACGCCGGCGAGGCTGGTTTTGCCGGGCTGGACACCGGGCCCGGCGGACCTCAGCCGCGGTTTCGCAGGGGGAGGCGCAGGCGGAGGGTGGTCAGGCGGGTGGAGACCGTCGAGGCCAGTGCCGACCACCGGGCCGCCGCCGCCCAGGCGAGACGGGCCGCCGAGCGCGGCAGCAGCAGCGCCCGCAGCCGGGCCGGACGGCCCACCGCGGCCAGCAGCCCCGCGCGGGCCAGCAGCACGTCGTCCGCCAGCCCCGCGTACGAGACCTCCGCACCCTGAGGCGCGTACAGGGCCCGTTCCACCGCACCCGCGACCCGGTGCACCGCCTCCGTGGCGTCCAGCTCCAGGCCGCCCAGGTCGACGACCCGGCTCGCCGCCCGGCGCGGGGACAGCGCCTCGTCCGGGACCACGCCCACGTCCCAGGCGGTGTCGCCCAGTTCCCGCCAGGCCGTCAGGACCTCCCCGGTCCCCAGGCGGCGAGCCCGCAGCCGGGTACGCCACAGCAGCGGCAGCAGCGGCACGCCCAGCACCGCCATCACGGCCGCCGCCCAGCCGAGGACCGCCGTCACCGACGGCCCGTCGTCGTGCGGCGTGCTCTGCGTGGGCGCGGCCGCCCCGCACTCGCCGAGCTTCTTCATCGACGGCGGGCACTCGTCGGCCGTCGACGACGGCGCCGCCGACGGCTGCGCCGCACCCTGCGAGGGCAGCGGGGCCGGCGCGGACGGCTGGGCCGTCGGCGTCTGCGCCCGCGAGTAGTCCGGCACGTTGATGCCGGACCGGGGCGTCGGCTCGAACCGCGTCCAGCCCACGCCCTCGAAGTACAGCTCGGGCCAGGCGTGCGCGTCCCGCATCGAGACGTTCACGCTGCCGTCCGACTGCTTCTCGCCGGGCGTGAAGCCCACGGCCACCCGCGCCGGGATGCCCAGCGTGCGGGACATCGCCGCCATCGAGAACGCGAAGTGGACGCAGAAGCCCTCCTTGTCCTCGAGGAACCGGGCGACCGCCTGCGAACCCGTACCCGAGGCCGTCCTCGTGTTGTAGCGGAAGCCGCCGCTCACGGCGAAGAAGTCCTGCAGCTTCACCGCTCGCGTGTAGTCGTCCTTCGACCCCTGCGTCACCCGGCGGGCCGTCTCGGCGACCACCTGCGGCAGATTGTCCGGGACCTTCGTGTACTCGTCCCGGATCTGCGGGTCCGGCGCCGGCGCGCTCTGCAGCTGCTGCGCCGTCGGGTTCAGCAGCAGGCTCCGCACGGTGTACGCCGAGCCCTGGACGTTCTGGAACCTGTCCCTGCCCAGCTGGTCGCCGACCAGCGTCCGGCCGACGGGCTCGAACCGCCACTTCCCGCCGATCTCCACCGACGTCGCCGGGTACGGCATGGGGAGGTAGCGCTGGGTGAAGGTGTCCGCCGCCGTGATGTTGGTGCGCACCTCCGAGGCGCTGCCGCGGACCGGGCCGCCGAGCCCGGGCGGCTCGGGCATCCGCTTCGGCACGTCGACCAGGGCCCGCCCGGACGCCTCCCACTTGACGCCGTTGAACTCGTCCAGCGCCACGATCCGCAGGTACTGCTCGCTCTGCTGCGGGTTGTCCGTCCGGTACTTCAACACGACGCGGTTGTCCTGCGCGTTCAGGTTGCTCTGCAGGGAGACCAGCGGGTTGACCGCCGAGATCGTCCCGCCCGCGGCGCCGCTCTCGGCGTCCTCCTGGTTGCCGCCCAGCAGGCCGCCGCCGAGCGCCGGCAGCGCCATCGGCACGGCCAGCGCCAGGCCCAGCGTGATCGCGCCGATCCGCCGGCCGAACCGCACCGGGGCCGTCGCCTGCCCGCCGCCGCTGCTGAGGCCGGAGTCGGCCGCGCCCCGGCCGCGCGGGGCCGCGCCGAAGACCCGGCCCCACTGCGCGAGCCGGTCCCGTCCTTCGGCCAGCAGCATCATCAGGTAGCCGCAGCCCGCCAGCAGGAAGGAGACCCAGGAGGCCTTCCCGCCGCCCGACAGGCCCGCGGCCACCGAGTACAGGGCGAGCAGCGGCAGTCCGGCCGCCGCGGCCGTCCGTGCCGTCACCGCCAGGGTGTCCACCAGCAGCCCGATCAGCAGGACCCCGGACACCAGCAGCAGCCGGATGCCGTCCGTCAGCGGGGCGGGGATCGCGAACTCGCCCACGTCCTTGACGCCCTGCCCGAACAGCGCTCCGAAGTCCGTCACCAGGTAGGCCAGCGGCCCGTCCCCGTCGGACTCGCCCTTGCCGGCGAAGAGGAACACGAGCAGCAGCAGCGACACCAGCAGCTGCGCGGCCACGGTCAGCGACCGGGCCAGCGGCACCCGCCGGCAGCCGGCCCCGACCGCGCTCTGCACGATCAGCAGCACCGCCGCGTGGAGCAGCCAGGCCGTCGACTCCACCAGGGGGCTCAGCGACCACGAGGTGAGCAGCGTCGCCAGCGCCGCGAAGACCGTCAGTTTCGCGCGCCCGCTCATTCCCGACCTCCGGTGGTTCCCGTACCGACGCGAGCGGTCCCGGCCTGTCGCCACAGCTCGCCGAAGGCCACCCCGGGCGGGGCGGCCAGCGCCGTCCAGCCCGCGTCGCGCAGTCTGTGCAGCCGCTCCGCCAGCGGGGCCACGGCATGGCCCGGCGCGGGTTGTCCGCCCCAGGCCGCGGTGTCCAGGACGAAGGCCACCGCGCCCGAGGTGCGCTGGCGCATCTTGGCCGCCAGCTCCGTCTGTACGTCGTCCAGGTCGCCGAAGAACGCGACGAGGAGCCCGTCACCGCCGCCCGTGTCGAAGCCGCCGCCGCTGCCGCGCACCGCGTCGTAGGCCCGCGAGAGTCCGGCGCCGTCGGAGTGTCCGACCACCGCGAGGGTGTCCATCATCAGCCCGGCGGCCTCCGCGGACTCCTGCCCGCCGGAGGAGAATCCGCCGCCGCCCTCGCCGGGCACCGAGTTGCCGGTGTCCGTCAACAGCCGCACCGAGAAGCCCTGTTCCAGTACGTGCACCAGGCTGGACGCGGCCGCCGAGACGGCCCACTCGAAGGCGGAGTCGGGGCCGGCGCCGTCGTAGGCCAGGCGCCGGGTGTCCAGCAGGACGGTGGCCCTGCTGCGCTGCGGCTGCTCCTCGCGGCGGACCATCAGCTCGCCGTAGCGGGCGGTGGAGCGCCAGTGCACCCGGCGCAGGTCGTCGCCGCGCCGGTAGCCGCGAGGGATCACGTCGTCGTCGCCGGCCAGGGCCAGCGAGCGGCGGCTGCCGTCGCCGTAGCCGTTGGACTCGCCCGTGAGGCGGACCGGCGGCAGCGGCTCGGTGCGCGGGATGACGGTGAGGGTGTCGTAGGTGCTGAAGGAGCGGGTCAGCTCGACCAGCCCGAAGGGGTCGGTCAGCCGCAGCTGGAGCGGGCCCAGCGGATAGCGGCCGCGCAGGTCGGAGCGGACCCGGTAGGACACCTCGCGGCGCCCGCCGGGCTCGACCCGGTCCAGTACGAAGCGCGGGCGCGGGCCCAGTACGTAGGGCACCCGGTCCTGGAGCATCAGCAGGCCGGTGGGCAGCCGGGAGACGTTGTCCATGCGCAGCTGCACCCGGGCCTCGGCGCCCGCGGGCACCCGATCCGGGCTCAGCCGGCGGCTGCCGGAGACCCGGTAGCGGGTGCGGTGCAGGGCGTAGACGCAGATCAGCGGCAGGAGGATGAGCAGCAGGCCGACCCGCAGCAGTTCGCCCTGGCCCAGGACGTACGCGCACGCGGCGGCGGCTATCCCGGCGGCCAGGAACGAGCGGCCGCGGGTGGTCAGTCCCGACAGCGAGGCACGCAGCCCGCCGCCGTCCCCCGCGCCGCCGGCGCCGCGCGGGGCAGCGGCGCTCATCAGTAGCCCCGGATGCCCGCGCCGGGCGGCATCTCGCCGCGGGCGTGCGCGGCCGGGACGGGGGTGCGCTGGAGGATCTCGGCGACGACCTGCTCGGAGGTGCGCCGGTTGAGCTGGGCCTGCGCGGTGGGCAGCAGCCGGTGCGCGAGGACCGGGGCGGCCAGCGCCTGCACGTCGTCGGGCAGGACGTAGTCCCGGCCGGCGAGCGCGGCGGAGGCCTTCACGGCGCGCAGCAGGTGCAGGGTGGCCCGGGGAGAGGCGCCGAGCCGCAGGTCGGGGTGGCTGCGCGTGGCGGAGACCAGGTCGACGACGTAACGCCGGACCGGCTCGGCCACGTACACCTCGCGGACCGCCTCTATCAGCTTGATGATCTCGTGGGCGTGCGCGACGGCCGTCAGGTCGTCGAGCGGGGAGACCCCGCCGTGCACGTCGAGCATCTGGAGCTCGGCCTCGGGGCTGGGGTAGCCGACGGAGACGCGGGCCATGAAGCGGTCGCGCTGGGCCTCGGGCAGCGGGTACGTGCCCTCCATCTCCACCGGGTTCTGGGTGGCGACGACCATGAAGGGGCTCGGCAGCGTGTACGTCGTGCCGTCGATGGTGACCTGGCGCTCCTCCATCGACTCCAGCAGCGCGGACTGGGTCTTCGGCGAGGCACGGTTGATCTCGTCGCCGATGACGATCTGCGCGAAGATCGCGCCCGGCTTGAACTCGAACTCGCGGCGCTGCTGGTCGTAGATGCTGACACCGGTGATGTCGGAGGGCAGCAGGTCAGGCGTGAACTGGATGCGCTGCACCGAGCAGTCGATGGACTTCGCGAGCGTCTTCGCGAGCATCGTCTTGCCGACGCCGGGCACGTCCTCGATCAGCAGGTGCCCCTCGGCGAGCAGCACGGTCAGCGCGAGGCGTACGACCTCGGGCTTGCCCTCGATCACGCTCTCGACCGAGTGGCGCACCCGCTCCGCCGTGCTGGTCAGATCCGCGAGGCTCGCTCGGTCGTCGTACGTCGTCACCTTGGTTCTCCTCGGCCCTTTCCCAGGGCCGACGCCCTTGGCGCATGACCGGCCCACCCCGAAACACGGACACCGTTCCGGGGGAACCCGGGTGGTGCCATCCCGCATTCTTGACGGCGTTACGGCCTTGTGTCACTCAAGAGCTGGGATCGATCTCCCGCAGGAGCCCGGTGTGCACATCGAAGACGAAGCCTCGCACATCGTCCTTGAAGGGAAGGAAGGGGTTCGTGCGAACCCGCTGCATCGACTGGCGGACGTCCTGGTCCACGTCCCGGAAGGCCTCGACGGCCCAGGCGGGACGCTGGCCGACCTCGTCCTCCAGCTCGTGCCGGAAGTCCTCGGTCAGGCTTTCGAGACCGCAGCCGGTGTGGTGGATGAGTATCACCGTGCGGGTGCCCAGCGCCCGCTGGCTGATGGTGAGGGAGCGGATGGTGTCGTCGGTGACCACGCCGCCCGCGTTGCGGATCGTGTGGCAGTCGCCCAGCTCCAGACCGAGAGCGGCGTGCAGGTCGAGCCGGGCGTCCATGCACGCGACGACGGCCACCTGCAGGACGGGGCGGGCGTCCATGCCGGGGTCGGAGAACTTCGCGGCGTAGCGCTGGTTCGCCTGGACGAGCCGGTCGGTGACGGATCCGCCGGCGGATGCCTTCGGGGCGGACTCGGCAGGCAGGGATGCGGAAGTCGTCATGGGTACGACGTTAGTGGTCACGGCCGGTAAAGGCCTCGCGTGAGGTCGGACAAAGAACGTCAACGAGGCTTGTTGTGAGCTAACCCACAGGGGTGGGGGTGAGGCGGCCGTCCGGGTGATTCGAGCCTTTTGCCGGTTGGATCCGAGAGCCGAGCACGGCGCGCGCGGGCGGTTCGTTGACCGCGGCGACCGTTGCACTAAAGTGACGCGAACCGGCCGGAGCCCGGCCCTGACCGGCCGCCCGGCCCCCGATGAACACTCCGCGTGCGCGGCGCGTACGTACGGCCCGGCCCTCTCCCGTCTCACCGGCCGGCCGGCGCCACATCCCCGGCGTCGGCCGGGCAGGGCGGGGACCCGGTGGTGCGTACGCCTGCCGCGCCGTTATCTGAGAGGGCGCTTTGACTAGCGAGTCCCGACATGTCCCGGTGATGCTCCAGCGGTGCCTGGACCTGTTGGCCCCGGCGCTGGAGAGGCCCGGGGCCGTCGTCGTCGACTGCACCCTCGGCCTCGGCGGCCACAGCGAGGCCCTGCTGACCCGGTTCCCCGAGGCCCACCTGATCGGCCTCGACCGCGACAAGGAGGCCCTGCGGCTCTCCGGGGAGCGACTCGCGCCCTTCGGCGACCGGGCCACCCTCGTCCACGCGATCTACGCCGACCTCGCCGAGGTCCTGGACGGGCTGGGCATCCCGTCCGTCCAGGGCATCCTCTTCGACCTGGGCGTCTCCTCCATGCAGCTGGACGAGGCCGACCGCGGGTTCGCGTACGCGCAGGACGCGCCGCTGGACATGCGGATGGACCAGACGACGGGCATCAGCGCCGCCGAGGTGCTGAACACCTACGCGCCCGGCGAGCTCGTACGGATCCTGCGCCAGTACGGCGAGGAGAAGCAGGCCAAGCGGATCGTGTCCGCGGTCGTCCGGGAGCGCGACAAGGAGCCCTTCACCAACAGCGCCCGGCTCGTCGAGCTGATCCGCGACTCCCTGCCGCAGGCCGCCAAGCGGACCGGCGGCAACCCGGCCAAGCGGACCTTCCAGGCCCTGCGCATCGAGGTCAACGGCGAGCTGTCCGGGCTGGAGCGCGCCATCCCGGCGGCGGTGGACCGGATCGCGGTCGGCGGCCGGATCGCGGTGCTCTCGTACCACTCGCTGGAGGACCGCCTGGTCAAGCAGGTCTTCGCGGCGGGCGCGACCTCCACGGCCCCGCCCGGGCTGCCGGTGGTCCCCGAGAAGTACCAGCCGAAGCTGAAGCTGCTGACACGCGGCGCGGAGCTGCCGACCGAGGAGGAGATCGCCGAGAACCGGCGGGCCGCCCCGGCGAGGTTCCGCGGAGTCGAACGCATCCGGGAGGCGCGACTGTGACCAAGGCCGGGAAGGTCGCCACGCTGACCCGCGGGCAGGCGGCCCGCCTCGGCCGGGCGCTCGGCGGCCGCCCGGCCCGCCCGCGTCCCGGCGGGCAGGCGGCGCGGATGCCGTTCGTCCTGCTGGTCGTGGCCCTGCTCGCGGGCGGCCTGATCAGCCTGCTGCTGCTGAACTCGGCGCTCAACGAGGGCTCGTTCCAGCTCAGCAAGCTGAGGAAGGAGACCACCGCCCTCACCGACGAGGAGCAGGCCCTGCAGCGCGACGTGGACGCCTACTCGGCCCCCGACGCGCTCCAGCGGCGGGCGCAGCAGCTGGGCCTGGTCCCGGGCGGCAGCCCGGTCTTCCTCGGCCCGGACGGCAAGGTCACCGGCAGTGCCGCGCCGGCCGAGCCGCCTGCCCCGTCGGTGACGCCGAGCCCGGCCGCCCCGGCTCCGGTCTCGCCTTCGGCGTCGGCAACGGCCTCGGCCCCGCCCGCGGCACAGCCTTCGCAGCAGCAGCCCACCCCCAACCCAGGTCGGTGACGTCGTGACGCGGATCCCTGCGGGGCCTTCCCCCACCCCGCCCTTCCCCCGTTCCCCGGGCTCCGCCCGGACCCGGTCCTCAATCTCCCCCAGCTACCGCTGGGAGGTGCCCCCTGGACGGGCTGAAGATCCAGCCCCGCCGGCGTTTGAGGCGCGGGGTCTGGGGCGGAGCCCCAGGAGGCTCGGGCGGAGCCCGGGGACGCTCGCGCAGCGGCGCCGCACCGGCGGGCCCGCGGCCCAGCACCCCGGCGGCCGCACCGGCACGCCGCAGGCGGTGGCCGCGTGAGCCCGCAGGAGCCGCCGCGGCGGCGGGTGCCCGGGCCGGCCAGGCCACCGCGGCCCGGCGACCGGGCCCGGGCCACCGCCCGCCCGGCCTCGCGCCCGGCGACCCGCCGCCCCGCCGGCCCCCGCACCCCCCACACCATCCGGCTCGGCAGCCCGCGGCCCCGGCTGCGCCTGGTCAGCGTCGGCCTGACCCTCGTCATGCTCGCCTTCGTCGTGCGCCTGCTCCAGGTGCAGGCCGTCGACGCCTCGGCCTTCTCCGCCGAGGCCTCCAAGAACCGCTACACCAGGGTCAAGCTGGCCGCCGAACGCGGTGAGATCACCGACCGCAAGGGCGTGGCCCTCGCCACCAGCGTCGACGCGTACGACATCACCGCCGACCCGAAGATGTTCACCCCGCAGGACAGCAAGGCCCCGGACGCCCCCGAACAGGCCGCCGCCCTCCTCGCCCCCATCCTCGGCGAGGACGCCACGAAGCTCGCCGCCAAGCTGAAGACCAAGAACTCCCGCTACGTGGTCCTGGCCCACCGCCAGACCCCCCAGGTCTGGAACCAGATCAAGGACCTCAAGCGGGTCTTCGCGGACAAGGCCAACGCCGACAAGCGCAACAACGGCCCCGGCGCCAACGTCCTGGCCGGCGTGTTCAAGGAGGACAGCAGCAAGCGCGTGTACCCGGGCGGCGACCTGGCCGCCGGGATACTGGGTTACGTCAACGCCGAGGGCAAGGGCGGCGGCGGCCTGGAGTCCGCCCTCGACAAGAAGCTGTCCGGCAAGGACGGCGAGATCACCTATGCCCAGTCCGGCGGCCGTCAGGTCCCCACCGCGGGTTCCAGCGAGAAGCCCGCCGTGCCCGGCGAGGACATCGAACTGACCATCGACCGGGACATCCAGTGGGCGGCGCAGAGCGCGATCGCCGAGCAGGTCCAGAAGTCCGAGGCCGACCGCGGCTACGTCATCGTCCAGGACACCCGCACCGGCGAGGTACTGGCCATGGCCAACGCCCCCGGCTTCGACCCCAACGACCTGACCCGGGCCCGCTCCACCGCCATGGGCAACGCCGCGCTCCAGGACGTGTACGAGCCCGGTTCCACGGCCAAGGTGATGTCGATGGCCGCCGTGCTGGAGGAGAAGAAGGCCACCCCCGACACCCGGGTCGAGGTCCCCAACCGGCTGCACCGCGGCGACCGGCTGTTCAAGGACGACATCGACCACCCGACCTGGTACCTGACCCTCAACGGGGTCCTCGCCAAGTCCTCCAACATCGGCACCATCCTGGCCACCGGCCAGCTCGGACCCACCCAGCCCGAGGCCAACAAGGTCCTGCACTCCTACCTGACCAAGTTCGGCATCGGCCGGCCCACCGGCCTCGGCTACCCCGGCGAGTCCCGCGGCATCCTCGCCCAGCCCGAGGACTGGTCGACCTCCCAGCAGTACACGATCCCGTTCGGCCAGGGACTCTCCCTCAACGCCATGCAGGCGGCGTCCGTGTACTCGACCATCGCCAACGGCGGGGTCCGGATCGAGCCGACGCTGGTCCGCGGCACCAAGGGCCCCGACGGCCGCTTCACCCCGGCCCCGGCCCCGGAGCGGAGCCACGTGGTCAGCCCGGAGACCGCCAAGACCCTCGCCGAGATGCTCGAATCCGTGGTCGACGACACGGAGGGCACCGGCACCAAGGCCCGGATCCCCGGCTACCGGGTGGGCGGCAAGACCGGCACCTCCAACCGGGTGGATCCGGCCACCGGCCGCTACAAGGGCTACACCGCCTCCTTCGCCGGTTTCGCGCCCGCGGACAACCCGCGCATCACCGTCTACTGCGCCATCCAGAACCCCACGAAGGGCAGTTACTTCGGCGGCCAGATCTGCGGCCCCATCTACAAGAAGGTCATGGAGTTCGCCCTCAAGACCCTTCAGATCGCCCCCACCGGGACCGCCCCCGCCGGGCTCCCGGTCACCTACGAACCCGGCCCGCAGCCCGCCCCGCAGCCCAGTCCGCAGTCCGGTCGGTGACCCCACCGCCCGGCCGGCCCGCCAGAAAAGCGTGAGGCACCATCAGTGACAACGATCACCCCGAAACCCGGGAACCAGTCGGCCGCCGACGCCGAGGGCGGGCCCTCACTTCGCGGGCGGCCCGCCGCGCCCGGTACGCTCACCGCCGTGCCCCACGCTGATCAGCCCAGAACCGCCCAGAAAGACGCCCCGGCAACGCCGCCGGGAGCGCCCCGGCCCGTGTCCGTCAGCCCGACCCCGCTGGGCGGGCTGGCCACCCTGCTGGGCGTCCCCGCGCCAGGCGCGGCGCAGATCACCGGGATCACGCACGACTCCCGTGCGGTCCGCCCGGGAGACCTGTACGCGGCCCTGCCGGGAGCCAGGACGCACGGCGCCGACTTCGCCGCCCAGGCGGCCGGCCTCGGCGCCGCCGCCGTGCTGACCGACCCCGCGGGGGCGGACCGCGCCGCGGCGACCGGTCTGCCCGTCCTGACCGTCGCGGATCCGCGCGGCCGGATGGGCGAGCTCGCCGCCGCGATCTACGGCCGCCCCGGCGAGGACCTGCTCCAGATCGGCATCACCGGCACCTCCGGCAAGACCACCACGGCGTACCTCGTCGAGGGCGGCCTGCGCGCGGCGGGCCGCAGCACCGGACTGGTCGGCACCGTCGAGATGCGCATCGGCGACGAGCGCATCAAGTCGGAGCGGACCACCCCCGAGGCCACCGACCTCCAGGCCCTCTTCGCGGTCATGCGCGAACGCGGGGTCGAGGCCGTGGCCATGGAGGTGTCCAGCCACGCACTGGTGCTCGGCCGCGTCGACGGCTGCGTCTTCGACGTCGCCGTCTTCAACAACCTGAGCCCGGAGCACATGGAGTTCCACTCCGACATGGACGACTACTTCCGGGCGAAGGCGGGGCTCTTCACCCCCCGCAGGGCCCGCCTGGGCGTGGTCAACCTCGACGACGAGTACGGCCGCCGGCTGGCCAAGGAGGCGACCGTCCCGGTCGTCACCTTCTCCGCCGCGGGCGACCCGGCCGCCGACTGGCGCGCCGAGGACGTGGTGTTCGGACCGGCCGGCTCCACCCTGACCCTGCTGGGCCCCGAAGGACAGCGCGTACGGGCCGAGGCCCCGCTGCCCGGCCCGTTCAACGTCGCCAACACCGTCGCCGCGATCGTCACCCTCGCCGCCGCCGGCCTCGACCCGCAGACCGCCGCCGACGGCGTCGCCGCGGTCCCCGGGGTCCCCGGCCGGCTGGAGCGGGTGGACGCGGGGCAGCCGTACCTCGCCGTCGTCGACTACGCCCACAAGACGGACGCCGTGGAATCGGTCCTGCGCGCCCTGCGCGAGGTCACCACCGGCCGACTGCACATCGTGCTGGGCTGCGGCGGCGACCGCGACACCACCAAGCGCGCCCCGATGGGCGCCGCCGCCGCCCGCTACGCCGACGTGGCCGTCCTGACCTCGGACAACCCGCGCTCCGAGGACCCGCTCGCGATCCTCGCCGCGATGTTCGAAGGCGCCGTGTCCGTGCCGCCCGCCGATCGGGGCACCGTCCTGGTCGACGCCGACCGCGCCTCGGCCATCGCCGCCGCCGTCGCGCTCGCCGGGCCCGGTGACACCGTGCTGGTGGCGGGCAAGGGCCACGAGCAGGGCCAGGACACCGCCGGTGTCGTACGGCCCTTCGACGACCGCACGGTGCTCCGCGCCGCGATCGAACGCCAAACGGTGCTCGATCGGACGGCCGGGCCCGATCAAACGGCCGTGCTCGATCAAACGACTAAGGTCCGACAGGCCGAGGTGAACCAGTGATCGCCCTTTCCCTCGCCGAGATCGCCGACATCACCGGCGGGCGGCCCCACGACATACCGGATCCGTCCGTCCAGGTCACCGGTCCCGTGGTCTACGACTCCCGCGAGGTCCGGCCGGGCAGCCTGTTCGCCGCCTTCCTCGGCGAGCGGGTCGACGGCCACGACTACGCCGAACGCGCGCTCGCCGCAGGCGCCGTGGGCGTCCTCGCGACCCGTCCCGTCGGTGTCCCGGCCATCGTCGTCCCCGACGTGGTGGCCGCCCTGGGAGCCCTCGCCCGGGCCGTCGTCGCCCGCCTCGGCACCGACGTCGTGGCCCTCACCGGGTCCGCCGGCAAGACCTCCACCAAAGACCTCATCGCACAGGTGCTGCAGCACCACGCGCCGACCGTGTGGACCCCCGGGAACCTCAACAACGAGATCGGCCTGCCGATCACGACGCTGCGCGTCACCGAGGACACGCAGCACCTGGTCCTGGAGATGGGTGCCCGCGGCATCGGCCACATCGCCTACCTCACCGGACTGACGCCCCCGCGGATCGGTCTGGTGCTCAACGTCGGGACCGCGCACATCGGCGAGTTCGGCGGCCGTGAGCAGATCGCGCAGGCCAAGGGGGAGCTGGTCGAGGCGCTGCCGGCCGAGGCGGAGGGCGGTGTCGCCGTCCTCAACGCCGATGACCTGCTGGTTCGTGCCATGGCCGGGCGCACGAAGGCCCGTACGGTGCTGTTCGGTGAGGCCGAGGACGCCGAAATCCGGGCCACCGAAGTCCGGATGACGGACAGGGGACAGGCTTCCTTCACACTGCACACACCGACCGGGTGCAGTGACGTGACCTTGCGGCTGTACGGTGAGCACCACGTGTCGAACGCGCTCGCCGCGGCCGCCGTCGCCCATGTCCTGGGCATGTCCGTCGAGGAGATCGCCACAGCGCTCTCCGGGGCGGGCACGCTGTCGCGGTGGCGGATGGAGGTCACCGAACGGGCGGACGGTGTGACGATCGTCAACGACGCCTACAACGCGAACCCCGAGTCCATGCGGGCCGCACTGCGCGCGCTCGCCGCAATGGGCGGTGCCGGCAGGGCGAACGGGGGACGCACGTGGGCGGTGCTCGGCCCGATGGCCGAGCTCGGAGACGACGCGCTCGCCGAGCACGACGCGGTCGGACGACTTGTCGTCCGGCTCAACGTGAGCAAGCTCGTCGCAGTCGGGGGCAGGGAAGCCTCCTGGCTGCAACTGGGCGCATATAACGAGGGTTCGTGGGGTGAGGAGTCGGTGCTCGTGTCCGACGCGCAGGCGGCGGTCGACCTGTTGCGCAGTGAACTGCGCCCAGGTGACGTCGTGCTGGTGAAGGCTTCCAGGTCGGCCGGTCTGGAGCGGGTGGCCCAGGCCCTCCTCGAGGGCGCTGTCGAGGGCGAGGTCTCCGGCCGATGAGGCAGATCCTGTTCGCCGGCGTCATCGGCATGTTCCTCACCGTCACCGGTACTCCGCTGCTGATCAAGCTGCTCGCCCGCAAGGGCTACGGCCAGTTCATCCGCGACGACGGCCCCCGCGGCCACGCCGGGAAGAAGGGCACGCCCACCATGGGCGGCATCTCCTTCATCCTGGCCACGCTCATCGCGTACGCCCTGACGAAGGTCCTCACCGGGTCGGAGCCGAGCTTCTCGGGCCTGCTCGTGCTGTTCCTGATGGCGGGCATGGGCCTCGTCGGGTACCTGGACGACTACATCAAGATCGTCAAGCGGCGTTCGCTGGGTCTGCGGGCCAAGGCGAAGATGTCCGGCCAGCTGATCGTCGGCGTCGCCTTCGCGGTGCTGGCCCTCCAGTTCAAGGACTCGCGCGGCCTGACCCCGGCCTCCACCAAGCTGTCGTTCGTCACGGACTTCGGCTGGTCGATCGGCCCGGTGCTGTTCGTCTTCTGGGCGCTGTTCATGATCCTGGCGATGTCCAACGGCGTGAACCTCACCGACGGTCTCGACGGTCTCGCGACCGGCGCCGCCGTGATGGTCTTCGGTGCCTACACCTTCATCGGCGTCTGGCAGTTCCAGGAGTCCTGCGCCATGGCGGCCGACCTCACCAACCCGAACGCCTGCTTCGAGGTGCGCGACCCGCTCGACCTCGCCGTCGTCGCCTCCGCCCTCATGGGCGCCTGCTTCGGCTTCCTGTGGTGGAACACCTCGCCCGCCAAGATCTTCATGGGTGACACCGGCTCCCTCGCCCTCGGCGGTGCGCTCGCGGGCCTCGCCATCTGCTCCCGCACGGAGTTCCTGATGGCGCTCCTCGGCGGCCTCTTCGTGCTCATCACGATGTCGGTCGTCATCCAGGTCGGCTCCTTCAAGATGACCGGCAAGCGCGTCTTCCGGATGGCGCCGCTCCAGCACCACTTCGAGCTCAAGGGCTGGTCCGAGGTCCTCGTCGTGGTCCGCTTCTGGATCATCCAGGGCATGTGCGTGATCGTGGGTCTCGGTCTCTTCTACGCGGGATGGGCAGCCGACAAGTGACCTCCTGGCACGACAAGAACATCACCGTCGCCGGTCTCGGCGTGAGCGGCATCAGTGCCGCCCGCGCCCTGGCCGGCCTCGGCGCATCGGTGACCGTGGTCGACGGCGGCGACAGCGAGGGCCACCGCGCCCGCGCCGCCGAACTCGGCGCCCTGGGGATCGCCGTACGCCTGGGGGACGCCGAGACCCTGCCCGAGGGCACGGACCTGGTCGTCACCTCGCCCGGCTGGAAGCCCGACAGCCCGCTCTTCGCGGCCGCCGCGAAGGCCGGCGTCGACGTGGTCGGGGACGTCGAGATCGCCTGGCGGCTGCGCGGCGAGAACGCCGCCCCCTGGCTCGCGATCACCGGGACCAACGGCAAGACCACCACCACCCAGATGCTGGCGTCGATCCTGAAGGCCGCCGGTCTGCGGACCGCCGCCGTCGGCAACATCGGCACCCCGATCATCGACGTGGTGCTCGACAAGGGCGCGTACGACGTCCTCGCCGTCGAACTCTCCAGCTACCAGCTGCACTGGGCGCCCTCGCTGCGCGTCCACTCGGGGGCCGTGCTCAACCTCGCCCCGGACCACCTCGACTGGCACGGCTCGATGCAGGCCTACGCCGCCGACAAGGGCCGGATCTACGAGGGCAACACGGTGGCCTGCGTCTACAACGTCGCCGACCCGGCCACCGAGAAGCTGGTCGAGGACGCCGACGTCGAGGAGGGCTGCCGGGCGATCGGCTTCACCCTCGGCGCCCCCGGCCCCTCCATGCTCGGCGTCGTCGACGGCATCCTCGTCGACCGGGCCTTCGTGGAGAACCGGCAGAAGAACGCCCAGGAGCTCGCCGAGGTCAAGGACGTCACCCCGCCGGCCCCGCACAACATCGCCAACGCGCTCGCCGCGGCGGCCCTGGCCCGCGCCTTCGGCGTGGAGCCGCGCGCGGTCCGCGACGGGCTGCGCAACTTCCGCCCCGACGCCCACCGGGTCGCGTACGTGGACGAGGTCGGCTCGGTCACCTACATCGACGACTCCAAGGCCACCAACACGCACGCGGCCGAGGCCTCGCTCGCGGCCTTCGAGCCGGTCGTCTGGATCGCCGGCGGCCTCGCCAAGGGCGCGACCTTCGACGAGCTCGTGCGGAAGTCGGCGAAGGGGCTGCGCGGCGCGGTGCTGATCGGCGCCGACCGGGCGCTGATCGCCGAGGCGCTGGCGCGACACGCCCCCGAGGTCCCGGTCGTCGACCTCGACCGGACCGACACTGGGGCGATGCTCGCAGCGGTCCGGGAAGCGGCCGCGCTCGCCGAGCCCGGCGACACGGTCCTGCTGGCACCTGCCTGCGCCTCGATGGACATGTTCGCGAACTACAACAAGCGTGGGGACGCATTCGCCGACGCGGTGCGCGAACTGGCCGCCGAGAACGCTGCGGACACGGCCTAGGCCGGGGGCTCCGGGACAGGTTCCCTCCGGTCGGCTGCTCGCCTCGTACGAGTGGAGGGGAAGATCACAGATGCCGGCCAAGCAGATGCTGCCGGGGCGCCGGCCTTCCGCCGTGAAGGCGCAGGGCCGCAAGCGCCCTGTGGCGCGCGTGAAGCGGCCCGCGGGGCGCGGGCCGCTGACCCGGCTGCGGCGTACGCAGCGGCAGTTGCACAAGGCCTGGGACCGCCCGCTCACGGCCTATTACCTGATCTTCGGCAGCTCGCTGCTCATCACCGTGCTCGGTCTGGTGATGGTGTACTCGGCGTCCATGATCAAGGCGCTCCAGCTCGGCCTCGGCGACGCCTACTTCTTCAAGAAGCAGTTCCTGGCCGCCCTCATCGGCACCGGACTCTTGCTGCTCGCCTCCCGGATGCCCGTCAAACTGCACCGGGCGCTGTCGTATCCGGTGCTCGCCGGCACGCTGTTCCTGATGGTCCTGGTCCAGGTCCCCGGGATAGGGGTCTCGATCAACGGCAACCAGAATTGGATCTCCCTTGGCGGTCCGTTCATGTTGCAGCCCAGTGAGTTCGGCAAACTGGCACTGATCCTGTGGGGCGCCGACCTGCTGGCACGCAAGGGCGACAAGGGGCTGCTGAGCCAGTGGAAGCACCTGCTGGTGCCGCTGGTCCCGGTGGCCTTCCTGCTGCTCGGGCTGATCATGCTGGGCGGCGACATGGGCACCGCGATGATCCTCGGTGCCATCCTCTTCGGCCTGCTCTGGCTGGCGGGCGCCCCGACCCGGATGTTCGTCGGGGTGCTGGCCTTCGCGGGTGCGATCGTCGCACTGCTCATCAAGACCAGTCCGCACCGGATGGACCGGCTGGAGTGCCTCGGCGCGACAGAACCGGGCAAGAACGACCTTTGCTGGCAGGCCGTCCACGGGATCTACGCCCTCGCCTCGGGCGGATGGTTCGGTTCCGGCTTGGGTGCAAGTGTGGAAAAATGGGGGCAACTACCCGAAGCCCACACCGACTTCATCTTCGCCATCACCGGGGAGGAACTGGGTCTGGCGGGGACGCTGTCGGTGCTCGCCCTGTTCGCGGCTCTAGGCTATGCGGGTATCCGCGTGGCCGGACGCACGGAGGATTCCTTCGTACGGTTTGCCGCGGGAGGCGTGACCACCTGGATCACGGCCCAGGCCGTGATCAACATCGGTGCGGTGCTCGGCCTGCTGCCGATCGCCGGAGTCCCGCTCCCGCTGTTCTCCTACGGGGGATCGGCCCTGCTGCCGACGATGTTCGCGGTCGGACTGCTCATCGCCTTCGCGCGTGAGGAGCCGGCGGCGCGCGCGGCCCTCGCGATGCGCCAGCCGAAGACCGGCTGGATGCGGACCGTGGTGAGATGGAAGTCGATGAGACGGCGCGTCAAGAAGCGTCCGTCCGGAGAGCGGTGAATTTCGGTGCATGTCGTACTCGCCGGTGGGGGGACCGCCGGCCACATCGAGCCGGCGCTCGCCCTCGCGGACGCCCTGCGCAGGCAGGACCCTTCAGTGGGCATCACCGCCCTCGGCACGGAGCGCGGACTTGAGACCCGCCTGGTGCCGGAACGCGGTTACGAACTGGGCCTGATCCCGGCCGTGCCGCTGCCCCGCAAGCCCACCCCGGAGCTGATCACCGTCCCCGGGCGGCTGCGCGGCACCATCAAGGCGGCAGAGGAGATCCTGCTGCGCACGAAGGCCGACTGCGTCGTCGGTTTCGGCGGTTACGTGGCCCTGCCCGGCTACCTCGCGGCCAAGCGGCTCGGGGTGCCGATCATCGTCCACGAGGCCAACGCCCGGCCCGGACTGGCCAACAAGATCGGCTCCCGGTACGCGCATGCCGTCGCGGTCTCCACCCCCGACAGCAAGCTGCGGGGCGCCCGCTACATCGGCATTCCGCTGCGGCGCTCGATCTCCACCCTCGACCGGGCCGCGGTGCGCCCGGAGGCGCGCGCCGCCTTCGGCCTGGACCCCAACCTGCCCACGCTGCTGGTCTCCGGCGGCTCGCAGGGCGCCCGGCGCCTCAACGAGACGATCCAGCAGGTCGCTCCGACCCTCCAGCGCTCCGGGGTCCAGATCCTGCACGCCGTCGGGCCGAAGAACGAACTGCCGCGTGTCGACAACATGCCCGGGATGCCGCCGTATGTGCCGGTACCGTACGTGGACCGGATGGATCTCGCGTACGCCGCCGCCGACATGATGCTGTGCCGCGCGGGCGCGATGACCGTCGCCGAACTCTCCGCCGTCGGGCTCCCGGCCGCCTACGTCCCGCTGCCGATCGGCAACGGCGAACAGCGGCTGAACGCCCAGCCGGTGGTCAAGGCCGGCGGCGGCCTGCTCGTCGACGACGCGGAACTGACGCCCGAGTGGGTGCTCAGCCAGGTCCTCCCGGTGCTGTCCGACCCGCACCGCCTGTACGAGATGTCCCGCGCCGCCGGCGAGTTCGGCCGCCGGGACGCCGACGACCTGCTGGTCGCCATGGTGTACGAGGCGATCGCGGCCCACCGGTCCCGCTGAGGCGGGACAGCACAGACGCAGGAGGCACAGGAGTGGCCGGAGCGACGACCGCACAGCGCGGGTCACCGTTTTCTGATCGGTCCGGCCGCTCCGCCCGCAAGGGCGGCGGCTCTCCCAAGCCGCCCAAGCCACCCAGGCGACCCAAACCGCCCAAGCCTCCGAAGTCGGCCAAGTCGGCCAAGTCCGCGAAGTCCGAGCAGAGGTCCGGCCCCCAGGGTCCCGTCAGGCGCCTGCGCGGGGCCCCCGTGCTGGCCTCCCTGGCCGCCGCGGTGCTCCTCGCCGCAGGCGGGACCTGGGTGCTCTACGGCTCCTCCTGGCTCCGCGTCGAGAAGGTCACCGCGGCCGGCACGGAGGTGCTCACCCCCGAGCAGGTCCTCGCCGCGGCGGCGGTGCCCGTCGGCGCACCCCTGGTGAGCGTCGACACCGACGAGATCGAGGGCCGGGTCCGCGGCCGGCTGCCCCGCATCGATTCGGTCGACGTGGTGCGGGCCTGGCCGCACGGGATCGGGCTGAAAGTGACGGAACGCAAACCCGTCCTGCTCATCAAGAAGGACGCGAACTTCGTGGAAGTGGACGCTTCGGGTGTGCGATTCGACACGGTTCCGAAAGCACCCGCTGGTGTTCCGGTCCTCGAATTGAACGCGGGGCGCTCCCCGAGCGCCCGCCGCTTCGACGAGGAACGGCTGCTGCACGAGGCCGTGAGCGTCGCGGGATCCCTCCCGGGGCCGATCGCGCGGGAAACCGTGCAGGTCAAGGTGGGTTCCTACGATTCGGTCGTGCTGGAGCTCACCGGTGGCCGGTCCGTGACGTGGGGGAGCGGTGAACAGAGCGATGCGAAGGGGCGGGCGCTGACCGCTCTGTTGAAAGCCGCGCCCGGGTCCCGCCACTTCGACGTGAGCGTCCCCACCGCCCCTGCCGCGGCCGGGAGTTGACGTCGAGTCGAACAGCGGCGCACCCTGGTTGGCCAGCGATACGGGTGATCACATAGGGTGAAAAGAAAAACGGGAGGTTCGGCGTGTTCGTTGAACACGCGCTACTTGTCGACTTAGTGTCCTGTTCGGAAGAGTCCAAGGAACAGACACACCCCTAACCCTAAACTTCAGGGTGAGGGTTCGGGTCGGCGCGTTCGGACCGTCCCTATTTCGGCATCAGTCGTCGCAACGCAGGCCCGCGAGGCGGCGACACGTAACTCGAGGCGAGAGGCCTTCGACGTGGCAGCACCGCAGAACTACCTCGCAGTCATCAAGGTCATCGGTGTCGGCGGCGGTGGTGTCAATGCCATCAACCGAATGATCGAGGTCGGTCTCAAGGGCGTCGAGTTCATCGCCATCAACACGGACGCCCAGGCGCTGTTGATGAGCGACGCCGACGTCAAGCTCGACGTCGGCCGCGAACTCACCCGGGGCCTCGGCGCCGGCGCCAACCCGGCCGTCGGCCGCAAGGCGGCAGAGGACCACCGCGAGGAGATCGAGGAGGTCCTCAAGGGGGCCGACATGGTCTTCGTCACCGCCGGTGAAGGCGGCGGCACCGGCACCGGCGGCGCACCCGTCGTCGCCAACATCGCGCGCTCGCTGGGCGCCCTGACGATCGGTGTGGTCACCCGGCCGTTCACCTTCGAGGGCCGGCGCCGCGCGAACCAGGCGGAGGACGGCATCGCCGAGCTCCGCGAAGAGGTCGACACCCTCATCGTCATCCCCAACGACCGGCTGCTGTCCATCTCGGACCGCCAGGTCAGCGTGCTCGACGCCTTCAAGTCGGCCGACCAGGTCCTGCTCTCGGGCGTCCAGGGCATCACCGACCTCATCACCACCCCGGGTCTGATCAACCTCGACTTCGCCGACGTCAAGTCCGTGATGTCCGAGGCCGGCTCGGCCCTGATGGGCATCGGCTCGGCCCGCGGCGACGACCGCGCGGTGGCCGCGGCCGAGATGGCGATCTCCTCGCCGCTGCTGGAGGCGTCCATCGACGGCGCCCGCGGCGTGCTGCTCTCCATCTCCGGCGGCTCGGACCTCGGTCTCTTCGAGATCAACGAGGCCGCGCAGCTGGTGAGCGAGGCCGCGCACCCCGAGGCGAACATCATCTTCGGCGCCGTCATCGACGACGCGCTCGGCGACGAGGTACGGGTCACCGTCATCGCGGCCGGGTTCGACGGCGGACAGCCCCCGGCCCGCCGGGACAACGTCATCGGCGCCGCGTCCACCAAGCGCGAGGAGCCGGCCCCGGCTCCGGTCCGCGCCGCCGAGCCGGCCCGCCCGGCCTTCGGCGGACTCGGCTCGGTCACCCCGCGCGAGGACCCCCCGGCCCCCGTAGAGGCGGCCCCGGTCGAGGCCCAGGCCCCCGCGCCGCAGGTCCCCACGGCCCGGCCGTACCAGGACAGCCCGGCCGAGGAACTGGATGTCCCGGACTTCTTGAAGTGACACCCGAGCAGCATCACGTGGGCGGCGCCCACTTCGCCTTCACCGACCGGTGGGGCGGAGTGAGCGCCGTTCCGTACGAAGAGCTCAACCTCGGCGGCGCGGTCGGTGACGACCCGGCCGCCGTTCTCGCGAACCGGGCACTGGCGGCGCGGTCCCTGGGTCTCGCCCCGGACCGGGTGGTCTGGATGAACCAGGTGCACGGCCGGGACGTGGCGGTGGTGGACGGGCCCTGGGGTCCGGACGTCGCCGTCCCCGCGGTGGACGCGGTGGTGACCGCCCGCCGGGGGCTCGCCCTCGCGGTGCTCACCGCCGACTGCACCCCGGTCCTGCTGGCGGACCCCGTCGCCGGGGTCGCGGGGGCCGCCCACGCCGGGCGGCCTGGACTGGTCGCCGGGGTGGTGCCCGCGGCCGTCGAGGCGATGGTCGCCCTCGGGGCCGAGCCGGGGCGGATCGTCGCCCGGACCGGACCCGCGGTGTGCGGGCGCTGCTACGAGGTGCCCGCCGAGATGCGGGATGCGGTGGCAGAAGTGGTTCCCGACGCGCGGGCCGAGACCAGCTGGGGGACACCGGCGGTCGACGTGGTCGCCGGGGTGCACGCCCAGCTCGCGGAGGCGGGGGTGGTGGACAGCCTCCGCTCCCCGGTCTGCACACTGGAGTCGCGGGACCACTTCTCGTACCGCCGCGACCGGGTGACCGGGCGGCTTGCCGGATATGTCTGGTTGGACTGAGGAATGACGGATCGTAAGCCGGAGCTCGCCGAGAACCTGGCGCGGGTGGAGGAACGTATCTCGTCCGCCTGCGCGGCGGCGGGCCGCAAGCGGGAAGAGGTGACGCTCATCGTGGTCACCAAGACCTATCCCGCGAGCGACGTACGACTGCTGGCGGAGCTGGGTGTCCGTCATGTTGCGGAGAATCGCGACCAGGATGCCGCCCCCAAGGCCGCGGCCTGCGCGGATCTGCCCCTCAGCTGGCACTTCGTCGGTCAGTTGCAGACGAACAAAGTCCGTTCCGTGGCGGGATACGCGCATGTGGTGCAGTCGGTCGACCGCCCCAGGCTCGTGACCGCCCTCTCGGCCGCCGCCTCCGCCGCCGGGCGGGAGATCGGCTGCCTCGTGCAGATCGCCCTCGACGCCGAGTCGGGGGCGCGCGGGACCCGCGGCGGCGCGGCGCCGGAGCAGCTCGCGGAGTTGGCGGACCTCGTCGCCGGGGCGCCGGGACTGCGCATCGACGGTCTGATGACCGTCGCTCCGCTGTCCGGCCCCTACGCGGGGCGCGAACAGGCCGCCTTCGAGCGGCTGGTGGAATTGTCATCCCGCATGCGCGCGGACCATCCGGCTGCCACGATGGTGTCGGCTGGGATGAGCGCAGACCTGGAACAGGCCGTTGCGGCCGGTGCGACACATGTACGCGTCGGCACTGCGGTACTCGGCGCGAGACCCCGGCTCGGGTAACGTCGCGAAGAAAGTCGGACCACAGCAGAAAATATGGTCATTCCCGACGATGAGCGGGCAGACCACGTGGATCGCGGGCAGTTGGTGACATTCGTGACACGGCGGCACCTGCGACAGGGCGATCCACCACAGAGCGGAGGACTCGGAGAATGGCCGGCGCGATGCGCAAGATGGCGGTCTACCTCGGCCTCGTGGAGGACGACCGGTACGACAACCCGGGGTACGACCCCGACGACGAGTTCGAGCCCGAGCCCGAGATGGAGCGAGCTCGGGACCGGGATCGCCGACAGCAGCCCGTGCACCAAGCGCCCGTATCGGACGAACCGGTACGAGTGGTACAGCCGCCGGCTCAGCGGGAACCCATCCCAATTCCGGTGGAAAACGGACGTCCTGCGCGAATTGCCCCCGTGGCATCCATCACACCTGATCGCACGAACCTGGAGAAGAACGCCCCCGTGATCATGCCCAAGGTCGTCTCCGAGCGGGAGCCGTACCGCATCACGACGCTGCACCCCCGGACCTACAACGAGGCCCGTACCATCGGGGAACACTTCCGTGAGGGCACTCCGGTGATCATGAATCTCACGGAGATGGACGACACGGATGCGAAGCGTCTCGTGGACTTCGCCGCCGGTCTCGTCTTCGGCCTGCACGGCAGCATTGAACGCGTGACACAGAAGGTGTTCCTGCTGTCGCCTGCTAACGTCGATGTCACGGCGGAGGACAAGGCTCGCATCGCGGAGGGCGGGTTCTTCAACCAAAGCTAGACCGATCCGTCAGATACGGGACCGGGATGAGAGCGGGAAACGGGGAGAGGGAAGCGCGGGATGGGCGTCGCACTACAGGTGGTCTACATCGTGCTGATGTGCTTCCTCATCGTGCTGATCTTCCGACTGGTCATGGACTACGTGTTCCAGTTCGCACGTTCATGGACACCCGGCAAGGCGATGGTGGTCGTTCTGGAGGCCACCTACACTCTTACCGATCCACCGCTCAAGCTTCTTCGGCGGTTCATCCCGCCGTTGCGTCTCGGGGGCGTGGCACTCGACCTGTCCTTCTTCGTTCTGATGATCATCGTTTACATCCTCATCAGCTTCGTGAGCAGCGCTGCGAGAAGCGTGTGAGCGATGAACTTCTCCGCGCGCGCGGGGACAGTCCCGATACGGTCTTGCCGACTGCCGACGACTACGTAGAGGTGAAGAAGACATGCCGCTGACTCCCGAGGACGTGCGGAACAAGCAGTTCACGACCGTCCGCCTGCGAGAAGGCTATGACGAGGACGAGGTCGACGCCTTCCTCGACGAGGTCGAGTCCGAACTGACGCGCCTGCTGCGCGAGAACGAGGACCTGCGCGCCAAGCTGGCCGCGGCCACGCGTGCCGCTGCGCAGAACCAGCAGCAGCAGGGCATGCGCAAGCCGGAACCCCAGGACCAGCGCGGCCCCGGCGCCCCCGTGCCCGCGGCCATATCCGGCCCGCCGCAGCAGCAGCAGCAGATGGGCCCGCCCCAGCTGCCGGGCGGCCAGCCGCAGCTTCCGCCGGGCCCCGGCGGCCAGGGCCAGCAGGGCCCCGGCCCGATGGGCGGCCCCATGGGCGGTCCCATGCAGCAGCACCCCATGGGTGGACCGCAGGGCATGGGCCAGCAGCAGATGCAGCAGCAGTCGATGGGCGGCCAGAACCCGCTCGGCCAGCAGATGCAGCCCATGGGCCAGCAGATGCAGCCGATGGGCCAGCAGATGCAGCCGATGGGCCAGCAGATGCAGCAGATGCAGCAGCCGCAGCTCCCGCAGCAGGGCCCTGGTGGCGACAGCGCCGCCCGCGTCCTCTCGCTGGCGCAGCAGACCGCCGACCAGGCGATCGCGGAGGCCCGCTCCGAGGCCAACAAGATCGTCGGCGAGGCCCGGTCGCGCGCCGAGGGCCTGGAGCGGGACGCCCGCGCCAAGGCCGACGCGCTGGAGCGGGACGCCCAGGAGAAGCACCGTGTCGCGATGGGCTCCCTGGAGTCCGCCCGCGCCACGCTGGAGCGCAAGGTCGAGGACCTGCGGGGCTTCGAGCGTGAGTACCGTACGCGTCTGAAGTCCTACCTGGAGTCGCAGCTGCGCCAGCTGGAGACCCAGGCCGACGACTCCCTGGCCCCGCCGCGCAACCCGGGCGCCCCGTCGCTGCCGCCGTCGCCGTCGCCTTCGATGGCTCCGGCCGGTGCGATGGGCCACTCGATGGGCGGTCCGTCGATGGGCGGCCCCTCCATGGGCGGTCCGTCCCCCATGGGCGGCCCCTCGATGGGTGCGGGCCCGTCCTACGGCGGCCAGCAGCAGATGTCCCCGGCGATGACCCAGCCGATGGCTCCGGTGCGGCCGGTTGCGCCGCAGCCGATGCAGGCGCCGTCGCCGATGCGGGGCTTTCTGATCGACGAGGACGACAACTAGGCGCCGCCGCCGTTTCTGCGGTCGGCAGCCGCTCTACGGGCCGGGCCCGAGGTTCCACGGAACCTCGGGCCCGGCCCGTTTGCGTGCCCGGGCGCGCCACCGTTGCGGGGGCCGGCCCCCGACCCCCGCGCCTCAAACGCCGGCGGGGCTGAAAGAACGGGGCTCCGCCCCGGACCCCGCGCCTCAAACGCCGGCGGGGCTGGGTGGTGCGGCGGGGCTGAAAGATCGGGGCTCCGCCCCGGACCCCCGCGCCTGAAACGCCGGCGGGGCTGGGTGGTGCGGCGGGGCTGAAAGATCGGGGCTCCGCCCCGGACCCCCGCGCCTCAAACGCCGGCGGGGCTGGGTGGTGCGGCGGGGCTGGGTGGTGCGGCGGAGCCCCGGGAAACGGTGAGAGAGCCCGGTGGGGAAAGCAGAGCGGCCCGCACCCCCTACCGGGAGGTGCGGGCCGCTCTGGGCCGGGGTTACGCCTTGCGGAGGCGGAAGGTCAGGGACAGGGGCTCGTCCGTGAACGGGTCGCCGTACGCCGCGTCGGCCGAGCCGTCCGCGAAGTCCGTGGCCAGGACCTCGTCCGCGATGAGCGTCGCGTGGTCCGTCAGGGCCGTGACGACCTCCGGGTCCGCGGAGGACCACCGCAGCGCGATCCGGTCCGCGACGTCCAGGCCGGAGTTCTTCCGGGCCTCCTGGATCAGGCGGATCGCGTCACGCGCCAGGCCCGCCAGCCGCAGCTCCGGGGTGATCTCCAGGTCCAGGGCGACCGTCGCGCCCGAGTCGGACGCCACCGACCAGCCCTCGCGCGGGGTCTCCGTGATGATGACCTCCTCCGGGGAGAGGGACACCTCCTCGCCGTTCACCGACACGACCGCGGTGCCCGAGCGCAGGGCCAGCGACAGCGCCGCCGCGTCGGCCGCGGCCACCGCCTTCGCCACGTCCTGGACGCCCTTGCCGAAGCGCTTGCCCAGCGCGCGGAAGTTCGCCTTCGCCGTGGTGTCCACCAGGGACCCGCCGACCTCGGAGAGCGAGGCCAGGGAGGAGACGTTCAGCTCCTCGGTGATCTGCGACCGCAGCTCGGGGGAGAGCGCGTCGAAGCCCACCGCGCCGACCAGGGCCCGGGAGAGCGGCTGGCGGGTCTTGACGCCCGACTCGGCGCGCGTGGCGCGGCCCAGCTCGACCAGGCGCCGGACCAGCAGCATCTGCTGGGACAGGGTCCGGTCCACCTGGGACGCGTCCGCCACCGGCCACGTCGAGAGGTGCACCGACTCCGGGGCGTCCGGGGTGACCGGGACGATCATGTCCTGCCAGACCCGCTCCGTGATGAAGGGGGTCAGCGGGGCCATCAGGCGGGTGACCGTCTCGACCACGTCGTGCAGGGTGCGCAGCGCGGCCGCGTCGCCCTGCCAGAAGCGGCGGCGCGAGCGGCGGACGTACCAGTTGGAGAGGTCGTCGACGAACGCGGAGAGGAGCTTGCCGGCGCGCTGGGTGTCGTACGACTCCATCGCCTCGGTGACCTCGCCGACCAGGGCGTGCAGCTCGGAGAGCAGCCAGCGGTCGAGGACCGTGCGGTCGGCCGGGGCCGGGTCGGCCGCGGACGGCGCCCAGCTCGACGTACGGGCGTACAGGGCCTGGAAGGCGACCGTGTTCCAGTACGTGAGGAGGGTCTTGCGGACGACCTCCTGGATCGTGCCGTGGCCGACGCGGCGCGCCGCCCACGGGGAGCCGCCGGCCGCCATGAACCAGCGCACCGCGTCCGCGCCGTGCTGGTCCATGAGCTGGATCGGCTCGAGGGTGTTGCCCAGGTGCTTGGACATCTTGCGGCCGTCCTCGGCGAGGATGTGGCCCAGGCAGACCACGTTCTCGTAGGAGGACTTGTCGAAGACGAGGGTGCCGACCGCCATCAGCGTGTAGAACCACCCGCGCGTCTGGTCGATGGCCTCCGAGATGAACTGCGCCGGGTAGCGCTTCTCGAAGATCTCCTTGTTCTTGTGCGGGTAGCCCCACTGCGCGAACGGCATCGAGCCCGAGTCGTACCAGGCGTCGATGACCTCGGGCACGCGGACGGCGGTCAGCTCGCAGCCCTCGGCCGTGCAGGGGAAGGTGACGTCGTCGATGTAGGGGCGGTGCGGGTCCAGGGCGGACTGGTCCGTCCCGGACAGCTCCGTCAGCTCCGCGCGCGAGCCGACGCAGGTGAGGTGGTTTTCCTCACACCGCCAGATCGGCAGCGGGGTGCCCCAGTAGCGGTTGCGGGACAGCGCCCAGTCGATGTTGTTGTTCAGCCAGTCGCCGAAGCGGCCCTGCTTGACGGAGTCCGGGAACCAGTTGGTCTTCTCGTTCTCCCGCAGCATCGCGTCCTTGACGGCGGTGGTGCGGATGTACCAGGACGGCTGCGCGTAGTAGAGCAGGGCCGTGTGGCAGCGCCAGCAGTGCGGGTAGCTGTGCTCGTAGGCGATGTGCTTGAAGAGCAGGCCGCGCGCGTCGAGGTCGGCGGTCAGCTTCTCGTCGGCCTTCTTGAAGAAGATGCCGCCGACCAGCGGGACCTCCTCCTCGAAGGTGCCGTCGGGGCGGACCGGGTTCACGACGGGCAGGCCGTACGCGCGGCAGACCGCGAGGTCGTCGGCGCCGAAGGCGGGGGACTGGTGGACCAGACCGGTGCCGTCCTCGGTCGTGACGTACTCGGCGTTCACGACGTAGTGGGCCTCGGCCGGGAATTCCACGAGCTCGAAGGGGCGCTGGTAGGTCCAGCGCTCCATCTCCTTGCCCGTGAAGGTCTCGCCGGTGGCCTCCCAGCCCTCGCCGAGGGACTTCTCCAGCAGCGGCTGGGCGACGACCAGCTTCTCCTCGCCGTTGGTGGCCACGACGTACGTGACCTCCGGGTGCGCGGCCACGGCGGTGTTGGAGACCAGGGTCCAGGGGGTCGTCGTCCAGACCAGCAGCGCGGCCTGGCCGGCCAGCGGGCCGGAGGTCAGCGGGAAGCGGACGAAGACCGAGGGGTCGACGACCGTCTCGTAGCCCTGGGCCAGCTCGTGGTCGGAGAGGCCGGTGCCGCAGCGCGGGCACCAGGGGGCGACGCGGTGGTCCTGGGTGAGCAGACCCTTGTTGAAGATCTCCTTCAGCGACCACCACACGGACTCGACGTACTCGGGGTCCATGGTCCGGTAGGCGTCGTCCAGGTCGACCCAGTAGCCCATCCGGGTCGTGAGCTCGGTGAACGCGTCGGTGTGGCGGGTCACGGACTCGCGGCACTTGGCGTTGAACTCGGCGATGCCGTACGCCTCGATGTCCTGCTTGCCGTTGAAGCCCAGTTCCTTCTCGACGGCGAGCTCGACGGGCAGGCCGTGGCAGTCCCAGCCGGCCTTGCGGGCCACGTGGTAGCCGCGCATGGTGCGGAACCGGGGGAAGACGTCCTTGAAGACGCGGGCCTCGATGTGGTGCGCGCCGGGCATGCCGTTCGCGGTGGGCGGGCCCTCGTAGAAGACCCACTCGGGGCGGCCCTCGGACTGCTCCAGGGTCGTGGCGAAGGTCTTGCTCTCGCGCCAGAAGTCGAGGACCGCGTGCTCGAGGGCAGGCAGGTCGACCTGGGCGGGTACCGGGCGGTACTGCGGCGGTGTGGTCATGAGGCTGAACTCTTCCTCCGGCGGGGTGTCACTTCCGTCCGGAGGGACGAGAGCCGACTGCTGCTCCCGCGGTACCACCCTCCTTGGCCGCCGGACGGAATCCCGGTGGCCCCCTCATTGGGGTGCGAAGCCGGTTCTACTCGCCGTACGGGATCCGGGCGGGATCCGTACGGCTTTCTTCCGGCGGCTCAGGGGTGATCCTTCACATCGCGCTCGCCCCCGGGCTCTCACCGTCCCCGGGTCGCTCCTGGCTGCGTCCGACGCTACTCGTCCCCGTCCATGCCTTTCGCTGGGCCCAGTGTACGGGCCGAGGGGGCGCGCGGCAGACCGGTTTACGGGGGCCCGTGCGCGGCTCGCGGGCCCGGCGTGGCGGGGGTGTTCCCGGGGGCGCGGCCGGGGGGTGAGGAGGGGTGCGGCCGGGGCACGGGACGGGTCCGCGGGTGACCCGAATGGGCCTGACGCGCCGGTCCGGACGCGGGTGGGGCGGGAGTGGCGGATTACCGGGCCTCCGGATGGGCACAACGGATGCAGGTTGACCTCGATGGATGCGTGCCCCGTTGCCGCGGGGCTGGAGTCGATTTATCGTTCCGGCACGATTCGCGAGCAATGATCACAGTATGTGAAGGGGCCGCGGCCATGGTGGCGAAGAAGACCGCCGGGAGTACTGCCAAGAAGGCTGTCGGGAAGGCGGCGGTCTCCGAGGACGCGGCTCCCGCCGAGAAGGCGGCCGCCGCCCGGAAGACCGCTGCCGCGGACAGGGCCCCGGTCGACAGGGCTCCGGCAAAGAAGGCTCCGGCCCGGAAGGCCGCGGCCGGCAAGGCCCCGGCCGAGAAGGCGACCGCCGTCGCGAAGACGACCGCCGTCGGGAAGCGGACGGCCACGGCCAAGAAGGCCGGGGCCGAGGGGGCGGCGCACGCCGCGAAGGAGACGGGAGTCCGGAAAGTGGTTGCCAAGAAGAGCACCGGTACGGCGAGGAAGGCGGCCGAGGCCGCCACGAGCGGGCTGCCCAAGACACGGGCCACGGCGGCCCTGAGCCCCGGCGAGCTGGCCGTACGGCCCGGGGAGGACCCCTGGACCGCCAAGGAGGTCGAGGACGCCCGTACGGAGCTGCTGTCGGAGGTGCTGCGGCTGCGCGCCGAGCTCGACGCCTCCGAGGTGGCCATCTCGGGCCTGATGCGGGACTCGGGCGACGGCGCGGGCGACGACCAGGCCGACACCGGCACAAAGAACATCACCCGGGAGTCCGAGCTGGCGCTCGCGGCGAACGCCAGCTCGATGCTGGAGCAGTCCGAGCGGGCCCTGGAACGGCTGGAGGCGGGCACGTACGGGCTCTGCGAGAACTGCGGGAAGCCGATCGGCAAGGCCAGGATGCAGGCCTTCCCGAGGGCCACGCTGTGCGTGGACTGCAAGCAGAAGCAGGAGCGGCGGCACTAGCCGGGCGCGGAGAGGCCACGGCGAGGGCACGGCGAGGGCACGGCTAGAGCACAGAGAGGGCACGAGGTGGGAGGTGGGGCAGGCGGTGTGCGGGGGCCCTGACGTACCCTCGTGTCTCGTCAGGGTCCAGGAGGAGCCTGGTTCGAGCTAGTTCGAGGGACTCACGTGGCAGAGGCGGAGCGCATCATCGGTACGCCGGAGGTCGGGGACGACGCCCAGCCGGAGTCCGTCGTGCCCAAGGGGCACCGGCGGATCGTCGCGCTGCTCGTCGTGGCGTTGCTCGCCTACGTGCTGGACCTCGGCACCAAGATGCTGGTCGTGGCGAAGCTGGAGCACCAGCCGCCGATCGAGATCATCGGTGACCTGCTGAAGTTCGAGGCGGTCCGCAACCCGGGCGCGGCCTTCGGCTTCGGCGAGGCCTTCACCATCATCTTCACCTGCATCGCGGCCTCCGTGATCGTGGTGATCGTGCGGCTGGCCCGCAAGCTCTACAGCCTGCCGTGGGCGATCGCGCTGGGCCTGCTGCTGGGCGGTGCGCTGGGCAACCTGACCGACCGGATCTTCCGTTCGCCGGGTGTGTTCCGGGGCGCGGTCGTCGACTTCATCGCGCCGGCCCATTTCGCCGTCTTCAACCTCGCCGACTCGGCGATCGTGTGCGGCGGCATCCTCATCGTGCTCCTGTCCTTCAAGGGCCTGGACCCGGACGGCACCGTCCACAAGGACTGATCGCGGGACGGTACGACCGTCGAGTCCTGCATACTCGACGGGTGAGTACGATTCCCGAGATCCGCACCCTGCCCGTTCCCGATGGCCTCGAGGGCGAGCGCGTCGACGCCGCCATCGCCCGTATGTTCGGTTTCTCCCGGACGAAGGCGGCCGATCTCGCGGCCGCGGGGAAGGTGTCGGTCGACGGCAGTGTCGTCGGGAAGTCCGAGCGTGTACACGGTGGCGCCTGGCTCGAAGTCGAGATGCCCGAGCCGCCACGACCGGTCGAGGTCGTCGCCGAGCCCGTCCCCGGCATGGAGATCGTCCATGACGACGACGACATCGTCGTCATCATGAAGCCGGTGGGCGTCGCCGCCCACCCGAGCCCCGGCTGGACCGGCACCACCGTCATCGGCGGTCTCGCCGCGGCGGGATACCGCATCTCCACCTCCGGCGCGTCCGAGCGCCAGGGCATCGTGCACCGCCTCGACGTCGGCACGTCCGGCCTGATGGCCGTCGCGAAGTCGGAGCGCGCGTACACCTCGCTGAAGAACCAGTTCCGCGAGCGGATCGTGGACAAGCGCTACCACGCGCTGGTGCAGGGCCACCCGGACCCGATGAGCGGCACGATCGACGCGCCGATCGGCCGCCACCCGAGCGCGGACTACAAGTGGGCCGTGACGCAGGACGGCAAGGACTCGGTCACCCACTACGACCTGATCGAGGCCTTCCGCGCCGCCTCGCTGCTGGACATCAAGCTGGAGACCGGGCGTACGCACCAGATCCGCGTGCACATGTCCGCGCACCGGCACCCCTGCGTCGGCGACCTGACCTACGGCGCCGACCCGACCGTCGCGAAGCGGCTCGGCCTCACCCGGCAGTGGCTGCACGCGGTGCGGCTCGGCTTCGAGCACCCGTCCGACGGGCAGTGGGTGGAGTTCGAGAGCACCTACCCGGCGGACCTCCAGCACGCGCTGGACGTCATCCGGGCGGAGAGCGAGTGACCGCCGTCGGGTTCGAGGTACGGGTCGCCGACTCCGAGGCCGACAGGGCGGCGTGCTTCGCCGTACGGCACGAGGTGTTCGTGGTCGAGCAGTGCGTGCCGGAATCGATCGAGTACGACGCGTACGACGCGGGCGCGGTCCACGTGCTGGCCGTGGGAGCGGACGGGGCGGCGCTGGGCACGGGCCGGCTGCTGCACGGCGCCGCCGCACTGGGCAAGATCGGGCCCGGGGCCGTCGGCGTCGGCTCGCTCGGGCGCCTCGCCGTCGCCAAGGCCGCGCGCGGGCTGGGCGTGGGCGTCGCGCTGGTGCGGGCGATCGAGGCCGAGGGGGTCCGGCTCGGCCTGACGGCCGTGGACCTGGGCGCGCAGACGCATGCGCTCGGCTTCTACGAGCGGCTCGGGTACGTGGCCTACGGCCCGGAGTTCGAGGACGCGGGCATCCCGCACCGAGCCATGCGACGCCCCCTGCCGTAGCCCTGCCATCCAGCCCCGCCGGCTTTTGAGGCGCGGGCGCGGAGCGCCGTAGGGGTTCGGGTGCAGCCCGACACGGAGGTGCAGGCCCGTCACCGCCCGAGCCAAGCGCAGCGGACTGGCAGGGTGGGGGAGTGGATCAGCTTGCTCTGCTGTTCGTGCTCCTGCTCGGGGCCGTGGTCACGGTGCCGCTCGGGGATCGGCTGGGACTGCCCGCGCCCGTGCTCATGACCATCGGCGGGGTGATCCTCGCGCTGGTCCCGGCCGTGCCGAACGTCGAGGTCCCGCCCGAGTTCATCCTGCCGCTGGTGCTGCCCCCGCTGCTGTACGCCTCCGTGCAGCGCACCTCCTGGCGGCAGTTCGCCGCCAACGTCCGGCCCATCCTCCTGCTGGCCGTGGCCCTGGTGTTCGTGACGACCGCCGCCGTGGCCGCCGTCGCCAACGCCGTCGTGCCCGGGCTGCCGATCGCCGCGGCCGTCGCGCTCGGCGCGCTCGTCGCCCCGCCCGATCCGGTCGCGGCCACCGCCGTCGCCGGATCGCTCGGGCTGCCCCGCCGGATGATCTCGATCCTGGAGGGCGAGGGGCTCTTCAATGACGTGACGGCGATCGTGCTCTATCACGTGGCCGTCGCCGCGGTCGTCAGCGGCAGTTTCTCCTGGCCGGACGCGCTCGGGGAGTTCGTGCTCTCGGCCGTGGTGGCCGTGGCCGTGGGCCTCGCGCTCGGCTGGATCACCCACCGGCTGATGGGACGGCTCGGTGACGCCACGCTGCAGATCGGGCTGACGCTGCTGGTGCCGTTTGTGGCCTACGTGGTCGCGGAGGAGCTCCAGGGGTCGGGGGTGCTGGCCGTGCTGACGACGGCCCTGTTCCTGGCCGAGTACGCCTCCGACGCCGACGACGTGCTGGGGCGCCTCGCCGGGCACACCTTCTGGGAAGTCGTCGACATGCTTGTCACCGGGGTGGCCTTCGGGCTGATCGGGCTGGAGCTGCACAACGTCTTCGGGACGGCGGAGGGCCGCGCGTGGGAGATGGCCGGATGGGCGGCCGTCGTGGTCGCGGTGGTGGTCGGCGTACGGCTGGCGTGGCTGCTGCCGGCCGGCTGGCTCGCCAAGAAGCTGCACCGGCGGCGCGACTACGACGAGGAGATCCCGCTGAGCTGGCGGGAGAGCGTGGTGATGTGGTGGGCCGGGATGCGGGGGGTGGCCTCGGTGGCCCTGGCGCTGGCGATTCCCCTGCGGACGGATGCCGGTGAGCCCTTCCCGGGGCGGGACCAGATCATTTTCATCGCGTTCGCGGTGATCATGGCGACCCTGGTGTGCCAGGGGCTGACCCTGCCGTGGCTGGTGCGGCGGCTGGGGGTGGAGGCCGACACGGACGCCGGGCGGGACGCCGAGCGGCGGCTGGCGATCCGCGCCGCCCAGGCCGCGAAGCGGCGGCTGAAGGAGATCGAGCAGGCCGAGGACCTGGCGGAGGACCTGGTCGAGCAACTGCACCGGCGGGCGTACGACGTGGGGGCCAGGATCAGCCCCGACATGGTGGACGAGGAACGGCGCGAGGCGTACGCGCAGCGGGTGCAGCGGCTCCACGACATCCAGCGGATCCAGCGGGAGATGATGTCGGCCGCCCGCCACGAGGTGCTGGCCGCCCGCAGCGAACCCGGCTCCGACCCGGAGATCGTGGACCGGGTGCTGCGGCACCTCGACGTACGGAGCCTGCGCTCGCCCTAGGAGGCGAGACGCTCCAGGGCGAGGAGGAAGCGGACGTACGGGGACCAGCGGGCGCGGCGGGCGACCGTGCCCGTGCAGGCGCGTTCGGCGCGGTCCAGGCTGTCCTCCAGGCAGGCGTCGTGCACCGGGCGCCAGGCCAGCGGCCAGGTGACGCGGGCCAGGCCGCTGGTGGACATCGCGAGGGTGTGGCGCAGCACGGTGCGCTCGGCGTCGACGGGCAGGACGGCGAACTCGTGGAAGCCGTGGAAGCCGCGCGGCCCGGTGAAGGTGAAGCGGACCCAGGTGCCGGGCACGTACGAGGCCACCGTGTACCGGACCGGCCCGTGGCCGCCCACCGCGCCGACCGACAGCGGACGGTCGAACTCCATCGGCTCCCACACGCGGCCCGGCCACAGTCGGTCGGCGTCCCCGGCGGACAGCGTGTCGACGAGTGCGCCCACCTCGCTCGCCTTTGCCGCCAGCAGCCGTTCGTGCACGTTGTAGACGCCCATGCGCCCTCCCCTTCGCGTTATTAGAGAGGAGTCTCTAATAATCTGGAGGGTACTCTCTGATTCATGGCGAGACCACCCCGCTTCGACACCGACCAGATCCTCGACGCCGCCGTCCGGCTGGCCGCCTCCGCCGGACCGGGCGGCGTGACCGTGTCCGCCGTGGCCCAGGCCATCGGCGCACCGAGCGGGTCCATGTACCACCGCTTCTCCGGGCGCACGGCGCTGCTCGCCGAGGTGTGGCTGCGGACCGTCGAGCGCTTCCAGGAGGGGTACTTCGCCGCCCTCCACAGCGACGCCGACCCCCGCCGGGCCGCCCGTGCGGCCGCCCGGCACGTCGTGGCGTGGAGCCGGGCCCATCCGCAGGAGGCGGCCCTGCTGCTCCACGGCCCTGCGGAGTTCGGCCGCGGCGACTGGGCCGAGGAGCACATCCGGCGGGCCGACTCCGGCAACGAGCGCGTGTACGCGGCGATCGGCGGGCTCGCGGCGTCTCTCGGGGTGACGGTGACGGATGCGCAGGGGCGCGACCGGGTCGTCCTGGCGCTGATCGACCTGCCGCTGTCGGTCGTCCGCCGGTACGTGCGTGCGGGTGCGGCGTTGCCGGCGCACGCCGAGGATCTCGCCGAGGAGTGCGCGGTGTCGCTGCTGACGTCCTGACCCGTCTGCGGGTCGGCTGCCGGGGGCGCTGCCCCCGGACCCCCGCGCCTCAAACGCCGGCGAGGCTGAAAAGAACGGGGCTCCGCCCCGGACCCCCGCGCCTCAAACGCCGGCGGGGCTGGGATTGCCGGGCGGGGGTGAAAGATCGGGGCTCCGCCTCGGACCCCCGTGCCTCAAACGCCGGCGGGGCTGGGATTGCCGGGCGGGGGTGAAAGATCGGGGCTCCGCCTCGGACCCCCGTGCCTCAAACGCCGGCGGGGCTGGATTTTCCTCAGGCGCCCGGGCGGGGGCTGGCCTCCGTGGTGGCGATGTGGGGCAAGGCGTGGGGGTGGTGGGTCACCAGCCAGGTGATCAGGCGTTCGCGGACCGCGCACCGCAGCGTCCACAAGTCGTCCGCGTCCTTCGCCGTGACCACCGCGCGGACCTGGACCGTGTGCGGAGTGGTGTCCGTCACGGCGAGGCCGCCGCCGCGGCCGTCCCACTCCGGGAGTTCCTTCAGGATCTCCTGGAGCTGCTCCCGCATCAGGTCGAGCGGCGCGCTGTGGTCCAGGTGCCAGAAGACCGTGCCGGTCATCTGCGCGCCGCCGCGCGACCAGTTCTCGTACGGCTTGCTCGTGAAGTACGACACAGGCATCGTGATGCGGCGCTCGTCCCAGGTGCGGACGGTCAGGAAGGTCAGGGTGATCTCCTCGACCCTGCCCCACTCCTTGTCGACGACCACCGTGTCTCCGATGCGGACGGTGTCGCCGAAGGCGATCTGGAGGCCGGCGAAGAGGTTGCCCAGCGCGGCCTGGGCGGCGATGCCCGCCACGATTCCGAGGACGCCCGCGGAGGCGAGCAGCGAGGCGCCGACCGCACGCATCGGCGGGAAGGTCAGCAGCATCGCCGCCGCCGCGACCACGACCACCAGCGCCGTGACCACCCGCTGGATCAGCGTGACCTGCGTGCGGACCCGGCGGACCCGGGCGTCGTCCTCGGTCACGGCGGCGTAGCGCGCGTACGTGGAGTCGACCGCGGCCGTCGCGATGCGCACCGCCAGCCAGGCGGCGGAGCCGATCAGCACCAGGGTGAGGAACCGGCCGACGCCGAAGGCGTGGTCGGGCAGGATCCCCGCCTGCCGGTACGAGGCTCTGAGCAGCGAGGTGCAGAGCACCACCTGGAAGGGCAGCCGGCAGCGGCGCAGGAGGCCCCAGAGCGGGGTCTCGGTGTGCCGGGCGTCGGCCCGGCGCAGCAGCAGGTCCAGCAGCCAGCCCGCGATCAGGGTGGCGACCAGCGAGCCGCCGATGACCGTCACGGGGCGCAGGACGTTCTCCATCTCCATGGGGATGAACGTAGCTGGCACGATGGAGGCATGAACATCATGCTTTTCCATTCGACGTACGGGCTGCGGCCCGCGGTGCACGCGGCGGCCGACCGGCTGCGCGCGGCCGGGCACCAGGTCCAGGTGCCGGATCTCTTCGGGGGACGCACTTTCGGGACCGTCGAAGAGGGCATGGCCCACCAGGACGAGATCGGCCGTGACGAACTGCTGAAGCGCGCGGTGCTGGCCTCCGCCCCGTACTCCGACCAGGGCCTGGTCTACGCGGGCTTCTCCTTCGGCGGCTCGATCGCCCAGCACCTGGCGCTGGCCGACCAGAAGGCGCGCGGGCTGCTGCTCCTGCACGGGACGGCGGACCTGGACGACGACGCCTCCGTGGACGAACTGCCGGTGCAGCTGCACATCGCGGACCCGGACCCGTTCGAGCCGCACGACTGGCTGACCGCCTGGTACCTGCGGATGCAGCGCGCCGGGGCGGACGTGGAGGTCCACAGCTACCCGGGTGCCGGGCACCTGTTCACCGACCCGGAGCTGGACGACTACGACGCCGAGGCCGCCGAGCAGGCGTGGAAGGTCGCGATCGGCTTCCTCGACACCCTCTAACCGGCCTGTGGTCAAAGGCCGGAGGTCAAAGGCCGAAGGCCGAGGGGCCCGGGCCGGCGGATGCCGGACCGGGCCCTTTTCCGTTCGAGTGCGGCAGGAGGTCAGCCGGCCCGGTAGGCCGTCCAGCTGCTCGACATGCGGGCCACCTGGCCCGCGGTGAACTGGTACATGCACGAGTCGTACGTGTAGTCCATGAAGTTGCGGATCGGGTCCGCGCCGGGCTTGCTGGCGCAGCTGTCGCGCCCGGTCGGGCACTCGTACGCGGCGCTCTTCTCGGCCGGGGTGTCGGAGACGTAGTCGCCGTTGCCGTTACAGCCGCCCTGGAAGGTGTGGTAGAGCCCCAGCCAGTGGCCGACCTCGTGGGTCGCGGTGTCGCCCTCGTTGTAGTTGGCCGCGGTGCCGCCGGGCAGCGAGCTGTCGAGCACGACCACGCCGTCCATCTTGGGGCTGGAGGCGTAGGAGGTCGGGAAGGTCGCCCAGCCCAGCAGGCCGCCGGAGAGCTTGGCCGTGTAGAAGTTGAGCGCGCCCGGGCCGCCCTTGCGCAGGGTGTTCTTCATGTCCTTCTCGGCCTGGGAGCCGGAGGCCAGGTTGTACCAGGAGGCGTTGTCCGTGTAATCGGTGGACGCGAGGGTGAACTGGAAGTTCGTGTTGACATTGCCGGTGCCCTGGCCGCCGTAGGCCGCGTTGAGGACCGCCAGCTGGTTGTTGACGGCCGTGGCCGACAGCTTTCCGGTGGTGCCGGAGTGCACGACGTGGAAGTACACGGGGATGTTCACGGTGGCCTCGGCGGCACTGAGGCTGCGCTGCGGTTGGTTCTTGAGGGCCTTGTCCAGCTTCGCCTTGAGGTCGGCGTCCATGGCCTTCGCCTGCGCGTCGGTGAGCTTGTTGGGCTCGTCCGCGTGCTCGTCGTGGGCGCGGGTCACACGGGCGTTGGCCGCGCCGGTGGTGGACTCCTCGGCGCACACCTCGGCGGGGGTCTTGGCGGCCGCGAGCGTCGTGGGGGACGCGAGCGGGGTGAAAGCCAGGGTTCCGGCCAGAACCGCCGTGCCCATCAGGCGGCGGCGAAGAAGGGGGGATATGCGAGCAATTGCGCGCACGTGTGCTCCTTGCGGGTGGGGGGTGGTGGGGGGTGGTGGCCTGAAGGATCTTCTTCAGCTGGCGCGAAGCTTATGTGTGCATGACATATTCAGGTCAAGGGTCTTACGTAAAAGATTTGTTGCCACAAACGCACAAGGGGCGCCTGGTATGTACCAGGCGCCCCTTGTGGCGGGAGAATTGACGGTCAATCAGCCGACCGGCTGGTAGGACCGCTCCACCTTCTGGGTCCCGTTCAGGGTCCGGTAGGAGCGGGTCCACGCGGACGTCGCGGCCTGCTGCCGCTTGTCGGACACGACGTAGTAGTCCATCTGCGAGCGCTCCGCCGTCACGTCCAGCACGCCGTAGCCGTGCGCGTCCATGTCCAGCCACTTCACGTGCCAGTTGGCGGCCCTGACGGCCGACTCGGCGACCAGCGAGGCGGTGTCCGCCGGCACGTGCAGGATGTCGTCGAGGTTGTCCGAGGTCACCGAGGTGACGACGAACTCGGTCGCCGTCGTGCCCGAGCTCGGGTACGTCGCCATGTTCACCGGGACCTCGTTCGCCCAGGCCATGTGGATGTCACCGGTCAGGAACACGGTGTTCTTGACGTTGCGGTCCTTCAGGTGGCCCAGCAGCTCCTTGCGGTCGTCCGTGTACCCGTCCCACTGGTCGACGTTGACCGCTATGCCGCCTTCGGGTAGCCCGAGCAGCTTGGCCAGCGGCTTCATCAGGTGCGCGGGCAGCGAGGCGAAGGCCACCGGCGAGATCATCACCGAGGTGCCGACCAGCTTCCAGGTCGCGTTCGAGCCCGCGAGGCCCGACTTGAGCCAGTCCAGCTGGGCGCGGCCGGTGATGGTCCGCTCCGGGTCGTCCACCGAGCCGCTGCCCGTCTTGACCTGCTGCGAACGGAAGGAGCGCAGGTCCAGCAGGTGCAGGTCGGCGAGGGTGCCGAAGCGCAGCCGCCGGTAGACCGTGCCCGCCGTGGAGGTGCGTACGGGCATCCACTCGAAGTACGCCTGCTTGGCGGCGGCCGCGCGGGCCGCCCACTCGCCCTCGGCGCCGGGCGTGTGGTTGTCGGCGCCGCCGGACCAGGTGTCGTCGGCGAACTCGTGGTCGTCCCAGATGGCGATGACCGGGTGCGCGCGGTGCAGCGCCTGGAGGTCGGTGTCCGTCTTGTACTTGCCGTGCCGGGCGCGGTAGTCGGCCAGCGAGACGATCTCGTGCTTCGGCTCGTGCTGGCGTACGACGTACTTCGCCTCCGGATATCCCCCGGTCTGGTACTCGTAGATGTAGTCGCCCAGGTGCAGGACCGCGTGCAGATCGGTGCGGGCGGCCAGGTGGCGGTACGCGGAGAAGTAGCCGGACTCCCAGTTGGCGCAGGAGACCACACCGAAACGGACCCCCGAGGTCGTCACGTCGTGGCCCGGGGTGGTCAGGGTGCGCCCGGAGGGGGAGACGGCCGAGCCGGCGGTGAACCGGTACCAGTACGGCGTCTGCGGCTGCAGTCCGCGCACGTCCACCTTGACCGTGTGGTCGGTGGCGGCGCTCGCGGTGACGGTTCCCCCGGCGACGATGCGGGAGAAGGCCTGGTCGGAGGCCACCTCCCAGCCCACCTGGACGGCCGGGCCGAGCCCGGAGCCGGGCACGGCCTCGGTGGTGGGGGTGACGCGGGTCCACAGCAGGACCCCGTCGGGCAGCGGGTCGCCCGAGGCGACGCCGTGCAGGAAGGCGGGCGCGGTGCTGCTGCCCGCCGCGTGGGCGGCCGAGGCGCCCAGTGAGGTGAGGGGGGCCAGCGCGGCCGTGGCCGCGGCGGCGAGGACGACCGTACGGCGACGGGGAGTTGCCGCGGTCTGAGAAGGGATGAGTTGACTGGTCACGGATGATCATATTACCGACGGGTACACCCGATGGAACAGGCGTCGGAATGCAACGGGCGGGCGAACTCTGGGAGTTCGCCCGCCCGTTGGCGCGGCCTGTCCGGAAAGAGCTTCCCGGATTGTCCGGCGATCAGCCCTGCAGGGCCTTGTCGATCGCCGCCGTGAACTGCTCCGCCGTCTGCGGGGTGTCTATCTTCTTGCCGTCCATCTTCAGCGTCGGGGTGCCCTTCACGCCCGACTTGTCGAAGGACTTCGACATCTCCAGCGCCCACCGGTCGTACGTGCCGTCCTCGACGGCCTTCTTGAACTCGGCGTTCCCCTTGAGCGCGGGGACGGTGTCCGCGACCTTCAGCAGGTAGTCGTCCTTGCCGAAGCTGTCGACGGTCTCCTCGGGGTGCAGCTCCTTGGAGTACAGCGCGCCCTTGAAGTCGAGGAAGGCCTGCGGGCTGACGTTCAGCGCCGCGCCCAGCGCGCTCAGCGCGTTCTTCGAACCCTCGCCCTTGACGGCGTTGTCGATGAACGTGGCGCCGATGTACTGGAGCTTGTACTTGCCCGCGTCCACGTCCTTCTTGATCTGCTCGCCGGCCGCCTGCTCGAAGCCGGCGCAGGCCGGGCAGCGCGAGTCCTCGTACAGCTCCAGGGTCTTCTTCGCCTCGGGCTTGCCGACGACCACCGTGGTGCCGTCCTCGCCCTCGGTGTTCTTCGGCTTGACCAGGGCGGCCGTGGCGGCCTTCTCCCAGTGGTCGGGCTGGTTGGCCTGCACGACCGCGTAGCCGACGGCGCCGACCAGGCCGAGCGCGGCCAGGACCCCGCCCGCCACGATCACCTGGCGGCGCACCTTGTCCTTCTTCGCCTGCGCCTCGCGCTCGGCGCGCAGACGCTCGCGGGCCGCTGCCTTGTTCGCCTGGCTGTTGCGTGAACTCATCGTGATCTCCGTGGGGTGTGACGTGTGAAAGGGACTGCCGTACGTGCGTCAGGCGCGGGCGAGCGCGCCGAGCACGGGGGGTCCCCGCCGTCTCACGGAGTGTGCGGGGAATCGCGTACGGGCCCCCGTGCCCGGGAGCGCCGACCGCAGCGCCCGCCCGGCCGACCCGCAGGTCACGGCGACCGCGGCCACCGCGAGCAGCAGCGGCCGGAAGGCGAAGGCGGCCACCGCGCGCAGCAGCCGGCCCAGCGCCCGCTCGCCGTGGCGCAGCCACGCGGCGGCGAGCAGTCCGACCGAGACGTGGACGCCGAGCAGCAGCCAGGGCGACCACGGCCCGGGGGCGGCCAGCAGTGCGGCGGGGTCGGCGGCGGGCCCGGCGACCTCGGCCAGCGGGCCGCCCACCGGCGTGCCGCCGCACAGGGCGTCCAGGCCCATCGCGCGCAGCGGACCCGAGACGGGGCCGCCGGCCGGGCCGTAGCAGAGGTGCTGCCCGGTGGTGAAGACGGTGTCGGCGGCCAGCTCCAGGGGCACGAGGAGCCCGGCGATGGGGCCGAAGCCCCGTTCGCGGCCCGCGAGCGCGTAGGCGATCACGAACACGGCGGCGAAGGCCCCGCCCACCAGCGCGGGCGGCAGCGGAACCTGGGACATGAGGACGTGCGAGCCGGCCGAGAGCAGCACGACGAGCGCGCTGAACAGCGCGGCCCGCAGCCCTCGAAGCCCCATTCCTGAAATGTCCATCGCCGCGAGTGTCCCATGCGTACCTGTGGAAGCGGGCCCTCAGGGGGTGTCTTGCCGGTCACCCCGCACGACCGGCACGACACTCCCCGGGGTCCGGCGCTACGGCGTGATGCGGCCGTTGCGGAAGAGGTCCACGAAGATCTGGTGGTCGGCGCGGGCCCGGGCGCCGTACGCGTGGGCGAAGTCCACCAGCAGCTCCGCGAAGCCCTCCTCGTCGGCCGCGATCGCCGCGTCGATGGCCCGCTCGGTGGAGAACGGCACCAGGGACTGCCCGCTCTCGGCCTCGTCGGCCGACGCGTGCATGGTCGCCGTGGCCCGGCCCAGGTCCGCGACCACGGCCGCGATCTCCTCCGGGTCGTCCAGGTCCGACCAGTCCAGGTCCACCGCGTACGGGGAGACCTCCGCCACCAGCTGGCCCGCCCCGTCCAGCTCCGTCCAGCCCAGCCACGGGTCGGCGTGCGCCTGCAGGGCGCGCTGCGAGATCACCGTGCGGTGCCCCTCGTGCCGGAAGTACTCCCGCACCGCCCGGTCCGTGATGTGCCGGGAGGCGGCCGGGGTCTGCGCCTGCTTGAGGTAGATCACGACGTCGTTCTCCAGGGCGTCGCTGTGCCCCTCCAGCAGGATGTTGTAGGAGGGCAGGCCCGCCGAGCCGATCCCGACGCCCCGGCGTCCCACCACGTCCTTGACCCGGTAGGAGTCGGGCCGGACGAGCGACTCGTCGGGGAGCGTCTCCAGGTACCCGTCGAAGGCGGCCAGGACCTTGTAGCGGGTGGCGGCGTCCAGCTCGATGGAGCCGCCGCCGGAGGAGAAGCGGCGCTCGTAGTCCCGTATCTCCGTCATCGACTCCAGGAGGGCGAAGCGGGTGCGGGAGCGGGCCGAGCGCAGCGCCGCCAGCAGCGGGCCCTCGGCGGTGTCCAGGTTGAAGGAGGGCACCTCTTCGTATTTGGCCCCGGCGGCCAGGCGGTGGATCCGCTCCCGGTAGGCGCCGGCGTAGATCCGCACCAGTTCGCTTATCTGGTCGTCGCTGAGCGCCTTGGTGTAGCCGATCAGGGCGACGGAGGCGGCGAACCGCTTCAGGTCCCAGGTGAAGGGGCCGACGTAGGCCTCGTCGAAGTCGTTGACGTTGAAGATCAGCCGGCCGTTGGAGTCCATGTACGTGCCGAAGTTCTCGGCGTGCAGATCGCCGTGGATCCAGACCCGGCCGGTCCGCTCGTCCAGGTACGGGCCGCCGTGCCGGTCCCGCTCCAGGTCGGAGTAGAAGAGGCAGGCCGTGCCGCGGTAGAAGGCGAAGGCCGAGGCGGCCATCTTGCGGAATTTGACCTGGAAGGCAGCGGGGTCGGCGGCGAGCAGCTCACCGAACGCGGTGTCGAACACGTCGAGGATCTCTTCGGCGCGCTGCTCGTCGGTCGTCTCGGGAACCGCCATGGCGGATGCCTCCTGGTGCACGGGGTGGTACAGGTCCTGCCCGACGGGACGCCGGTCCGGTGATCCTGGTTCTGCAACGCCCGACCGTACCCGTGAGTGCCCGCGCCACGGGAGGCTCGGGGCGACCCTTGTGTGTCGGTCCGGCGACGTAGACTTCGAGGCTGCCACATCTCTCCCCTCCGGAGGACTCTCACCGTGACCAAGCCGCCGTTCACGCACCTGCACGTCCACACCCAGTACTCGCTGCTGGACGGTGCCGCGCGGCTGAAGGACATGTTCAACGCGTGCAATGAGATGGGCATGACGCACATCGCCATGTCCGACCACGGCAACCTGCACGGGGCCTACGACTTCTTCCACACCGCGAAGAAGGCCGGAGTCACGCCGATCATCGGCATCGAGGCGTACGTCGCCCCCGAGTCCCGGCGCAACAAGCGGCGCATCCAGTGGGGCCAGCCGCACCAGAAGCGCGACGACGTCTCCGGTTCCGGCGGTTACACCCACAAGACGATCTGGGCGGCGAACGCGACCGGTCTGCACAACCTCTTCCGGCTGTCCTCCGACGCGTACGCCGAGGGCTGGCTCACCAAGTGGCCGCGCATGGACAAGGAGACCATCTCCCAGTGGTCGGAGGGCCTGATCGCCTCCACCGGCTGCCCCTCCGGAGAACTCCAGACCCGACTGCGCCTCGGCCAGTTCGACGAGGCCCTGAAGGCGGCCTCCGAGTACCAGGACATCTTCGGCAAGGACCGCTACTTCCTGGAGCTGATGGACCACGGCATCGAGATCGAGCGCCGGGTCCGCGACGGGCTGCTGGAGATCGGCAAGAAGCTCGGCATCCCGCCGCTGGTGACCAACGACTCGCACTACACGTACGCGCACGAGTCGGCCGCGCACGACGCCCTGCTGTGCATCCAGACCGGCAAGAACCTCTCGGACCCGGACCGCTTCCGCTTCGACGGCACCGGCTACTACCTCAAGTCCACGGACGAGATGTACGCCGTCGACGCCTCGGACGCCTGGCAGGAGGGCTGCCGCAACACCCTCCTGGTGGCCGAGCAGATCGACACCACCGGCATGTTCCAGGCCCGGAACCTCATGCCGAAGTTCGACATCCCGGAAGAGGGCTACACCGACACCACCTGGTTCAAGGAGGAAGTGCGGCGCGGCATGATCCGCCGCTATCCGGGAGGCGTCCCCGAGGATCGGCAGAAGCAGGCCGAGTACGAGATCGACGTCATCATCGAGATGGGGTTCCCGGGCTACTTCCTCGTCGTCGCCGACTTCATCATGTGGGCCAAGAACCAGGGCATCGCGGTGGGCCCCGGCCGTGGCTCCGCGGCCGGCTCGATCGTCGCCTACGCCATGGGCATCACCGACCTCGACCCGATCACGCACGGCCTGATCTTCGAGCGGTTCCTCAACCCCGAGCGCGTCTCCATGCCCGATGTCGACATCGACTTCGACGAGCGCAGGCGCGTCGAGGTGATCCGGTACGTGACCGAGAAGTACGGCGACGACAAGGTCGCCATGATCGGCACGTACGGAAAGATCAAGGCGAAGAACGCCATCAAGGACTCCGCGCGCGTCCTCGGCTACCCGTACGCCATGGGCGACCGGCTGACCAAGGCGATGCCCGCCGACGTCCTCGGCAAGGGCATCGACCTCAACGGCATCACCGACCCCTCGCACCCGCGCTACGGCGAGGCCGGCGAGATCCGCGCGATGTACGAGAACGAGCCGGACGTCAAGAAGGTCATCGACACCGCCCGCGGCGTCGAGGGCCTGGTCCGCCAGATGGGCGTGCACGCCGCCGGCGTGATCATGTCCAGCGAGCCGATCGTCGACCACGCCCCCGTCTGGGTGCGGCACACGGACGGCGTGACCATCACGCAGTGGGACTACCCCCAGTGCGAGTCGCTCGGCCTGATCAAGATGGACTTCCTGGGCCTGCGCAACCTCACGATCATGGACGACGCCGTCAAGATGGTGAAGGCCAACAAGGGGATCGACCTCGATCTCCTCGGTCTGCCGCTCGACGACCCCAAGACGTACGAACTGCTCTGCCGCGGTGACACGCTCGGCGTCTTCCAGTTCGACGGCGGGCCCATGCGCTCCCTGCTGCGCCTGATGAAGCCCGACAACTTCGAGGACATCTCCGCCGTCTCGGCCCTGTACCGGCCGGGCCCGATGGGCATGAACTCGCACACGAACTATGCCCTGCGCAAGAACAAGCAGCAGGAGATCACCCCGATCCACCCGGAGCTGGAGGAGCCCCTCAAGGAGATCCTCGGCGTCACCTACGGCCTCATCGTCTACCAGGAGCAGGTGCAGAAGGCCGCCCAGATCATCGCCGGCTACTCGCTCGGCGAGGCCGACATCCTGCGCCGCGTGATGGGCAAGAAGAAGCCCGAGGAACTGGCGAAGAACTTCGTCATCTTCGAGGCGGGCGCCAAGGAGAAGGGCTTCAGCGACCAGGCGATCAAGGCCCTGTGGGACGTCCTGGTCCCCTTCGCCGGCTACGCCTTCAACAAGGCCCACTCCGCCGCGTACGGCCTGGTCTCCTACTGGACCGCCTACCTCAAGGCCAACTTCCCGGCCGAGTACATGGCGGGTCTCCTCACCTCGGTCAAGGACGACAAGGACAAGTCCGCGATCTACCTGAACGAGTGCCGCCGCATGGGCATCAAGGTGCTCCCGCCGAACGTGAACGAGTCGGAGTCGAACTTCGCCGCCCAGGGCGACGACGTGATCCTCTTCGGCCTCACCGCGGTGCGCAACGTCGGCAGCAACGTCGTCGAGTCGATCATCAAGAGCAGGAAGGCCAAGGGGAAGTTCTCCTCCTTCCCCGACTTCCTGGACAAGGTCGAGGCCGTCGTCTGCAACAAGCGGACCGTCGAGTCGCTGATCAAGGCCGGCGCCTTCGACGAGATGGGCCACACCCGCAAGGGCCTGGTCGCCCACCACGAGCCGATGATCGACAACGTGGTCGCGGTCAAGCGCAAGGAGGCCGAGGGGCAGTTCGACCTCTTCGGCGGAATGGGCGACGAGGACGCGGGCGACGAGCCGGGCTTCGGCCTCGACGTGGAGTTCTCCGACGTCGAGTGGGAGAAGTCCTACCTGCTCGCCCAAGAGCGCGAGATGCTCGGCCTCTACGTCTCCGACCACCCGCTCTTCGGCCTGGAGCACGTGCTGTCCGACAAGACGGACGCCGGCATCTCCCAGCTGACCGGCGGCGAGCACTCCGACGGCGCCGTCGTCACCATCGGCGGCATCATCTCCGGCCTCCAGCGCAAGATGACCAAGCAGGGCAACGCCTGGGCCATCGCCACCGTCGAGGACCTGGCCGGCTCCATCGAGTGCATGTTCTTCCCGGCGACCTACCAGCTCGTCTCCACCCAGCTGGTCGAGGACACCGTGGTCTTCGTCAAGGGCCGCCTCGACAAGCGCGAGGACGTCCCCCGCCTCGTCGCCATGGAGATGATGGTCCCCGACCTCACCTCGGCCGGCACCAACGCCCCGGTGGTCCTCACCATCCCCACCGTCAAGGTCACGCCGCCGATGGTGACCCGTCTGGGGGAGATCCTGCGCCACCACAAGGGCAACACCGAGGTGCGGATCAAGCTCCAGGGGCCGCGGACCACCACCGTGCTGCGCCTCGACAAGCACCGCGTCCAGCCCGACCCGGCCCTCTTCGGCGATCTCAAGGTGCTGCTCGGCCCGTCCTGCCTGGCCGGATAGCGCCGCCCCCCCCGCACGTACCGAAGGGCCTGCCCGGCGATGCCGGGCAGGCCCTTCCCGTCACAGAGTGCGGGCGTCAGTTGTGGCCGAACTTCTTCTGCTTGCTCTTGTGGGCCAGATCCATCGGACTCGGCGACGGATTCATCGACTCGGTCGAGGACTCGGTCGAGGTCTTCGACGGATCCTGCGACGAGCGGGCCTGCTGCTTCGGCTGCTTCTGCTGCTTGTTCTTGGCCATGGTGGAGCCTCCGTGAGGGTCTAGGGGCCAGGACCGCCTTCACACTCACACAGGCCCGGAAACCGCGCATTTTGGATCATTACTGCGCGTAGCAATGCCCCCTCTCCCCGTGCACCGTGAGATCCGCCACGCCGATGATCGAGTTCCGGCCTTCAACACCCTTGAGGTCGGGCAGACTCGGGGCACCCGCCGAAAAACACAGAGGAACCCCCAGGGAAGAGGGTGGAACGCGTGGACCGCTGCGTCGTCCTGGTGGACGCCGGCTACCTGCTGGGTGCCGCCGCCAGCCTTCTCGCCGGGGAGCCCTCCCGCTCCCGGATCACCGTCGACCATGCCGCCCTCATCCAGGGCCTGCGCGAGCGGGCCGAGGCCGACACCGAGCAGCCCCTGCTGCGCATCTACTGGTTCGACGGCGCGCCCGACCGGGTGCCGCAGCCCGAACACCGGCGGCTGCGCGTCATGCCCCGCGTCACCGTCCGGCTCGGCGCCCTGACCCGCAGCGACGGCCGCTGGGCGCAGAAGGGCGTCGACGCCGCCATGCACGCCGAGCTCACCGAGCTCGCCCGCAACCGCGCCTGCTCCGACGTGGTCCTGGTGACCGGCGACGGCGACCTGCTGCCCGGCCTGATGTCCGCCAAGGAACACGGCGTCGCCGTCCACCTGTGGGCCGTCCAGGCCGCCGACGGGGACTACAACCAGTCCGAGGACCTCGTCGCCGAGGCCGACGAACGCCGCGTCCTGGACCGTGCCTGGATCACCCGGGCCGTCCGCGCCAAGGACCTCACCGGACTGTGCTCCCCGCCGCCCGCGCCGCGCCCCGACATCGCCGCCATCCTCTCCGCCCCGCTGCCCGAGGCGGCGCTCGCCGAGGCCGCCCGCAACGGCACCGCCGCCACCGGCGACGACGACCGGGAGGGAGTCCCCGTACCGGCGCCGACCACCCCCGGGGGCAAGCCGGTCCCCACGCCCAAGGACCTCGCCGGCGCCCTGCGGGCCCCCGGACACCAGGCCGGCGCGCAGGGCGGGCCGAGCGCCGCGCCCGCCCCGTCCAGCGCCCTGCGCTGGTCCTCCGACAAGGGCTGGATCGACCGGGCAGGACCGCTCGGCGAACCCGCCGAGACCGCCTCCCTGCCCACCCTCGCCCAGCTCACCAGCGCTGAGCAGCGCTGGGCGGACCGGGAGGAGGACATCACCACCGTCGGCGGGGACCCGTTCGAGGTGGGACAGGTGTTCGCCCGGCGCTGGATGGAACGGCTCCCGGAGACCGTGCACCTGCAGAAGCTGGCCACGATGTACCCGCGCATCCCGCACCGGATCGACGGCGAGCTGCTGCGCTACGCCGCCCGGTTCGGCCTGCTCGCGCACAAGGACGACCAGATCGACGAGCACGACCGGTACGCCATCCGCGCCGGGTTCTGGCGGGAGATCGATGTGCGTGCGGCCGCCGAGCACGTGGCCGCCGTACCGGCCGCCGCACCGGGAACGGGCCCCGTCGACGTCGCCGCCCCGCTGACCCCGGCGGCCGAGTAGGGGCGGGAACCCCGTAGGCTGCTCCCTCGTGAGTACGGGCACAGCACAGGCGCACAACGGCACGGCGGCAGCCGCGGGGGCGGCGTCGGACGTGATCTGCGCGGTGCGTGACCTCGTCAAGACGTATCCCGCGGTACGCGGACGGCGCGGGGCCCCGGCCCTGCCCGAGACCCGCGCCAACGACGGGATCTCCCTGGACGTCCGGCGCGGCGAGATCTTCGGCCTGCTCGGCCCCAACGGCGCCGGCAAGTCCACCCTGGTCCGCCAGCTGACCGGCCTGATGCGGCCCGACGCCGGCTCCGTGACCCTGCTCGGCCACGACCTCGTACGCCACCCCCGGCGGGCGGCGCGGCTGCTCGCCTACCTGGGGCAGGAGTCCACCGCCTTGGACGAGCTCACGGTGGCGCTCGCCGCCGAGACCACCGGGCGGCTGCGCGGGCTCGACGCACGGGCCGCGCGGGCCGAGCGCGACGCCGTACTGGAGGAACTCGGGCTGACCGCGATCGCCGGACGGCCCCTGAAGAAACTTTCCGGCGGCCAGCGCCGCCTGGCCTGCTTCGCCTCCGCGCTGGTGGGGGAGCGGCCCCTACTGGTCCTCGACGAGCCCACCACCGGCATGGACCCGGTGGCCCGGCGGGCCGTGTGGTCGGCCGTGGACCGGCGGCGCGCCCAGCACGGCGCGACCGTCCTGCTCGTCACCCACAACGTCATCGAGGCCGAGACCGTCCTCGACCGGGTCGCCGTCATCGACCAGGGCAGGGTCATCGCCTGTGACACCCCGGCAGGACTGAAGGCCAGTGTCCCGGGCGAGGTCCGGCTGGAGCTCGTGTGGCGGTCCGCCCCGCCGCTGGAGGTCCCGGAAGTCGCATCGCTCGCGCCGCTGGCCGCCGAGTCGGGTCGCCGCTGGGTGCTGCGGCTGGCGCCGGACGAGGCGCGGGCCGCGGTGGCCGCGGTCACCGGAGGCCCGGCCTTCGCCGCCCTCGACGACTTCACGCTGGCGACACCGAGCCTGGAGGACGTCTACCTGGCGCTCGGCGGGCGGATGAAGGGGCTGGTGAAGTCGTGACCACCACCACTGCTGTGGACACCGTCGTGGGCGTGCTCGCGCCGAAGGCGCGGTTCTTCCCCTCGCTGGCCGCCGTGTACCGGGCGCAGCTGTCCCGGGCGCGGGTCGCCCGGATCCCGCTGCTGTTCGTGGCCACCTTCCAGTCCGTCGGGATCATGATCCTGATGCGCGGGGTGGTCGACGGGGGCTCGGAGGCCCGGGCCGTCGTCGCCGGGTCCTCGGTGCTCGTCGTCGCCTTCGTCGCACTGAACCTGCTCGCGCAGTACTTCGGACAGCTGCGGGCCGGCGGCGGGCTCGACCACTACGCCACCCTGCCGGTGCCGCCCGCGTCCGTGGTGCTGGGCGCGGCCGCCGCGTACGCCTCCTTCACGCTGCCGGGGACGCTGGTCACCGCCGTCTTCGGGTGCCTGCTCTTCGGCCTGCCGATGGGCGGGCTGTGGATCCTGGCCGCGGTGGTCCCGCTGGCCGGGGCCGCGCTGGCCGGGCTGGGCGCGGCGCTGGGGCTGCTGGCGCCGCGGCAGGAGCTGGCCACCCTCGCCGGGCAGCTCGGGATGTCGGCGGCGCTGCTGCTGGGCGTGCTGCCGCCCGAGCGGATGCCGGACATGATCGTGTGGGCCCGGGACCTGCTGCCCTCAACGTACGGCGTGGAGGCGTTCGCGCAGACCTTCGCACCCGAGCCCGACTGGGCGGCCGTCGCCTTCGACCTCGGCGTGTGCGGGGCGGTCGGGGTCCTCTCGCTGGCCCTCGCCACGTGGGCGTACCGGCGGGCCGCGGTCCGCTGACACGGTCCGCCGATGTCGTCTCCGGGCGCACCTGGCACGATGTGGGGGTGACCGAAGCCGTGACCCCGCCGTCCCCGTTCGACCCGCCGTCGCTCCCGCCCGAGAAGCCCGGTGGGTCCTCCGGCGCCGTCACCCCGGAGGACGTCCGGGACGCGGCCGTCGTGGCCCTGGCGATCGGCGTGGCCGGACTGCTCCTCGGACTGCTGTGGGTGTGGCTGGCGCCGCGCGTGCAGTACGTCTCCAACGGCGAGTCCGTGTTCCTGCGCAACAGCGAGAGCGAGGCGCGGATCGCGTCCGACGGGACCTTCTTCCTGCTGTCGGTGGGGCTGGGCGTGCTGAGCGCCGTCGGCACGTTCCTGTGGCGGCGGCGCGGTGGCGTGCCGCTGGTGATCGGGCTCGCGGTCGGCTCCGGCTTCGCCGCGCTGGTGGGGTGGCGGTTCGGGCTGTGGCTGGGGCCGTCGCCGGACCTGGTCGCCGCGGCGGCGAAGGCGGGCAAGGGGGTGCCGTTCGACGCGCCGCTGCAGTTGCTGGCGCACGGGGCGCTGCTGGCGTGGCCGATGACCGCGGTCCTGCTGCACCTGGGCCTGACGGCGCTGTGGTCGCCGCGGGATCCGGAGCCGTCCCCGCTGGCCGGCTGGACCGGCTACTACCAGGCCGCGCCGGCCGACGCGGCCGCCCCGCCGGAGCCCCCGCGCACCTGACGGTTCACCGCCCGCCCGCGCCGCCTCAATCGCCGGCGGGGCTCAAGGATCGGGGCTCCGCCCCGGACCCCGCGCCTCAAACGCCGGCGAGGCTGAAAGAGCGCCTCAAACGCCGGCGGGCTGAAAGAGCGTCTCAAACGCCGGCGGGCTGAAAGAGCGTCTCAAACGCCGGCGGGGCTGAAATGGCCTGCGGGAATTCGGCTGTGCAGGTGGGCGGGGCCGCATCATCCAGCCTCGCCGGCGATTGAGGCGCGGGGGTTCGGGGGCGGAGCCCCTGACAGCGGCGGCGAGCCCGGCGGACTGCGGGCGGCCCCCGGTGCGGCGGCGGCGAGCCCGGCGGACTGCGGGCGGCCCCCGGTGCGGCGGCGGCGAGCCCGGCGGACTGCGGGCGGCCCCCGGTGCGGCGGCGGCGCGCCCGGTGGGCTACGGGCGGGCGATCGGGGCCAGGGTGGCCCTCGTGAGGGCGGTCAGGTCGGTGGGGGACAGTTCGATCTCCAGGCCGCGCCGACCCGCCGAGCAGCAGATCGTGGCCTGCGCCGAAGCCGACGCGTCGATCACCGTACGCAGCCGCTTGCGCTGCCCCAGCGGGGAGATGCCGCCCAGGACGTAGCCCGTCGTGCGCTCCGCCAGCGCGGGATCCGCCATCGCCGCCCGCTTCCCGCCGACCGCTGACGCGAGCGCCTTCAGGTCCAGCGACCCCGAGACCGGGACCACCGCCACCGTCAGGACGCCGTCCACGTCGGCGACGAGGGTCTTGAAGACCTGGGTCGGTGAGACGCCCATCGCCTCGGCCGCCTCCTGGCCGTACGAGGGGTGCGCCGGGTCGTGCTCGTACGCGTGCGTGGTGAACGGGACCCCGGCCGCCGTCAGGGCGACGATCGCCGGGGTGCCGGCCGCCTGCTTCGTCTTCTTCGCCATCGGTGATCCGTCTGTTCGTCTGTCCGTCTGTCCGTCAGTTCGGGCTCGTCGGGGTACGGGTCAGGTCCACCGCCGGCAGGGACGGGAGGTGGCGGATCACCGCCGTCTCCGCGCGCAGCAGTTTCAGTTCCTCCGCCAGCCGGGTCGCCGTGTCCGGGGCCTGCAGCAGCCGCTGCTTCGCCGGGATGTCCAGCACCGCCGCCGCTGCCACCAGGTACGAGACCACCGACGGCTCGTCGGGGAGGTCCGCACCCGTCAGGGACCGCTCGCGGGCTCCGGCCAGCCGCTTCTGGTAGTTGCGGAAGGCCCGCAGCACCCCCTCGGCCAGGGCGCCCGCGCCGTCGCCCGCGTCCTCCGCGATCTCTTCCAGCTCCGCCGTCAGGAAGGGGCCCGAGGAGTCCACCGAGAGCAGGCGGACCCGCGTGGTGCCGGTCGCCAGGACCTCGAAGCTGCCGTCCTCCCGCTCGCGGATCGTCGCCGCGTCCGCGATGCAGCCCACCCGGTGGAAGGCCTGGATCGGGTCGGAGCCGAAGCCCGCGGCGGGGCCCCGCTCCGGCAGGGCCGTCTGGTCCGGCAGGCCGGGCGCGGTCGGCGCGACCTCCCGGCCGTCACGGATCGCGACGACGGCGAAACGGCGCGGCTCGTCCTCGCCCGTCTTCAGCAGCTCGCGCATCATGGCGCGATAACGCTCCTCGAAGATGTTCAGCGGGAGGACGAGTCCCGGGAACAGCACCGAGTTCAGCGGGAAGAGGGGCAGGCGAACGGTGGTCACGAGGCACAGGGTAATGGCCTGACAGGCCCCGTCACCCCCGCCTCAGCAGCCGGGAGGCGCCCGCCGCCACCGTCGTGGCCAGGATCCAGCCCATGATGACGAGGCCCGCGGCCCCCCACTGCCAGCCGCCCTCCAGCTTCCACTGGCCCTGCTGGCCGAGGTCGATGACGGGCAGCAGCAGATCCAGCGCGTACAGGGCGGCGCTCCACTGCGGGTGCTCGTTCTCCTTGATCGCCGGTGGGTCGAGCTGGGAGAAGAGCAGCGCGCCCGCCGCCCACAGCACCGCCATCCACAGCGCGGCCCGGCCCGGCCGGTACCCGTAGACCACCGTCCAGTCCTGGAGGTACCCCCACGCCTTGGGCCCCGGCGGCAGCGTGGCCCGGCGCCGGCGCTGCTTGGCCAGCAGCACCTCGCGGGCGTCGGCGTCCTCCCCGCTGGCCCGCAGTACGGCGGCCAGCCGCTCGTACGGCTCCGGCGAGTACTCGGGCGTGGCCGCCGCCACCCACGCCAGCCGGCGGGAGAGCGGGAAGTGGCCGCGGGGCGCGAGGTTCTCGTAGACGAATCCCTCGATGGACACCCCGCCCGGGCCCGGCCAGCTCGTGGAGGTGTCGACGAGCTTGACCACCTTGGCCCCGGACACCACCACCCGCCCGTGCTCGGGCCGCTCGCCGACGAAGCGGAACTCGGGGGTCTGGATCCGGCGCAGGGATATCTCCTGCTCCTCGGTGAGCACGAACCGCGCGCCGTAGAAGTCGATGGCGTCCCCGAACCGGCCGTCGTCCAGCCGCAGCCCGCCCCGGCACTCGAAGCGCTGCGCCCGCTGACCGCGCACTGGGGTCGCCCCCACCCCGTACGGGGGAGTGGAGGAGCCCCCGCCCGGTACGTAGTCCCGCGCGATCGAGGTCAGGTAGAGGGTCCGCTCGACGGTCAGCTGCGGGGCGTTCAGCGCGTACCGCCCGGACGGGTTGCGCAGGCGGGCCCCGCGCAGGTTCATCGACACGCCGACCTTCGCGCCGCGCAGGCTCACCTCCCCGTACGTCTCCAGCAGCTCGCCCTGGAAGTCCTGCGCGACCGACAGCCCGTCGGCGGCGATCGCCCGGCCCTTGTTGTCCCGCTGCACCACGGCCTGGCTGACCAGCAGGTCGGTGCCGATCTGCGCGTCGGTCAGCCGGATCCCGCGGGCCACCCGGCAGCGCGGCAGGTGCAGGTCGCCCTCGGTGTGCAGGCGGGCCGCCTCCAGCCGGGGAACCGCACAGTTGATCATGCGGAGCGTGCCGAAGCGGGCCTCGGACAGCTGGATCTCGCTGTCGAAGCGGCAGGACTGGAGCTCCACGTACGGGGCCACCGTGCCCCCGGACAGATCGAGCCGCCCGCTGATCCGCACGCCGCGCAGCTTGAGGGAGGCCACCCGGCCCGGCACGGGTGGCGGCCCGTGCAGCAGCAGAAGGGCGACCACCCCGGCGCGGACGCTGCGCCCGGGACCCCACACGCGGTCGGCGTGCGGATCGTCCTGGTCGGCGGCGCGCGCACTGAGGTCGCAGATGCTGCCCGTGCGGAACGCGTCCCACATGCGGCGCTCGGCGGCGGTGAGATCCGCCGGTTCCTCGCCCGCGCGCGCCTCGGTCAAGGCGGCCCCCCTCCGCTGTCCCCCACACGCACACGCGTGTGAAAAAGATCTACGGGGAACGCTAGCGGGGGCCTGTGACATCCGGGGCGTGTATCAGCCAGTGATACGGGCGACCGGTGGCGCGAAGCGGTCTGAGAGAATTGTGGGGTGATCTCTCGTATCGACCTGCGCGGTGACGCCCTCCCCGAGGGCGGCGCCCTGCGCGATCTGCTGCCCCGTGCCGAGTTCGACGTAGAAGCTGCCCTGGAGAAGGTGCGGCCCATCTGCGAGGACGTCCATCATCGTGGCACGGCGGCGCTGATCGAGTACGCGCAGAAGTTCGACGGGGTCGAGCTCTCGCAGGTCCGGGTACCCGCGGAGGCCCTCAAGGCCGCCCTGGAAGAACTGGACCCGGCCGTCCGCGCCGCCCTGGAGGAGTCGATCCGGCGCGCCCGGATCGTGCACCGGAACCAGCGCCGCACCGAGCACACCACCCAGGTGGTCCCCGGCGGCACCGTGACAGAGAAGTGGGTTCCGGTGGAGCGCGTGGGGCTGTACGCCCCGGGCGGCCGCTCGGTGTACCCCTCCTCCGTCGTGATGAACGTCGTGCCGGCCCAGGAGGCGGGCGTCGAGTCCATCGCGCTCGCGTCCCCGCCGCAGAAGGATTTCGGCGGCCTGCCGCACCCCACGATCCTCGCCGCGTGCGCGCTGCTCGGCGTGGACGAGGTGTACGCGGCCGGCGGCGCCGTCGCCGTCGCGATGTTCGCGTACGGCACCGAGGACTGCCTGCCGGTCAACATGGTGACCGGCCCCGGCAACATCTGGGTCGCCGCCGCCAAGCGCTACTTCACAGGGCGGATCGGCATCGACACCGAGGCCGGCCCCACCGAGATCGCGGTCCTCGCGGACTCCACGGCCGACCCGGTGCACGTCGCCGCCGACCTGATCAGCCAGGCCGAGCACGACCCGCTGGCCGCGGCCGTCCTCGTCACGGACTCCGCGGAGCTCGCGGACGCCGTCGAGCGGGAGCTGGAGCCGCAGGTCGCCGCGACCAAGCACGTCGAGGACCGGATCAAGCCCGCCCTCGCCGGCAGGCAGTCCGCGATCGTGCTCGTCGACAGCCTGGAGGACGGCCTCAAGGTCGTCGACGCGTACGGCGCCGAGCACCTGGAGATCCAGACCGCCGACGCCGCCGCCTGGGCCGCCCGCGTGCGCAACGCCGGCGCGATCTTCGTGGGCCCGTGGGCCCCGGTCTCGCTCGGCGACTACTGCGCCGGGTCGAACCACGTGCTGCCCACCGGCGGCTGCGCCTGCCACTCCTCGGGCCTGTCCGTACAGTCCTTCCTGCGCGGCATCCACATCGTCGACTACACGCGGGACGCCCTCGCCGAGGTCACCCACCACGTGGTGACGCTGGCCGAGGCCGAGGACCTGCCCGCGCACGGCGCCGCCCTGAAGGCGCGCTTCGGATGGAAGGTGCCGACCGCATGACGTCGAACATCGGGATCGACGACCTCCCCATCCGGGACGAGCTGCGCGGCAAGACCCCGTACGGCGCCCCGCAGCTCGACGTGCCCGTCCAGCTGAACACCAACGAGAACCCGTACGAGCTGCCCGAGGAGCTCGTACGGCGCATCGCCGAGCGCGTCGCCGAGGCCGCCCGCACCCTCAACCGCTACCCCGACCGGGACGCGGTCGAGCTGCGCACCCAGCTCGCCGCCTACCTCACCCGTACGGGCAGGCACCCGGTCGCGCGCGAGAACGTCTGGGCCGCCAACGGCTCCAACGAGGTCATCCAGCAGCTGCTGCAGACCTTCGGCGGACCCGGCCGCACCGCGATCGGCTTCGAGCCCTCGTACTCGATGCACGCGCTGATCTCCCGCGGCACCGGCACCGGGTGGATCTCCGGCCCCCGCCGCGAGGACTTCACGATCGACGTGGAGGCGGCGGAGCAGGCGATCGCCGAGAACGCCCCCGACGTCGTCTTCATCACCTCGCCCAACAACCCCACGGGCACCGCCGTCGAGGCCGAGACGGTCCTCGCCCTCTACGAGGCCGCGCAGGCGGCCAAGCCCTCCCTCGTCATCGTGGACGAGGCGTACGTGGAGTTCAGCCACCGCGACTCGCTGCTGCCCCTCATCGAGGGCCGCCCGAACATGGTGGTCTCCCGGACCATGTCCAAGGCCTTCGGCGCCGCGGGACTGCGCCTGGGCTACCTGGCCGCGCACCCCGCCGTCGTGGACGCCGTCCAGCTGGTCCGCCTGCCGTACCACCTGTCGGCCGTCACCCAGGCCACCGCGCTGGCCGCCCTGGAGCACACCGACACCCTGCTCGGCTACGTCGAGCAGCTCAAGGCCGAGCGCGACCGCCTGGTCGTCGAACTGCGGGCCATCGGCTACGAGGTCACCGAGTCCGACGCGAACTTCATCCAGTTCGGGAAGTTCGACGACGCGCACACCGCCTGGCAGAAGATCCTCGACCAGGGCGTCCTGGTCCGGGACAACGGCGTACCCGGCCGGCTGAGGGTCACCGCCGGCACCCCGGCAGAGAACGACGCGTTCCTGGAAGCGGTTCGCGCACTGAAGAAGGAGCAGCACGCATGAGCCGCATCGGACGGGTCGAACGGACCACCAAGGAGACCTCCGTCGTCGTCGAGATAAACCTCGACGGCACCGGCCAGGTCGACGTCTCGACGGGCGTGGGCTTCTACGACCACATGCTGGACCAGCTCGGCCGCCACGGCCTCTTCGACCTCACGGTCAAGACCGACGGCGACCTGCACATCGACACCCACCACACCATCGAGGACACCGCCCTCGCGCTGGGCGCCGCCTTCAAGCAGGCCCTCGGCGACAAGGTGGGCATCTACCGCTTCGGCAACTGCACCGTCCCGCTCGACGAGTCCCTCGCCCAGGTGACCGTCGACCTGTCGGGCCGCCCCTACCTCGTGCACACCGAGCCCGAGAACATGGCGCCGATGATCGGCACGTACGACACGACGATGACCCGGCACATCTTCGAGTCCTTCGTCGCGCAGGCCCAGATCGCCCTGCACATCCACGTCCCGTACGGCCGCAACGCCCACCACATCGTGGAGTGCCAGTTCAAGGCCCTCGCCCGGGCCCTGCGGTACGCAGCGGAGTTCGACCCGCGCGCGGCCGGCATCCTGCCCTCCACGAAGGGCGCCCTCTAGCCGTGAACGGCCTCAACACCATCCTGATCGTCCTCGGCCTCTTCCTGGCCGGCGGCGTCTACTCCTTCCAGAAGCAGCAGATGCCCAAGTCGGTCGTCGTGCTGCTCGCCATCGGCTCCGCGATGTGTCTCGCCGCCGGAGTCCTGCGGATCCAGGGAATTTGGGAATGAGCACAGCACGTCCCACCAAGAAGGTCGTGGTCTTCGACTACGGCTTCGGCAACATCCGGTCCGCCGAGCGCGCCCTCGCCCGCGTCGGCGCCGACGTCGAGATCACCCGCGACTACGACAAGGCCATGGACGCCGACGGACTCCTCGTCCCCGGCGTCGGCGCCTTCGCCGCCTGCATGCGGGGCCTCAAGGACGCCCGCGGCGACTGGATCATCGGCCGCCGGCTCTCCGGCGGCCGCCCGGTCATGGGCATCTGCGTCGGCATGCAGATCCTCTTCGAGCGCGGCATCGAGCACGGCGTCGAGACCGAGGGCCTGGACGAGTGGCCCGGCACCGTCGGCCCGCTCAAGGCCGCCGTCGTCCCCCACATGGGCTGGAACACCGTCGAGGCCCCGGCCGACAGCCAGGCCTTCGCCGGCCTGGACGCCGACGCCCGGTTCTACTTCGTGCACTCCTACGCGGCGCGCGACTGGAGCCTGGAGGTCACCAACCCGCTGATCCGCGCCCCCAAGGTCACCTGGGCCACCCACGGCGAGCGCTTCGTCGCGGCGGTGGAGAACGGTGCCCTGTGGGCCACCCAGTTCCACCCCGAGAAGTCCGGCGACGCCGGCGCCCAGCTCCTCACCAACTGGATCGAGACCCTGTGATGACCGTGTCCTCAGCCAAGCTGGAGCTCCTGCCCGCGGTCGACGTCCGTGACGGCCAGGCCGTCCGCCTCGTGCACGGGGTGTCCGGCAGCGAGACCTCCTACGGCTCCCCCCTGGAGGCGGCCCTCGCCTGGCAGCGCTCCGGCGCCGAATGGCTGCACCTGGTCGACCTGGACGCCGCCTTCGGCACCGGCGACAACCGCGCCCTGGTCGCCGAGATCACCGGCGCCATGGACATCAAGGTCGAGCTCTCCGGCGGCATCCGCGACGACGCCTCGCTCGCCGCGGCCCTCGCCACCGGCTGCACCCGCGTCAACCTGGGCACCGCCGCCCTGGAGACCCCCGAGTGGGCCGCCAAGGCCATCGCCGAGCACGGCGACAGGATCGCGGTCGGCCTCGACGTCCGCGGCACCACCCTCAAGGGCCGCGGCTGGACCAGCGAGGGCGGCGACCTGTACGAGACCCTCGCGCGCCTGGACTCCGAGGGCTGCGCCCGGTACGTCGTCACCGACATCGGCAAGGACGGCACCCTCACCGGCCCCAACCTGGAGCTGCTGAAGAACGTCTGCGCCGCCACCGACCGGCCCGTCGTGGCCTCGGGCGGCATCTCCTCCCTGGACGACCTGCGGGCCCTGGCCGAGCTGGTGCCGCTGGGCGTCGAGGGCGCGATCGTCGGCAAGGCCCTGTACGCCAAGGCGTTCACCCTGGAAGAAGCACTGAAGGTGGTCTCCGCATGAGCAGCTCCTCCGACGTACGCCGCATCTCCTCCGGCGGCCCCTACGAGGACGTCATCGCGTACTCCCGTGCCGTCCAGCTCCCGAACGGCTTGGTCCTCGTCTCCGGCTGCACCGCGGCCGACGCGGGAGGCCCGTACGACCAGGCGGTCGCGGCCTTCGGCGTCGCCTTCAAGGCCCTCGCCCAGGCCGGTCTCGGCCCCGAGGACGTGGTCCGCACCCGCATGTACCTGACGCACGCCCGCGACGTGGACGAGGTGGGCCGCGCGCACAAGGAACTCTTCGACGCGGTCCGCCCGGCCGCGACGATGCTCATCGTCTCCGGCTTCGTCGACCCCTCGATGGTCGTCGAGGTGGAGGTCGAGGCGTACAAGGCGGTGTCCGGATGAGCCTCGCCGTACGCGTGATCCCCTGCCTGGACGTGGACAACGGCCGGGTCGTCAAGGGCGTCAACTTCCAGAACCTGCGCGACGCCGGTGACCCGGTGGAGATGGCCAAGCTGTACGACGCCGAAGGCGCCGACGAGCTGACCTTCCTCGACATCACCGCGTCCTCCGGCAACCGCGAGACCACGTACGACGTGGTGCGCAGGACCGCCGAGCAGGTCTTCATCCCGCTGACCGTGGGCGGCGGCGTCCGCACCGCCGACGACGTGGACAAGCTGCTGCGGGCCGGCGCGGACAAGGTGGGCGTGAACACGGCCGCCATCGCGCGTCCCGAGCTCATCGAGGAGATCGCGGAGCGCTTCGGACGGCAGGTCCTCGTGCTGTCCGTGGACGCGCGCCGCACCGAAGCGGGCACCTTCGAGGTCACCACGCACGGCGGTCGCAAGGGCACCGGCATCGACGCCGTCGAGTGGGCCCACCGGGCGGCCGAGCTGGGCGCCGGGGAGATCCTGCTGAACTCGATGGACGCGGACGGCACCAAGGACGGCTACGACACCGAGATGATCGCGGCCGTGCGCAAGCACGTCACGGTCCCGGTGATCGCCTCCGGCGGTGCGGGCCGGCTCGCGCACTTCGCCCCGGCGATCGAGGCGGGCGCGGACGCGGTGCTCGCGGCGTCGGTGTTCCACTTCGGCGACCTGCGGATCTCCGAGGTCAAGTCCGCCCTCCGCGAAGCGGGCCACCCCGTCCGCTGACCGTCCCTCCCGGGTGCGGCCCCGGTGGCCACGCCCCTGCCCTGGCCGGGCGGTGCGTGTCGGTCCCCCGGCTGCGGCCCCGGTGGCCGCGCCTCAATCGCCGGCGGGGCTGGGTTCGTGCCCCTGGCCGGAGGCGTGGCCCTCGGGTCGAGCATGCCGACAGCTTCGGGTGGGGCGGTGCCCCTCCGGGGGCTCTCCTCGGCTCGCGCCTGCGGCCGTGGTTCTGCCGTGCGGCCTGGGTTGCGCGCTCGTCCTGCGGGGAGCCCCCGGAGTGTCCCCGCCCCACGGCCCCGCTTCGTCCGAGACGGGGCGCGGATCCGCCGGGTGGGGGTGTGGGGACGGTGGGGGGTGTCCCCGCAGGACGAGCGCGCAACCACCCCGTACGGCCGGGACATGCCCGCAGGCGCGAGCCGAGGAGACACCCCCCGGCGGCACCGCACCCCCACCCCCGGTCCGACCCCGTCCAGGGCACACATCCCCAGCCCCGCCGGCGTTTGAGGCGCGGGGGTCCGGGGGCTGGCCCCCGGAGGACGGCCCGCAGGTCAGATGCCCAGCTCGGCCACCGTCAGCTTGGCGACGGCCTCCTTCTCCCCGTCCAGCGTCACAGCGGCAGCGTCCTGGCGGCCGAAGCAGAACAGCGTCAGCTCACCCGGCTCGCCCGTCACCGTCACCACCGGCGCCCCCTTGTGCGCCACCGCCGTCTGCCCGTTCGGCCGGCGCAGCACCAGGCCCACCGGCGACCGGCGGCCCGTGAGGCGGGCCAGCTTCTCCAGGCGCGACCACAGCGAGTCCGAGAACACCGGGTCCAGCTCCCGCGGGGACCAGTCCGGCTGCGCCCGGCGGACGTCCTCCGCGTGGACGTAGAACTCGACCGCGTTCGCCGCCTCGTCCAGCTGCTTCAGCGCGTACACCGACATCTTCGGCGGGCCGGTGCGGATCAGCCGGACCAGTTCCTCGTACGGCTTGGCCGTGTACTCCTCCATCGCCTTGTCCAGGCGGGCCTTCAGGACGTTCAGCAGGATCCCGCCCGCCGCGTCCGGCCGCCGCTCCCGGACGACGACGTGCGCGGCCAGATCCCGGCAGGTCCAGCCGGCGCACAGCGTGGGGGCCTCCGGACCGGCCGCCTCCAACAGGTCCGCCAGCAGCAGTCGTTCACGCTTCGCATGGGTAGACATGCGGGCCAGCCTAAGGCCGGAACACGCCGCGCGCCCGCCCATCAGGCGGACAAGGATCATTGCTCCCATCCCGGCCCGGCACAATGGCCACATGAGTACGTCCCCCCGCCCCGGCAACCTCGATCCCGCCATCGCCGCGCGCCTCAAGCGCTCCGCCGACGGCCTGGTACCGGCCATCGCCCAGCAGTACGACACCGGTGAGGTGCTCATGCTCGGCTGGATGGACGACGAGGCCCTGCACCGCACCCTGACCACCGGCCGCTGCACCTACTGGTCCCGCAGCCGCCAGGAGTACTGGGTGAAGGGCGACACATCCGGCCACTTCCAGCACGTGAAGTCCGTCGCCCTCGACTGCGATGCCGACACCGTGCTCGTCAAGGTCGACCAGGTCGGAGCCGCCTGTCACACCGGCACCCGTACCTGCTTCGACGACGATGTCCTCCTCCGCGCAGCCGACTAGGTAGGGTCCCACGCCATGGATCTTGAGACGTTCCGCAAGCTTGCGGCCGACCGCCGCGTCATCCCCGTGAGCCGCAAGCTGCTGGCCGACGGGGACACCCCCGTCGGGCTCTACCGCAAGCTGGCCGCCGAACGCCCCGGCACCTTCCTGCTGGAGTCCGCCGAGAACGGCCGCTCCTGGTCCCGCTACTCCTTCGTCGGGGTCCGCAGCGACGCCACCCTGACCGCCCGCGACGGCCGCGCACACTGGATCGGCACCCCGCCCGTCGGCGTCCCCGTCGACGGCGACCCCCTCGACGCCCTGCGCGCCACCGTCGAGGCCCTGCACACCCCCCGCGACCTGGCGGGCGGCATGCCCCCCTTCACCGGCGGCATGGTCGGCTACCTCGGCTACGACATCGTGCGCCGCCTGGAGCGCATCGGCGAGCACGGCGGCGACGACCTGAAGCTGCCCGAGCTGACCATGCTGCTCACCTCCGACCTGGCGGTCATGGACCACTGGGACGGCACCGTCCAGCTCATCGCCAACGCCATCAACCACAACGACCTCGACTCGGGCGTGGACGAGGCGTACGCGGACGCCGTGGCCCGCCTCGACGCCATGGAGGCCGACCTCGCGCGGCCCGCCCCCTACGTGCCCGCCCCGCTGCCCGACTCCGAGCTGCCCGAGTTCTCCGCCCTCTGGGGCGGCGAGAAGTACCAGGCGGCCGTCGAGGACATCAAGGAGCGGATCCGGGCCGGCGAGGCCTTCCAGGTGGTCCCCTCGCAGCGGTTCGAGACCCCCTGCCGGGCCTCCGCGCTGGACGTCTACCGGGTGCTGCGGGCCACGAACCCGTCCCCGTACATGTACCTCTTCCGCTTCGAGAACGGCTTCGACGTGGTCGGGTCGAGCCCGGAGGCGCTGGTCAAGGTCGAGGACGGGCGGGCCATGGTCCACCCCATCGCCGGCACCCGTCACCGCGGTGCGACCCCGCAGGAGGACCACGACCTCGCCGAGGAGCTGCTGGCCGACCCCAAGGAGCGCGCCGAGCACCTGATGCTCGTCGACCTGGGCCGCAACGACCTCGGCCGGGTCTGCGAGCCGGGCTCCGTCGAGGTCGTCGACTTCATGAAGATCGAGCGGTACTCGCACGTCATGCACATCGTGTCCACCGTCACCGGGCGGGTCGCCGAGGGGAAGACCGCCTTCGACGTGCTCACCGCCTGCTTCCCGGCCGGCACCCTCTCCGGCGCGCCCAAGCCCCGCGCCATGCAGATCATCGAGGAGCTGGAACCCTCCCGCCGCGGCCTCTACGGCGGCTGCGTGGGCTACCTGGACTTCGCCGGGGACTCCGACACGGCCATCGCCATCCGCACCGCGCTGCTGCGCGACGGCACGGCGTACGTGCAGGCCGGCGCCGGTGTGGTCGCCGACTCGGTGCCCGAACTGGAGGACAACGAGTGCCGCAACAAGGCGGCCGCCGTGCTGCGCGCGGTGGGAGCGGCGAACCGCCTCCACGGCTCTTGAAGGCGTAGGGGATAGTGGGGTACGTGAGTGCCGTACCCCCGCCCCGATCCGATGCCGACTCCGAGCCCGAGGCTCCCGGCCACCGCAGCGCCCGGCGCAGCGTGGCCGCGGCCCTGCTGCTCGGCACGCTCGGCGCCACCGTCGTCCTGCTCGCCTCCGGCCGGACCTGGGCCCGGGGCACCACCGCCATCGACGGCGACGCGCTCCAGCTGGCCGCGGACGGGCGGGCCGTCACCGGCCTCCCCGCCGCCCTGGCCATCGTGGGCCTCGCCGCGCTCGTCGCCGTCTTCGCCGTACGCGGCAAGAGCCGGCTGCTGGTCTCGGCGCTGCTGGCGCTCAGCGGCCTGGGTGCGGCCCTGTCCGCCCTCTTCGGCGCGGACGGCCGTCGGGCCCTGGACGCGCAGGCCGCCCGTACGACCGCGGACACCGCGGCGCACGCGGCCGGGCTGACCCAGACGACCTGGCCGTACGTCACGGCCGCCGGCGCCCTCCTGATCCTCGCCGCGGGCCTGCTGGCGCTGCGCTTCGGCCGGGGCTGGCCCTCGATGGGAGGCCGCTACGAGCGTGACGGCAGCGCCCGTCCGCGCAGGGTCGCGGCGGTGGATCCGGACCGGCCGGAAGATCTGTGGAAGGCTCTGGACCGCGGCGAGGATCCCACCACGGATCCGGCCACGGATCCGGCCACGGATCCGGCCACGAATCCCCCTGCGGACCCGCCCGCCGACCAGGCACGCTGACCCGACCCCCGTGGACGGCGAACGCGCCCGGTGCGGGACAATGGGCCCCGAGCCGTTCGACACAGACCGCGCTTTCCACACAGCACCGCGACAGAGCAACGAGGAGCAACTCATGGCGGGCACAGACCACGGACACACCCCGGCCGCCTGGACCGGTGTCATCATCGCCTTCATCGGTTTCTGCATCTCCGGCGCCTTCATGGTGCTCGCGAACCCGCTGGGCTTCTGGGCCGGTCTCGTCGTCGTCGCGATCGGTGGTGTCGTCGGCCTGGCGATGCGGGCCGCGGGCATGGGTGCGCCGAAGGCCGCCCACAAGGACCTCGCCGACGTCATCGCCGCGGCCAAGGTTCCCGCCAAGGTCTGAGCGTGACCCACGCCGTCACCGGCAACCCAGCCGAAAGGCGCGGCCCCGCCGGGCTGCGCCTTTCGTCATGACCGGAGAGAATCAGCGGGTGGACGCCTCACACAGCCCCGATGTCCGGCCGTCGCCGACGCCCCCGGCATCACGGGCCCGGCGGCTCGCCGTCCCGGCGCTCTACCTGGCCGCGGCCGCCTCGGCCTTTGCATACGTGGGCACCGTGGACCCCAACGAGCCCGGCCACTATCCGGTCTGCCCGCTGCTGCGGCTGACCGGAATCCTGTGCCCCGGCTGCGGCGGCCTGCGCAGCGCGCACGCGTTCGCCCACGGCGATCTGATCACCGCTTTCGGGGCGAATGCCCTCGCCGTCGTGGCCTACTTCGCCTTCGCGGGGTTCATGGCCCTGTGGCTGGTTCGCGCCTGCCGCGGCGGGCCGGTTCCGAGGATCGTCCTGCGGCCGCCGTACTGGTGGGCGCTGGGCGCGGTGGCCCTGGTGTTCGTCGTCGTCCGAAATCTTTCTTTCGGCTCGGCGCTGGCCCCCTGAGCCCGCCCGGCAGCCCGGATGAAGCCCGGATTCCGACTGTCCAGTTACTGGGACGCCGTCAACCGCGTGCGGAGTGCAACGCCTCCTGCGGATACCATTTGATTGCTGACCTTGCAGTTGTACGTGTCTGCAAGGCGGCCGACCGTCATCGACCCGGAAGGGGGCCGCTCGCGTGAGTGTGCTCGACGAGATCATCGAAGGGGTCCGCGAAGACCTTGCCGAACGGCAGGCCCGCGTGAGCCTCGACGAGCTCAAGGAGCGTGCCGCCAAGGCGCCCCAGGCCAAGGACGGCGTCGCTGCCCTGCGCGGCGACAGCGTCAAGGTGATCTGCGAGGTCAAGCGCTCCAGCCCCTCCAAGGGCGCGCTGGCCGCGATCGCGGATCCGGCCGGGCTCGCCGCCGACTACGAGGCGGGCGGTGCGGCGGTCATCTCCGTCCTCACCGAGCAGCGCCGATTCGGCGGCTCGCTGGCCGACCTGGAGGCCGTCCGCGCCCGCGTGGACATCCCGATCCTGCGCAAGGACTTCATCGTCACGGCGTACCAGCTCTGGGAGGCCCGCGCCTACGGCGCCGACCTCGTCCTGCTGATCGTCGCGGCCCTGGAGCAGGAGGCCCTCGTCTCCCTCATCGAGCGGGCCGAGTCCATCGGCCTGACCCCGCTCGTCGAGGTCCACGACGAGGACGAAGTGGAGCGCGCGGTCGCCGCAGGCGCCAAGATCATCGGCGTCAACGCCCGCAACCTCAAGGACCTCAAGGTCGACCGCTCCACCTTCGAGCGCGTCGTCGGCGAGATCCCGGCCCACATCGTCAAGATTGCCGAGTCCGGCATCCGCGGGCCGCACGACCTGATCGCCTACGCGAACGAGGGCGCCGACGCCGTCCTCGTCGGGGAGTCCCTGGTGACCGGCCGCGACCCGAAGTCGGCCGTGGCCGACCTCGTCGCCGCCGGCGCCCACCCCGCCCTGCGCCACGGGCGGAGCTGACCCGTTCCCATGACCCACGACCGCCCCTCCGTCCGTACGCAGTCCGCGCCGCCGGCAGCTCGCCGCGGCAGGGTCGGCGTGCCGACGGCGCACGCGCCCCTGGCGCGCGGCTGCCGCCCCCGCGGCTGCCGTGCCCCGGCCCGGCGCGTGCACGGGCGACGGGTCCGCTACGTGATCGGCTCCGAGCCCGGTCAGGTCAACGGCATGCGATGGCGCCGCGGAGGCGCGCTGTAACGAGGGCCGCCGCGGCCCGGTACGCGAGACGTACCGCGCCGCGAGGGGGTCCCGTACGGCCTGCCGCCCGGGCCGACCGGCTCCGGGCGCGGGCCGCCCCGTACCGTCCGCACCACATCCCCCAGCGGGGTGTGCGCGGCGCGGGCGGGCGGCGCAATACGGTGAATCCACCCCGCCGCATCTCGCACCCGTAGGAGCACTGGACATGTCCAGCGAGTTCTTCATCCCGGACCCGGAGGGTCACGTTCCGAACGCCGAGGGCTACTTCGGCGACTTCGGCGGCAAGTTCATCCCGGAGGCGCTCGTCGCCGCCGTGGACGAGGTCGCCGTCGAGTACGAGAAGGCCAAGGGCGACCCGGCCTTCGCGGCCGAGCTCAACGACCTCATGGTCAACTACACCGGCCGCCCCAGCGCCCTCACCGAGGTGCCCCGCTTCGCCGAGCACGCCGGCGGGGCGCGGATCTTCCTCAAGCGCGAGGACCTGAACCACACCGGCTCGCACAAGATCAACAACGTGCTGGGCCAGGCGCTGCTCACCAAGCGCATGGGCAAGACCCGGGTCATCGCCGAGACCGGCGCCGGCCAGCACGGCGTGGCCACCGCCACCGCGTGCGCGCTCTTCGGCCTCGACTGCACCGTCTACATGGGCGAGATCGACACCCAGCGCCAGGCCCTCAACGTGGCCCGGATGCGCATGCTGGGCGCCGAGGTCATCGCCGTGAAGTCCGGCTCCCGGACTCTGAAGGACGCGATCAACGAGGCGTTCCGCGACTGGGTCGCCAACGTGGACCGGACCCACTACCTCTTCGGCACGGTCGCCGGCCCGCACCCCTTCCCCGCCATGGTCCGCGACTTCCACCGGGTCATCGGCGTCGAGGCCCGCCGCCAGATCCTGGAGCGCGCCGGCCGGCTGCCCGACGCCGTCGCGGCCTGCGTCGGCGGCGGCTCGAACGCCATCGGCCTCTTCCACGCCTTCATCCCGGACGCCGGCGTCCGCCTGGTCGGCTTCGAGCCCGCCGGGCACGGCGTCGAGACCGGCGAGCACGCGGCCACGCTGACCGCGGGCGAGCCCGGGATCCTGCACGGCTCCCGCTCCTACGTCCTCCAGGACGAGGAGGGCCAGATCACCGAGCCCTACTCCATCTCGGCCGGTCTGGACTACCCGGGCATCGGCCCGGAGCACTCCTACCTCAAGGACACCGGCCGCGGCGAGTACCGCGCGGTCACCGACGACGCGGCGATGCAGGCCCTGCGGCTGCTCTCCCGCACCGAGGGCATCATCCCGGCCATCGAGTCCGCGCACGCGCTGGCGGGCGCCCTGGACCTGGGCAGGGAGCTGGGCAAGGACGGCCTGCTGGTGGTCAACCTGTCCGGCCGCGGCGACAAGGACATGGACACGGCCGCCCGCTACTTCGGGCTGTACGACAACGGGACCGAGGGGGAGTCGAAGTGACCACCGCCAGTGAGAAGACCGGTCGCATCCAGCTGCTGAGCGACACCCTCGCCAAGGCGAAGTCCGAGGACCGCGCGGCCCTCGTCGCCTACCTCCCGGCGGGCTTCCCGACCGTCGACGGCGCCATCGAGGCCGTCAAGGCCGTCATCGAGGGCGGCGCGGACATCGTCGAGATCGGCCTCCCGCACAGCGACCCGGTGCTGGACGGCGCGATCATCCAGACCGCCGACGACATCGCCCTGCGCGGTGGCGTGAAGATCGCCGACGTGATCCGTACGGTCCGCGAGGCGCACGAGGCGACCGGGGCCCCGGTCCTGGTGATGACGTACTGGAACCCCATCGACCGCTACGGCGTCGAGCGGTTCACGGCCGAGCTGGCGGCGGCGGGCGGCGCCGGCTGCATCCTGCCCGACCTGCCGGTGCAGGAGTCCGCGCTGTGGCGCGAGCACGCCGAGAAGCACGGTCTGGCGACCGTCTTCGTCGTGGCCCCGAGCAGCAAGGACGCGCGCCTGGCCACCATCACGGCGGCCGGCTCCGGCTTCGTCTACGCCGCCTCCCTGATGGGGGTCACCGGTACCCGCGAATCGGTCGGCAACCAGGCCGCCGACCTGGTGCGCCGCACCCGCGCCACCAGCGACCTGCCGGTCTGCGTCGGTCTGGGCGTCTCCAACGCCGTCCAGGCCAAGGAGGTCGCGGGCTTCGCCGACGGCGTGATCGTCGGCTCGGCCTTCGTGAAGCTGCTGCTGGACGCGCCGGACCTGCCGGCCGGACTGGACGCCGTACGGTCGCTCGCTGGCGAGCTCGCGGAAGGCGTGCGCAGGAGCTGACGTGCGCGTTCGATCGAAGGCGCGGACGTCTGAACGGGTTCTGTAGCCCGATCGGGTGGAAGTGGGAGCGGGGAGGCACGCGAGTGCCTCCCCGCTTCGTTTGGCCGAACGTGAGCGAGAAGAACGACGGTGCGAACCGCGATGCGACGAAACGATCGGCCCGGGAGCGACTCCTCGTGGAGCGCGAGCGGCAGAAGACCCGGGACAAGCGCCGGCGGACCCTCATCGTGACGGCGGCGGTGGTCGGCGTGCTGGGCCTGGCGGCCGTCGTCGGCGTGATCGCGGCCAACACCGGCAAGGACGGCTCCTCCAAGGCGGGCCCGGTGGTCGCGCCCTCGGGGGCCACCGGCAAGGACGCCCTCGCCATCCAGACCGGCAAGGCCGAGGCCAAGTCCTCCCTCACCGTCTGGGAGGACTTCCGCTGCCCCGCCTGCAAGGTCTTCGAGGACCAGTACCGGGACGTCATCCACGACCTGGAGGCCAAGGGGCTGCTCAAGGTCGACTACCACCTGGTCACCCTCATCGACGCGAAGATGGGCGGCAGCGGCTCGCTGAAGGCGGCGAACGCGGCGGCCTGCGCGCAGGACGCCGGCAAGTTCACGGCGTACCACGACGTCCTGTTCCAGAACCAGCCGCAGGAGATCGACGACGCCTACGGCAAGAACGCCAAGCTGCTGGAGCTGGCCGGCAAGGTGGACGGGCTGGACACTCCCGCGTTCCGCAAGTGCGTGGAGGACGGCACGTACAACAGCTGGGTGACCAAGTCGTACGAGGCCTTCGGCGCCGGGAACTTCCGGGGCACACCGAGCGTGCTGCTGAACGGCAAGGACATCTTCGCCGACCAGGCCAACCCGCTGACCCCGCAGAAGCTGAAGGAGCAGGTGGAGGCCGCGGGCAAGGCCTCCGGCGGTTCCGAGGCCGGAGCGGGAGCCGGGAACGGGAAGGGGGAGGGGGAGGCGAAGGCCTCCCCGTCGACGAAGTCCGGGGCGAAGGCCTCGCCCTCGCCGTCGCCCTCACCCACCAGGACCACGTCGAACGGCTCCTCGGGCAGCTCGTCGAACAGCTCCTCGAACGGTCGCTCGAACGGCTCCTCGGAGAACTGAGCGCCGCCCGGTCCATGTCTGGATTTGGTTTCGTCTTGCCGGGCGGTTGCCCTCAGCACCGCCCGGCAGGGTAGCGTCAGCTCTGCCATGGACATTGCTTACATCCCCAGTCCGTCGACCGGCGTGATCCATCTCGGACCGATCCCGCTCCGCGGCTACGCGTTCTGCATCATCATCGGCGTCTTCGTCGCCGTCTGGCTCGGCAACCGGCGCTGGATCGCGCGCGGCGGAAAGCCGGGCACGGTCGCGGACATCGCCGTGTGGGCGGTGCCGTTCGGCCTGGTCGGCGGTCGCCTCTACCACGTGATCACCGACTACCAGCTCTACTTCGGCGAGGGCCGCAACTGGGTCGACGCCTTCAAGATCTGGGAGGGCGGCCTCGGCATCTGGGGAGCGATCGCGCTGGGCGCGGTGGGTGCCTGGATCGGCTGCCGGCTGCGCGGCATCCCGCTGCCGGCCTGGGCGGACGCCCTGGCCCCCGGTATCGCGCTGGCCCAGGCCTGCGGACGCTGGGGCAACTGGTTCAACCAGGAGCTGTACGGCCGGGCCACCGACCTGCCGTGGGCGGTGGAGATCACCGCGGGCCCGAACCGGGACGCCGGGACCTACCACCCGACCTTCCTGTACGAGTCGCTGTGGTGCGTCGGCGTCGCCTTCCTGGTGATCTGGGCCGACCGCCGCTTCACGCTCGGCCACGGGCGGGCCTTCGCCCTGTACGTCGCCGCGTACTGCGTCGGCCGCGGCTGGATCGAGTACATGCGCGTCGACGAGGCGCACCACATCCTGGGCCTGCGGCTGAACGTCTGGACCTCGATCGTCGTCTTCATTCTGGCGGTCGTCTACTTCGTGCTCTCGGCGAAGCTGCGGCCGGGCCGCGAGACGGTCGTCGAGCCGGACGCCTCCGGCGGCAAGGGCGGCAAGGGCGGGGACGCGGAGGCCACCGAGGCCGAGGCCGGGGACGAGCCCTCGGACATGTCGGAGGCCAAGGTCGAGGCGTCCGTGCTGACGAAGGGCGAGCTCGCCAAGGCCGACCTGCGCAAGCCGCGGCGGACCGAGGACGACACCACCGCGGAGTCCGACACACCCTGACCCGAACGCTCTGCAAGAGGGGTGCCGCACACGCCGCGGCACCCCTCTTGCGCGTTCCGATATCAGCGGGAGCCGCTATCAGCCCCGCCGGCGTTTGAGGCGCGGGGTCCGGGGCGGAGCCCCGATCTTTGAGCCTCGCCGGCGATTGAGGCGCGGGGTCCGGGGCGGAGCCCAGGGAAGCCGCGCCGCGCTCGGCTCCGCGGGAGCACGGGCTCCGCTCAGCGCGCCGGGACCCGCGCGGCGAGCGCAAGGGTGCGGTGCGCAGCCGCCACCACGGCCGGATCCACGAACCGCCCGTCGGGCAGCGCCAGCGCCCCCGGCGTAGCCCGGGCCGCGCTCAGGACCTCCACCGCGGCGTTCACCTCCTCCGGCGCCGGCAGATAGGCACGCTCGATCACCGGGAGCTGCCGCGGGTGGATCGCCGCCCGGCCGAGGAACCCGAGGGCGCGACCGCGGACGCAGGAGACGGCCAGCGCCTCCAGGTCCCGGATGTCCGGGAAGACGGATTGGGCGGGGGGCGCCAGCCCCGCCGCCCGCGCGGCCACCACCACCCGCGAGCGGCACCAGTCCAGGCCCGCCTCCGCGCTGACGGCCAGGTCGGCCCGCAGGTCCGCCTCGCCGAGGGAGAGCCCGCGCAGGGCGGGGTGCGCGCGGGCGATCTCGTACGCGCGCTCCACGCCCACCGCCGACTCCAGCAGCGCGTGCAGGCTCACTCCGCCGGTGCGGACGGCGACGGCGGCGATCTGCTCCGGGGCGCTGATCTTGGGCAGCCGCAGCCCCGCGAGGCCGTGCAGCCCGCCGAGCGCGGTGAGGTCGGCGCCGCCCCAGGGGGAGTCGAGGGCGTTGACGCGGACGTGGACGGGCACCGGTGGCCGCTCGCCGAGCAGGTCGGCGGTGGCGGCGCGGGCGTACTCCTTGCGGGAGGCCGGTACCGCGTCCTCCAGATCGACGATGACGGCGTCCGCCCCGCAGCCGAGGGCCTTGGCGACCACCTCGGGGCGGTCGCCGGGCGCGTACAGCCAGGTCAGGATCACAGGGCTCCCCCGCTCCGCAGCGCGGTGATCTCGGCCTCGGTCAGGCCGAGTTCGGTCAGGACCTCCCGGGTGTCCGCCCCGTGCGGGCGGCCCGCCCAGCGGATCCCGCCGGGGGTCTCGGAGAGCCGGAAGAGGATGTTCTGCATCCGCAGTGGTCCCAGCTCCGGGTCCTCGATCTCGGTGACCGTGTCGAGGGCCGCGAACTGGGGGTCCTCCATCACGTCCCGGACGTCGTAGACCTGGGCGACGGCCGCCTCGGCCTCCTCGAAGGCGGCGACGACCTCCTCCGCCTTGTGGCGGGCGATCCAGCCGCCGACCGCGTCGTCCAGGACGTCCGCGTGCCGGGCCCGCCCGGCGCCGGTCGCGAACCACGGCTCGCCGATCAGCTCGGGCCGCCCGACCAGCCGCACCACCCGCTCGGCGATGGACTGGGCGGAGGCGGAGACCGCCAGCCAGCGGCCGTCGGCGCTGCGGTAGGTGTTGCGGGGGGCGTTGTTGGCGGAGCGGTTGCCGGTGCGGGGCTGGACGTAGCCGAGCTGGTCGTACCAGAGCGGGTGCGGGCCGAGCACGGTCAGCATCGGCTCGATGATGGCCAGGTCCACGACCTGTCCGTGCCCGGTGCGGTCCCGGCCGGCGAGGGCCGTCATGACGGCGTACGCGGTGGTCAGCGCGGCGATCGAGTCGGCGAGCCCGAAGGGCGGCAGCGTCGGCGGACCCTCCGGCTCGCCGGTGATCGCGGCGAACCCGCTCATCGCCTCGGCGAGCGTGCCGAAGCCCGGGCGGTGGGCGTACGGGCCGTGCTGGCCGAAGGCCGTCACGCGGGCCAGGACCAGGCGCGGGTTGGCGGCGGACAGCTCGGGCCAGCCCAGCCCCCACCTCTCCAGGGTGCCGGGGCGGAAGTTCTCGATGACCACGTCGGCCGTGGCGGCGAGCCGCAGCAGGGTGTCCCGGCCACCGGGCGTGGACAGGTCGAGGGTCATCGTCCGCTTGTTCCGGCCGAGCAGCTTCCACCACAGGCCGATGCCGTCCTTGGCCGGGCCGTGGCCGCGGGAGGGGTCGGGACGGTCGGGGTGCTCGACCTTGACGACCTCGGCTCCGAAGTCGCCGAGCAGGGTGGCGGCGAGGGGCCCGGCGAAGAGGGTGGCGAGGTCGAGCACGCGGAGCCCCTGCAGGGGCCCGGCGGTCATCACGAGGCGGCTCCGGGCTGCGTCGCGGCGAAGGCGTCGGTTTCGGCGCGGGCGGGCATCGAGTCCTGGGCACCGGGGCGCTGGACGGACAGCGCGGCCGCCGCCGAGGCCCAGCGCAGGGCGACGGGCATCGGCCGGCCCTCGCCGAGGGCCACGGCCAGGGCGCCGACGAAGGTGTCCCCGGCGGCGGTGGTGTCCACGGCCCGGACCCGGGGCGCGGGCACGGAGAGGGGCTCCCGGCCGCGGGCGGCGTACAGGACGCCGGCCGCGCCGAGGGTGATCACCACCTCGGGCACGTCGTCCAGCAGGGCCTCGGCGGCCTGGCGGGGGTCGGTGAGCCCGGTCAGGGTGGCGGCCTCGTGCTCGTTGGGCACCAGGAGGTCGGTGGCGGCGAGGAGCTCGGCGGGCAGCGGCTGGGCGGGGGCCGGGGTGAGCACCGTACGGACGCCGTGCGCGCGGGCGGCGCGGGCGCCGGCGAGGACGGCGGGGAGGGGCAGTTCGAGCTGGAGGAGGAGGGAGCCGGCGGCGGCGATCCGGGCGTCGTCGCCCGCCTCCAGCCCGGTGACGTGGGCGTTGGCGCCGGGGATGACGATGATGCTGTTGCCGCCCTCGTCGTCCACGGTGATGTGGGCGGTGCCGCTGGCGCCCTCGACGGTGCGCAGGGCCGCCGTCTCGACCCCGGCCGCGGTGAGCGCGGAGCGCAGCCGTACGCCGAACTCGTCGGCTCCGACCGCGCCGATCATCACCACCTCCCCGCCGGAGCGGGCGGCGGCGACGGCCTGGTTGGCGCCCTTGCCGCCGGGGACCGTGCGGAAGGCCCGGCCGGTGACGGTCTCCCCGAGGCGGGGGGCCTTGGGGACGTAGGCGACGAGGTCCATGTTCGTACTGCCGAGCACGGCGATGGCCGTCATGAGCGTGCTGCCTCCTGTGCGGTGAGGTGGGCGAGGGTGTCGAAGCCGATGCCGTCGAAGCCGGGGACGGTGGTGGCGAGGCGGTTCTTGAGGGGGGTGGTCCAGCGGTCCGGGAGGGCGTCCGGGGAGCCGGCGACCAGTCCGGCGAGCGCGCCGGCGGTGGCCCCGTTGGAGTCGGTGTCCCAGCCGCCGGACACGGCGCGGCAGACGGAGCGGGTGAAGTCCCCGTCGGCGTGGGTGAGGGCGGCGGTGATCAGGGCGGTGTTGGGCACGGCGTGGACCCAGTGGTAGTGCCCGTAGCGCGCGTGCAGCCGGTCGACGACCAGGTCGAAGCCGGCCGTGTCCCGTGCGGCGCCGATCGCGAAGCGGACGGCCTCGGCGAGGCGGGAGCGGGGCGGTACGACGGCCAGTCCGGCCCGGAGCGCGGCGTGCACGTCGGCGCGGCCGGTCGCCGCCTCGGCGGTGGCGGCGGCGACGAACAGGGCGGCGTAGACGCCGTTGCCGGTGTGGGTCAGTGCGGCGTCCCGGTACGCCTGGGCCGCGGCGGCGGCCGGGTCCCCGGGGTTGGTCCAGCCGTGGACGTCGGCGCGGATGAGGGCGCCGATCCACTCGCGGAAGGGGTTGTGGTGGGTGGCGGTGGCGGGCGGCTCCAGCCCGAGGAGGAGGTTGCGGTAGGCGATGCGCTCGGCGGTGAAGGTCCGCCCGGCGGGCAGCTCGTCGAGCCACAGGCGGGCGACGTCGGCGGTGGTGAAGCCCTTGCCGTGCCGCTGGAGCAGGAGCAGGCCGAGGAGGGGGTAGTTCAGGTCGTCGTCCTCGGGCATGCCGTCGATGTTCTCGGCGAGCGAGGTGGGGGCGGAGCGGCGGTTCCACGGGTACGCGGCCAGCAGCTCCGGCGGGACGCCGCGGGCGGTGAACCAGTCGTCCAGCGGCCAGTTGCCGGCGGCGCGGGCGAGGGCGCGGATCCCCTCCAGCGGCAGCTTCTCGACGGGCTTGCCGAGCAGACACCCGACGGCCCGCCCGAGCCAGGCGGCCTCCAGCCGGGTCCGCAGACCGGTGCCGGCCCCCGGGACCCGCGAAGCCGGGGCCGTGTCCCGGGGCCCCGCTCCGAGGGCGGGCTCCCGGCCCCCTGTCGTCCGGGGCAGGCCCCGGGGGCCTGGATCGGGGCGGGTGCCCCGATCCAGGCCTCCGGCAGGTTGGACGGGCTGGACGGGCTGGACGGGCCCGGTGGGCAGCGCGTCGACTGCCGGGCGGAGGGCCCCGGCTTCCCCGGCGCCCGCGCCCGCCGCGGCGGTGGGGGGCTGCGCGCGGGTGTCGGGCGCCGCCCGCGAGGTCCGGGCCGTGGGTGCGGTCGCGGCTTCGCCGCGCCAGGGCGGGACCTCGGGCCAGGCGGCGCGGATGGACTCCCAGGAGTCCGGTTCGTCGGCGGAGAGCGGGCGGGGAAGGGAGGCCAGCTCGTCCAGGAGGCGGGACGCGAGGGCGCGGAGTTCCGGGGGCGCCGGGGTGGGGGAGGCTCCGGCCCGTTCGGGCGCCGGGTGGCCGCCCGCCGCCGGCCAGGCCCGCCGGGCGGATCCGGCGTCCCGGCCGTCCTCGGCGGCCTGCCGCAGCTCGTGCCCGATCAGGTCCTCGGGCTGCGCCCAGGTCAGGCGTACGGGGGGACCGGGCGCGGGTCCCTCCGTACGCCCGGTTCCGTTCCCGCAGGCAGCACCGCTCACCGGGGGTCCGCGATCGCGGTGAAGGCCGACTCGTGGGCCCGGCGGCGGGTGCGGTCCAAGGCGAAGATCTCGCGGGCCACGGCGGCCAGCGACCGGGCCGGGGCGTGCAGGTCGAGGCGGCTGGCCTCGGCGACCTGCTTGGCCCAGGCCGCAGGGATCACCGCCTCGCCGCCCAGGGCCCCCGCGATCGCCCCCGCCATGGTGGCGATGGAGTCGCAGTCCCGGCCGTAGTTGACGGCGCCGAGGACCGAGCCCTCGTACCCTCCGTCCGCGATCAGCAGCATGCCGAGGGCGATCGGCAGTTCCTCGATGGCCTGGAGCCGGGAGGGGCGGCGGGCGTCGAGCGAGGGGTTGCGGTAGTCCGGCCCGACCGAGTCGTACGGGGCCACCGCCGCCCGCAGCGGGGTCAGCGCCGACTCGAAGTCCCGGTGGGCGGCGGCCACTTCGCACACGGCCGCGATCGCGGTGCGCGTGCCGTCCTTGGCCAGGGCCAGGGCCGTGTCCACGACCGAGGCCGCCGTCGCCCCGGGCACGCACGCGGCCGCCACCGCCGCCGCGAACACGCCCGCCGCCTCCCGCCCGTACGAGGACTGGTGCGCGCCGGCGATGTCCAGCGCCTCGGCGTACGCGCCCGCCGGGTTGCCCGCGTTGGCGATGCCCGCCGGCGCCATGTACATCGCCGCACCGCAGTTGACGATGTTGCCGCTGCCGGCCTCGCGCGGGTCGACGTGCGCGTAGTGGAGGCGGGTGACGATCCACTTCTCCGCCAGGAAGACCCGCTGCAACGGCAGGGCCTCGGCCTCCAGTTCGGGGATCCAGCGCGGGGTGGACATGAGGTCCGGGACCAGGTGCTCGGCGATCGCGTAGGCGTCGAGGTGGTCCCGTACGGCCTCGTAGACCCGCACCAGCGCGTGCGTCATCAAGGTGTCGTCCGTGACGTGTCCGTCGCCCTTGTGGTACGGCGCGATGGGGCGGGCCGTGCGCCAGTTCTCGTACCAGGGGCCGACGATGCCGTGCACGCGGCCGCCGTGCCGTTCCACGATCTGGTCCGGGGTCCAGCCCTCCACCGGGCCGCCGAGCGCGTCGCCGACGGCCGCTCCGACGAGGGCGCCTGCGGCCCGGTCCTCCAACGTGAGCGTCATGTCCGAATCATCCCCTGAGGTTTGGGTGAGGTGAGTTCCGTGCGCGCGAGGAGCGCGGCGAGTTCGACGAGGTCGGTGCCGGCGAGGCGGGGCAGGGCGCAGCCGGAGAGGGTGCGGCAGGCCTCGCGCCAGGCGGCGGGGATCGAGTCGCCGCCGCCGAGCACACCGGTGAGCGCTCCGGCGAGGGCGGGGGCGGAGTCCGCGACGCGGGACAGGCAGGCGGCGGCCGGGACGGCCTCGGTCACCCTGCCGCGGGCGGCGGTCGCGAGGGCGAGGGCCACGGGGACGGTCTCGGCGGCGGCGATCCCGTAGCTGTAGACGTGGTCCACGATCTCGTGTTCGAGGGTGGGGACGATGGCGAAGGCGCCGCCGTCGGCGTGCGTACGGAGGTGGGTGCGGGCGAGTCCGACGGCGTGGCGGGCGTTGCGGCCGATCTCGGTGGCCTCGGGGAGCTGGGCGAGGGCGGCGTCCACGGCGGCGTCGACGTTCCCGGTGGTGAGGGCGGTGGCGATGGCGGCGGCCATGGCGCGGGCGCCGTGGACGCCGTCGCCGTCCTGCGTGTAGCGGGCGTCGAACTCGGCGAGGTCGGCCGCCGCCGCGGCGTCGCCGGGATGGACGACGGCGAGGACGCAGGCGCGGATGCAGGCGGCGTCGTCGAAGTAGTGCGGGTTGTCGTGGCCGGTGGCGGGCGGGCGCAGGCCGGCGGCGAGGTTGCCGAGGCCGGCGCGGACGGAGATCCGGGCGCGGAGGGGGAGGACGGCGGACTCGACCTCGGGCGCGCGTTCCGCCGCCGCGGCGACCTCGGAGGCGAGGGCGTTCCACGCGAGGTCGATGGCGGCGCGCATTCTTCTGGACCGGCTGAGGTCGGAGAGCAGGACGCCGGCGGCGGTGAGCACGGACTCGGCGACGAACGCGGCCCATTCGGCGTCGTCGGACGGGCCGAGGCGCAGGGGTTCGGGGGGCTGGTTGAGGGCGATGGGGACGGGGAGGGTGGTGGTGGCGTTCTGCTCGGCGAAGGTGTCGAGCTCGCGGGTGAGGCGGCGGGTCCACTCGGGCATCCGGCTGGCGCGGTGGCGGGCGGCGGGCCAGCCGGCGGCGTCGCCTGCGGCGAGCCCGAGGAGGAGTCCCTCGATGCGGCGTTGGCCGGCGGCGGGCTGGGCGGGCTGGACGGTCCGTGCGTCGGCCGGGCCCGTACGGGGTTCCGCGCGCAGGACCCCGACCCCGCCGCCGGGGGCTCCGGCGGCCCGCACCACGGCGATCTCCCCCACCCCGCCCCTTCCCGAAAGCAGGGGCAGGCCCCTGGACCCCGGGTCCACCGGTGGCCCGGACCCCGGTTCCGCCGGGCCCGCGGCCGGTCCCGCTTCGGCCGGGGCCGCCGGGACCGGCCGGTCCACCGTCGGCCCCGCCACCGACAGGCCGGGGAGGGCCGGAACGGGAGCCATGTCCACCGGGAAGGCAGCCGGTCCTGCCGGGGCGGCGGAGGCCGGGTCCGGCGGGAGGGTGGTGGAGCGTGCCGGGCCGGCGGCCGGGTCTGCCGGGAGGGCGGCGCGGGCGGCGCGGGTGGCGCGTGGGCCGGGTTCGGCCGGGGCGTGCCCGCCCGCAGAGGGCCCGACCGGCGGCAGGCCGAAGCGGGCCGGGGTGGCCGTGCCTGCCGGGAGGGCGGGCACGCCTGCCTGGTCGGCAGCCGGGTCCGGCGGCAGGGTGGTCGAGCCTGCCACGACGAGCCTCATGCCTGCCGGGGCGGGGGCGGGGTCCGTCGGAAGGGTGGCGAGGGCCGTGGGTGGCATCGGATCGACCGGGCCCCGCCCGCCCGCGGCCGTCCCGGCCGAGGGCAGTCCGGGACGGGCCGGGACGGGGGCGCGGCTCGCCACGGCGGCGGCCGGGTCCGGCGGGAGGGTGGCCGGGGCTGCCGGGGCTGCCGGGGCTGCCCGGGCGGGGGCGGGGGCCGGGGTCGGCGGGAGGGTGGCGAGGGTGGTGTGTGTGTGTTCGGTCGGGGGGTTGGCGGGGGCCTCCGGGGTCATCGGGGGGCCTCGTATTCGGGGGTGAGGAGGTCCGCGATGTCCAGGACGTGGTAGCCCCGCATCGAGGGGAGGCAGCTGCCGCGGACCGGGCCGATGGCCGAGGACCAGGCGGCGGGGATCGCGGCGGCGCCCGACATCGCGCCGGCCAGCGCGCCCGCCACCGCCGCCGTGGTGTCCGCGTCGCGGCCCATGTTGACCGCGGTCAGGACCGAGGACGGGAAGTCGCCCCGGCACGCCGCGAACGCGCCGAAGGCGAGGCCGACGGCTTCGGGGGCCAGGTCCGTCCACGGGTAGCCGCCGATGACCACCGCCGAGCGCACCGCCCGTTCGCCGCGCGGGGCGGCGGTGACCGCCCGGCGCAGCGAGCGGGCCGTCCAGGAGTCCGAGGGGATCACGGACAGGGCCGCGGAGACGACGGAGGCCGGGCTGCCGCCGGCCATCGCCGCGGCCACGCCCGCCGCCACCGCCTGGCCGCCGTAGATGCCCTCGCCGTCGTGGCTGACCGTGCCGTCGATGGCGACGAGCCGGGCCGCCTCCGCGGGCCGGCCCGCCGCGAAGACTCCGAACGGCGCCGCCCGCATCGCCAGGCCGTCCGACCACGCGTGCCGGTGCTGCGCGGAGATGGGGGCCGCCAGCCCCCGGCGGAGGTTCTCCAGGGTGCCGCGCTCCGAGAAGCCCGCGCCGCGGAACGGGCCCTCGTCGAGGTCCGCGATCCAGTGGTGCCAGGCCCGCTCCACGTGGGAGACGGTGAGCGCCGAGCCGTGGCGGGCCAGCAGCAGCCCCGAGAAGATCGCGTACTCGGTGTCGTCCGTGCCCGCCGGGTCGTCCGACACGAAGCCTTCGATGCGGCCCCATTTCGCCCGGATCTCCGACGGCTTCATGTTCTCCGCCGGGGCGCCCAGCGCGTCGCCCACCGCGAGGCCCAGAAGAGCGCCCCTGGCCCGTTCGAGGAGGACCTGCGGATTGCATGCAATCAGCTCCATGGCGCGCCTCTCCACTTGATGGGACTCATGATGAGCCCTTGGGGGATTTGTGCCATGGCATGTGGTTTGTCGCTCGTCGCGAAACACCCCGCGCGCCCCGTCGTCACCCGGTCGCCGACCCGCAAAACCGCAGGTAAGTACGGCCTTCCTTGCTGGCGGGCGGCAGAAATCGTGCGTAGTTTCGAGGTGTTCAGGGGGAGCGGGGCGCGTCACGGCGCCCGTTGGCACAAATGGGGAGATACGCCGCATGTCCATCATTGACATCGAAGCACCACTGCACACCGCCCACCGCGACAACCACACCCACCGCGACGTCAACGGTGGATGGCTGCGGCCGGCCGTGTTCGGTGCGATGGACGGGCTCGTCTCCAACCTCGCGCTGATGACCGGCGTGGCGGGCGGCGCCGTCGCCCCGCAGACCATCGTGATCACCGGCCTGGCGGGTCTCGCGGCAGGCGCCTTCTCGATGGCGGCCGGCGAATACACCTCCGTCGCCTCGCAGCGCGAACTGGTCCTCGCCGAACTCGACATCGAGCGTCAGCAGTTGCGCAAGCACCCGGTCGACGAGATGGAGGAGCTCGCCGAGCTCTACGTCTCCCGCGGCGTCGAGCCGCCGCTCGCCCGCGAGGTCGCCATGCAGCTGTCCCGCGACCCCGAGCAGGCGCTGGAGATCCACGCCCGCGAGGAGCTCGGGATCGACCCCGACGACCTGCCCTCGCCGATGGTCGCCGCCGTCTCGTCCTTCGGCTCCTTCGCGCTGGGCGCGCTGCTCCCCGTACTGCCGTACCTGCTCGGCGCCACGTCCCTGTGGCCCGCCGTGCTGCTGGCCCTGGCCGGGCTCTTCGCCTGTGGCGCGGTCGTCTCCCGGGTCACCGCCCGGTCCTGGTGGTACAGCGGACTGCGCCAGCTGGTCCTCGGTGGCGCGGCCGCCGGTGTGACGTACATCCTGGGAACCTGGATCGGCGGGGCCATAGGCTGACCGGCCTGGGAGTGAGACACTATGCAGACTGCAACATAAGTAGTCCGTTACCCGGCGGTTTCGATTCCGTGTCCACCGGGCATCACACCAGGACTCCGGGCAACGATGCCCGTCCTGCACCGGGACCTTCGCCTCGCCATCCACACGTCAGCGCCGCGAAAGTCCCCTCTTCCTGCCTCGTGCGTGTCCGCATGCTGGAATGGCATATCCGCTTCTCGGGATTGTCGTCATCATGTAATCTGCACGAAATTTCGCAGAGGGCCAACGTCGTCCCTCGGCTATGCACATATGCCACGACGACGACGGGAGAGCCGATGCGTTCCGCATCCACGCACTCCGCGACCGGCCCCAGCACCACCGCCTGGTCGCCCATGGACGGTCGCCCCGCCCAGCAGGGCATGTACGACCCGCGCAACGAGAAGGACGCCTGTGGCGTCGGATTCGTGGCGAACCTCACCGGCGAGGCCACCCACACCCTTGTTGAGCAGGCACTGACCGTATTGCGGAACCTCGAGCACCGCGGCGCGACCGGCTCCGAGCCGGACTCGGGCGACGGCGCCGGAATCCTCTGCCAGGTCCCGGACGCGTTCCTGCGCGAGGTCGCCGGCATCGAGCTCCCCGAGGCCGGCGCGTACGCCGTCGGCATCGCCTTCCTCCCCGCCGACGGCACCGCACAGGCCGTCGCCGTGGAGCAGATCGAGGCCATCGCCGCCCAGGAGGACCTCACGGTCCTCGGCTGGCGCGAGGTCCCGGTCACCCCCGACCTGCTCGGCAACGGCGCCCGCGCCACCATGCCGGCCTTCTCGCAGCTGTTCGTCACCGGGGGCGGCAGCACGGGCATCGAGCTGGACCGCAAGGCGTTCGTGCTGCGCAAGCGCGCCGAGCGCGAGGCCGGCGTGTACTTCCCGTCGCTCTCCGCCCGCACCATCGTCTACAAGGGCATGCTGACCACCGGCCAGCTGGAGCCCTTCTTCCCGGACCTCTCCGACCGCCGCTTCGCGTCGGCGCTCGCCCTGGTCCACTCCCGGTTCTCGACGAACACCTTCCCGTCCTGGCCGCTCGCCCACCCGTACCGCTTCGTCGCGCACAACGGCGAGATCAACACGGTCAAGGGCAACCGGAACTGGATGAAGGCCCGCGAGTCCCAGCTGGCGTCGGAAGCCTTCGGTGACGGCGTGCTGGACCGGATCTTCCCGATCTGCACCCCCGACGCCTCCGACTCCGCCTCCTTCGACGAGGTCCTGGAGCTGCTCCACCTCGGCGGCCGGTCGCTGCCGCACAGCGTGCTGATGATGATCCCGGAGGCGTGGGAGAACCACACCTCCATGGCCCCGGCCCGCCGCGCGTTCTACCAGTACCACTCCACGCTGATGGAGCCCTGGGACGGCCCGGCCTGCGTCACCTTCACCGACGGCACCCAGGTCGGCGCCGTCCTCGACCGCAACGGTCTGCGCCCCGGCCGCTACTGGGTCACCGACGACGGCCTCGTCGTCCTCGGCTCCGAGGTCGGCGTCCTCGACATCGACCCGGCCAAGGTCGTCCGCAAGGGCCGCCTGCAGCCCGGCAAGATGTTCCTCGTCGACACCGCCCAGAAGCGGATCGTCGAGGACGATGAGATCAAGAACGAGCTCGCCTCGGCCGCCCCGTACGCGGAGTGGCTGGAGACCGGCGAGATCGAGCTGACGGACCTGCCCGAGCGCGAGCACATCGTGCACACCCACGCCTCGGTCACCCGCCGCCAGCAGACCTTCGGCTACACCGAGGAAGAGCTGCGCGTCATCCTCGCGCCGATGGCCCGTACCGCCGGCGAGCCGCTCGGCTCCATGGGCACGGACTCCCCGATCGCGGCCCTGTCCGAGCGTCCCCGGCTGCTCTTCGACTACTTCACACAGCTCTTCGCGCAGGTCACCAACCCGCCGCTGGACGCCATCCGCGAGGAGCTCGTCACCTCGCTGCTGTCCTCGATCGGCCCGCAGTCCAACCTGCTGGAGCCGACCGCCGTGTCCTGCCGCAGCGTCACGCTGCCGTTCCCGGTGATCGACAACGACGAGCTGGCCAAGCTCATCCACATCAACGCCGACGGCGACATGCCGGGCATGAAGGCCGCCACGCTCTCCGGCCTCTACCGGGTCTCCGGTGGCGGCGAGGCGCTGGCCGCGCGGATCGCGGAGATCCGAGCCGAGGCCGACGCGGCCATCGCCAACGGCGCCCGCCTGATCGTCCTCTCGGACCGCCACTCGGACGCCGAGCACGCACCGATCCCCTCGCTGCTGCTCACCTCCGCCGTGCACCACCACCTCATCGCCACCAAGCAGCGCACCCAGGTGGGTCTGCTGGTCGAGGCCGGTGACGTCCGCGAGGTCCACCACGTCGCCCTGCTCATCGGCTACGGCGCCGCCGCGGTCAACCCGTACCTCGCCATGGAGTCCGTCGAGGACCTGCTGCGCGCCGGTACCTTCCTGTCCGGCCTGGAGCCGGAGCAGGCCATCAAGAACCTGATCTACGCGCTCGGCAAGGGCGTCCTGAAGGTCATGTCCAAGATGGGCATCTCCACCGTCGCCTCCTACCGAGGCGCCCAGGTCTTCGAGGCCGTCGGCCTGAACGACGAGTTCGTCGACACCTACTTCAACGGCACCGCCACCAAGATCGGCGGCGCCGGCCTGGACGTCATCGCCAAGGAGGTGGCCGCGCGCCACACCAAGGCGTACCCGGCCTCCGGCATCGCGGCCACGCACCGTGCGCTGGAGATCGGCGGCGAGTACCAGTGGCGCCGCGAGGGCGAGCCGCACCTGTTCGATCCGGAGACGGTCTTCCGCCTCCAGCACGCGACGCGCGGCCGCCGGTACGACATCTTCAAGCAGTACACGGACCGGGTGAACGAGCAGTCCGAGCGCCTGATGACGCTGCGCGGCCTGTTCGGCTTCAAGAGCGACCGCCCCTCCATCTCCATCGACGAGGTCGAGTCGGTGGCCGACATCGTCAAGCGCTTCTCCACCGGCGCCATGTCGTACGGCTCCATCTCCAAGGAGGCGCACGAGACCCTCGCCATCGCCATGAACCAGCTGGGCGCCAAGTCCAACACCGGTGAGGGCGGCGAGGACCCGGACCGCCTGTACGACCCGGCGCGGCGTTCGTCGATCAAGCAGGTCGCCTCCGGCCGCTTCGGCGTGACGAGCGAGTACCTGGTCAACGCGGACGACATCCAGATCAAGATGGCGCAGGGTGCCAAGCCCGGCGAGGGCGGCCAGCTGCCCGGCCACAAGGTCTACCCGTGGGTCGCCAAGACCCGGCACTCCACCCCGGGCGTCGGCCTGATCTCCCCGCCGCCGCACCACGACATCTACTCCATCGAGGACCTGGCTCAGCTGATCCACGACCTCAAGAACGCCAACCCGGTCGCCCGCATCCACGTGAAGCTGGTCTCCGAGGTCGGCGTGGGCACGGTTGCCGCGGGTGTCTCCAAGGCCCACGCGGACGTCGTCCTGATCTCCGGCCACGACGGCGGTACGGGCGCCTCCCCGCTCACCTCGCTCAAGCACGCGGGCGGTCCCTGGGAGCTCGGCCTCGCCGAGACCCAGCAGACCCTGCTGCTCAACGGGCTGCGCGACCGGATCGTCGTCCAGACGGACGGCCAGCTCAAGACCGGCCGCGACGTGATCATCGCCGCGCTGCTCGGCGCCGAGGAGTTCGGTTTCGCGACCGCGCCGCTCGTCGTCTCCGGCTGCGTCATGATGCGCGTCTGCCACCTGGACACCTGCCCGGTCGGCATCGCCACGCAGAACCCGGTCCTGCGCGAGCGCTTCTCCGGCAAGCCCGAGTTCGTCGTCAACTTCTTCGAGTTCATCGCGGAGGAGGTGCGCGAGCTCCTCGCCGAGCTGGGCTTCCGTACGATCGAGGAGGCCGTCGGCCACGCCGAGCTGCTCGACACCACCAAGGCCGTCACGCACTGGAAGGCCCAGGGCCTCAACCTGGAGCCCCTCTTCTACGTGCCCGAGCTGCCCGAGGGCGCGGTCCGCCACGCCCTGATCGAGCAGGACCACGGTCTGGAGAAGGCACTCGACAACGAGCTCGTCGAGCTCGCCGCCGACGCGCTGAACGCCGAGTCCGCCGAGACGGCCCAGCCGGTCCGCGCCCAGGTCGCGATCCGCAACATCAACCGGACCGTCGGCACCATGCTCGGCCACCACGTCACCAAGAAGTTCGGTGGCGCGGGCCTGCCCGACAACACGATCGACCTGACCTTCACCGGCAGCGCCGGCCAGTCCTTCGGCGCCTTCGTGCCGAAGGGCGTCACCCTCCGCCTGGAGGGCGACGCCAACGACTACGTCGGCAAGGGCCTCTCCGGCGGCCGGATCGTGGTCCGCCCGGACCGCGGCGCCGACCACCTCGCCGAGTACTCCACCATCGCCGGCAACACCATCGGCTACGGAGCCACCGGCGGCGAGATGTTCCTGCGCGGCCGCACCGGCGAGCGCTTCTGCGTCCGCAACTCCGGCGCCCTGGTCGTCTCGGAGGGCGTGGGCGACCACGGCTGCGAGTACATGACCGGCGGTACGGCGGTCGTCCTGGGCGAGACGGGCCGCAACTTCGCGGCCGGCATGTCGGGCGGCGTCGCGTACGTCATCGACCTCGACCCGCACAACGTCAACGTCGGCAACGCGGGCGCCGTCGAGGCCCCGTCCGACACCGACAAGCAGTGGCTGCACGATGTGGTGCGCCGCCACGAGGAGGAGACCGGCTCGACCGTGGCCGCGAAGCTCCTCGCCGACTGGTCCGTCGCGGCGGACCGCTTCAGCAAGATCATCCCGACCACGTACAAGGCAGTGCTCGCCGCCAAGGACGCCGCTGAGCTCGCCGGACTCTCGGAATCCGAGACCACGGAGAAGATGATGGAGGCGGCGACCCATGGCTGACCCGAAGGGCTTCCTCACCACCCCGCGCGAGACCGCCTGCTCCCGTCCCGTCGCCGACCGGCTGAAGGACTGGAACGAGGTCTACGTCCCGGGCTCGCTGCTCCCGATCATCAGCAAGCAGGCCGGCCGCTGCATGGACTGCGGCATCCCGTTCTGCCACAACGGGTGCCCGCTCGGGAACCTGATCCCCGAGTGGAACGACTTCGCGTACCGCGAGGACTGGTCGGCGGCGTCCGAGCGCCTGCACGCCACGAACAACTTCCCGGAGTTCACGGGCCGCCTGTGCCCGGCCCCGTGCGAGTCGGCGTGCGTCCTCGGCATCAACCAGCCGGCCGTCACGATCAAGAACGTCGAAGTCTCGATCATCGACAAGGCCTGGGACAACGGGAACGTCACCCCGCAGCCGCCGGAGCGCCTGTCCGGCAAGACGGCCGCCGTCATCGGCTCCGGCCCGGCGGGTCTCGCCGCGGCCCAGCAGCTGACCCGGGCCGGGCACACGGTGGTGGTGTACGAGCGCGCCGACCGCGTCGGCGGCCTGCTGCGCTACGGCATCCCCGAGTTCAAGATGGAGAAGGTGCACATCAACCGCCGCATCGAGCAGATGCGCGCGGAGGGCACCAAGTTCCGCACCGGCATCGAGGTCGGGCGCGACATCACGGCCACCGACCTGCGCAAGCGGTTCGACGCCGTGGTCATCGCGGCGGGCGCCACGGTCTCCCGCGACCTCCCGGTCCCGGGCCGTGAGCTGAACGGCATCCACTTCGCCATGGAGTACCTGCCGCTCGCGAACAAGGTCCAGGAGGGCGACTTCATGGCGCCCCCCATCACGGCCGAGGGCAAGCACGTGGTCGTCATCGGCGGCGGCGACACCGGCGCGGACTGCGTGGGCACCGCCCACCGCCAGGGCGCGGCCTCGGTCACGCAGCTGGAGATCATGCCGAAGCCGGGCGAGGACCGCAACGCGAACCAGCCCTGGCCGACGTTCCCCATGCTGTACAAGGTCACCTCCGCGCACGAGGAGGGCGGCGAGCGGGTCTACTCCGTCTCCACCACCCACTTCGAGGGCGACGAGGACGGCAACGTCAAGGCCCTGCACCTGGTCGAGGTCGAGTTCGTCGACGGCAAGCTCACCCAGAAGCCCGGTACCGCGCGCGTCCTCCCGGCGCAGCTGGTCACCCTGGCGATGGGCTTCACGGGCACGGACCAGGAGAACGGCCTGGTCCAGCAGTTCGGCCTGGGGATGGACGCCCGCGGCAACATCGAGCGCGACGCCTCCTACGCGACCAACGTCGACGGCGTCTTCGTCGCCGGCGACGCGGGCCGCGGCCAGTCGCTCATCGTGTGGGCCATCGCGGAGGGCCGCTCGGCCGCCCGCGGCGTGGACCGCTTCCTGACCGGCAGCAGCGCCCTCCCGTACCCGGTCAAGCCGACGGACCGCTCCCTGACGGTGTAACACCGGCAGTACCCCCCGCCCCGCGAGGGGCGGGACCCCTCATACGGTCCGTACAACGGCGTACGGAACTCCGACACCGCGCCCGCCACGTCCCCGACCAGGGGTGGCGGGCGCTGTGGCGTTATGTAGTCATACCAATGCGTTCCGCTGTCGCGGTGGCATGGTGAGGACTACGCTTTTCGCTGAGCAAGGGGACTGCGGAAGCGGGGAGTTGTCGCATGGCCAAGCCGAAGGGCGAGGGTGGCGCGGCGCAGACGCCGGAGGAGTTCGCCCGCGAGGAACTGCGGCGGCACCGCGAGGGAGCCGGCCTGACCCAGGAAGGTCTGGGCGAGCGGATCTTCACCACCGGTTCTTACGTCGGACAGATGGAGTGCGGCCAGCGTCGGCTGCGTCCTGAGATCGCCGTCCTGATCGACAAGGAGCTCGGCACCGGGGACTACTTCACCCGCCTCTCCAAGGCGTTCAAGTCCAAGCACGTGGAGTACTTCGCGGTCGCGGCGGAGCTGGAAGTCCAGGCAACGGCGATCTACGAGTACTGTTCCAGCCTGGTTCTTGGGCTGCTCCAGACTGAGGACTACGCGCGGGCGGTGATCCGCGGCGGCAATCCCACCGCGCTCGATGCCTACGTCGAATCACTGGTCGCGTCCCGCATAGGGCGCCAACGGCTCCTCGACGATCCAGCGACTCCCGAGCTGTGGGTCGTCCTGCACGAGGCAGTGCTGCGGACGGTGGTCGGCGGGCACGGTGTGATGGCCGCTCAGCTAGGGCGCATCGCCGCCTATGTCCACGCCCACCGGATCACCCTGCAAGTGGTGCCCTTCTCCGCCGGAGCCCAAGGCACCCTGGGCTCGTTGGTCACCATCATGCAGTTCGCCGACGCGCCTGACGTGGTCTATACGGAAGGGCCCCGAGTGGGGCACTTGATCGACTATCCGGCCCTGGTTCAGCGGCACTGGAAGCTCTACGATCTGGCGAGGGCCGCCGCGCTGGCTCCGGCGGCGTCCTTGGCCTTGATCGAGTCGGTGGCGGAGGAACACGCGATATGCGCGCAGATGTGAACAACCTGTCCTGGCGGAAGTCCTCCTACAGCAACTCCGACGGCGCGAGTTGCGTCGAGGTGTCCGACGACCTCCCCGGCCTGGTCCCCGTCCGCGACAGCAAGCTGGCGGGCAACGGTCCGGTGCTCGCCTTTGCTGCCGCGGCCTGGGCCTCCTTCATCCGGGACGTGACCGGCCGGGGCTGATGCCCGTGGGTGGCTACTCGGGCTGGACGACCGTGGCGCCCCAGCGTATGGACGGGGACGATGCCGTCACGGTGGCTCCGAAGCCGCCGTGGAGGCCCGTGCCGAGGGGGACGGTGACGCGGGACGGGCTGCCCGCCGGGCAGTCCAGGGTGAACGGCGCCGGGTCCCGGTCCGGGTGGTTGTCCAGGCGGAACGCCACCTCGATGCTGCCGCCGCCCTCGCACGCGAAGGTGGTGAAGGTGTCCAGTGACGAGGCGAGGCCGCCCGAGACGAAGCCCCCGTTGCCGGTCTGCTCCTGTACCCAGATCAGCCCGTCGGGCCCCGGGTAGCCGATCAACTCCTCCTGCGCCGAGGCCTGCCCCGCCCCCACACCCACAGCGAGCGCCGCCGCGACCGCTGTGACCGTTGCGAGCGCGAGGGTCCTGCCCCGGCTGACGACGTGCTTCATGCGTTCCCCCATGGATGCGTTGAGCGAATCCGAACCCGAATCCGACTCCGTCCACGCTAACCGGGGCCACTGACAACAGCCCTGCTCCGGAAGGCCGTCGTTCCCCTGCTGTCCAGGGTCAACCCGGTTCGGCCATGTCTGAGCCGGCCGGCTTCGGGGGCCGCTGGTGGCCGCACTCCAGCCGGGTTCCGTCGGCGTCGGTCACTGTGTACTCGAGGACGAGCTTCGTCGGGTCGCCGTCCTCGTAGGGCCACACCGTGATGCCTCCCTCCCAGACGAGGGTGGAGAACCAGACATCGATCCCCTCGGCTTCGGGCGCGACCGTGAAGACCTCACCCGGTTTCAGATAGAAGTCCTCACCGTACGGCTCGATGAAGAGACAGAAGTCACTTTCGCCTGCATTCTCCACAGGCAGCCTGTTGCGTCCCACTCGTCCCCCCCCCCCAAGACCGCTACCCCGATGGCCGCGCCACAGTATCCGCATCCGCCCACGCCGGCACGGCTACCTTCAAGCAGCCCATGCCCGACCGGCCGCGCCCGGTACGGCAGCAGGGCCCGGACCGCGCGTTGCGGTCCGGGCCCTGCCCCCGTGCGGTGCCGCCCTGCGGCGGCGGTGCGTCAGCTCTGCGCGGCGTCGTCGCCCGCCTGCCCCGCGCCCTCGGCCACGCCTGCCTTCTCGCGCATCTTGCGCACCAGCTCCGCCTTCTGGTCGGCGGCACCCTGGCGGTCGAGGTTGCGGTGCGGGCCGTTGTTCTGCCGTTCGGCGCGGGACAGCTTCTTGCGCTGGCCGCCGCCCTGGCCCACGGGATTGTTGATGTTCTTGCTTACGGTCACGGGTTCTCCCGGTAATGATGTGAAGTGATCTACGGATTCATCGGTGGGGGACGGGCGGCGACGTCGAAAGACGTCAGCAGGGGCCCATCACGCTCTCACTCGTAAATCGGCGCCTGGAAGAACATGACAAAGACGTTACCCGGTTCCGTCGGCCCCGCACACCACCCCTTTCGCCGCCCCGGCGCCGGCCGGCCTTCGGCGAGCGCCCGGGGCAGGTCCAGAGGGGCGCTACCGGGCCGCTGCGATCAGCGGGACTGGAAGTTCCAGAGCACGGCGACTTCGTCGTCGTTCACGGCGATCAGCCCGGCGTCCCAGTCGTACTGGCTGAAGGGGTGATGGCTCCGGGAGGATTGCCTGTAGAAATCGGGTCGGTCGCCTCTCCAGCCGAGGTTGGTGTGGAAGCGGGTGCCGTCCGGGAAGCGCGACAGGATCACGTCAGCCCGGCGTTCCATCTCCGGTCTGCGTTCCTCCCAGCGCCAGGTCTTGGCGACGTCCAGACCGAGTACTCCCAGCAGCACGACCAGCGACCGCACCGAGGACGGGGGGAGTTCCCTCACCCTTGGCAGGTGGCGTTCTGCGTCCGCGGGTGTGGAGGGTGTCTCCAGCCACGGGAACAGCGGGTCCTCCCGGCGCTCCTCCTCGCCCTCGTAGGGGTCGATGGATTCCCAGGCTCGCGGGTCCCGCGTCTCCAGGCGCATGATCGCCCCGACGTCGAGCCACCACTCGTCGTGCTCGCGCGGAGCGACGCCGACGAACGTGGAGAGCCGCTCGTACAGCTTGAGCGCGTCGGCCCATGCTTCCGCATCCAGATCCTGGCGCATCAGCTTCCTGTCGGTCGGGGTCAAGTCATATGGGCTCGAAGGTCCAGAACACGGCGACTTCGTCGTCGTTCACGGCGATGAGTCCGGCGTCCCAGCCGAACTGGCTGAACGGGTCCATCCCGGTCACGGGCTGCTCGTAGAAGGCCGGGTGGTCGCCTTTCCATCCGAGGTTCGAATAGAAGTGTGTGCCGGCCGGGAAGCGCGACATGATCGCCTCGGCCCGGTGCTCCATCCCGGGGCGGCGTCGTTCCCAGTTCGATGCCTTCGACACGTCCATGCCGAGGATGCCGAGCAGCACCAGCAGTGATCGGACCGAGGCGCGGGGGAGTTGCTTCACCCGGCCCTGGAAACGCTCTGCTTCCTCCATCGTCGCCGGGGGATCCAGCCACGGGTAGATCGGATCCACCCGGAGGTCGAACTCCTCCTCGTCCGGATCGATCGACCGCCACCCGCGAGGGTCGCGGGCCTCCAGCCGGACGATCGAGGTGAAGTCGAGCCACCACCTCCCGTGGACGCGGGGTGCGACGGAGACGAAGGTGTAGCTCGACTCGTACAGGTCGAGGGCGTCCGCCCAGGTTTCCGAAGTCAGGGGTTCCATTTTCCGTTCCACTACTGAGGCTACGGCTGCCGGGCTGCCGGGCTGCCGGGCTGCCGGGCTGCCGGGCTGCCGGGCTGCCGGCCGGGCGAGCCCCGTCAGGCGGTCGGGTCGTCCGGGGTGGCGTCGCCCGGGGTCGGGTCCTCGCGGGGTGGTTCGTCGTCGTTGCCGCGGCGCAGGGTGTGCGTGCCGTGGGTCGGGGTCCACGTTCGCACCACCAGGTCGTCGCCCTCCACGCTGATGTGGACGACCTCCGTCAGGTCGGCGTGGAAGAGGTGGAACGGGTGCGGGGTCTCCGTCTCCTCCGCGTACCGGTGCAGCTCGGGCGGGTCCACGAGTTCCACCGCGCGCCCGGAGATCCGTACGTCCCCGTCCGGCATCTCCTCGCCCTCGCCCGGATTGGTGTGCAGGGCGAAGCGGGGGTCGCGCTGCAGGTCCCTGGCCTTCATCGAGCCCGCCATCATGCCGAGCCACAGCTCCCCGCCCCGGATGTCGACGTTCAGCCCGGCCACCCGGGGAGAGCCGTCCTTGCGGAGGGTGGCCAGGACGTGGTGCGGGTACTGCGCGAAACGGGCCTGGACGGTCGCCGCGAACTCCGGTTCCGCCTTCTCGAAGGCTGCCCAGCTGGTGTGCGTCATACGTCCATGAAAGCGCGGGGACCGGCGGCCGCAGGTCAGGCGCGCACGATGCCCGCGCCGCGTGCCGCCGCCAGCCAGGCCGGGAATTCCCCGACCAGGCGGTCGTACAGTTCGCCGTCCGGGACGGTGCGCGGGTCCAGGCCCGCGTGGAAGTAGCCCGCGTTGTCCACGACCCGCTTCGCCGGCACGGGCAGCTCGTCGAGGCGGCGCAGGAAGTCGAACTGCGTGCTGCGCGTGTTGCCGAAGCCGACGAACTGCCAGAAGAGCGGCATCCGGGCCGCCTTGCACAGGTACCTCTCCGCCGCGAGCTTGTTGATCGGCCCGCCGTCGGTCTGGAAGACCACGAGGGCCGGCCGGGTCGACCCCGAGTCCAGGTAGTGGTCGATCACCGCGTCCATCGCCGCGTGGTAGGCCGTCTTGCCCATGTGGCCGAGGCGGGAGGCGATCTCGTTGACCCGGCCCTCGTGCCCGGCCAGGGAGACCTCCTCCACCGCGTCGACCTCGGTGGAGAAGAACACCAGCGGCACCCGGCCGTCGTCGTCCAGGTGCGCGGACAGCCCCAGCACCCGGTCCGCGAGGGCCTGCACGCTGCCGTCCTCGTAGTACGGGCGCATCGACCCGGAGTAGTCCAGGACCAGGTAGACCGCGGCCCGCCCGCCCTCCAGACCGTACTTGCGCAGAGATATCCCGGCGCTCTTGTAGAGGCTCACGAGAGCCGGAGCCGACTCTTCGACCTTGCGGAGGCTGATCGCACTGCCCGTCATGGGGTGAGGGTACGCCGGTCCGCCGGGTCCCTAGGGGGTGTCTTTCGTGCCGGGCCCGCGCTGCCCGCGCACCGCACCTCGCCGCGTTGTCGGGGCTCCCACGTACGTCCGGTACGAGCGGAGCGCCTCCGCCTTGCGATGCACGGCACCGGACAACGCGGGCTCGGCCGACACGATCCGAAAGACACGCCCTAGTTGAGCGTCTCGTCAGCAGCCCGTTCGGCCCGCCCCGCGGCCAGTGCCTCGATGTCGTCGATCATGGCGGCCGCGAGGTCGCGCTCGGAGGCGTAGTACCGCTCGGCCCACTTGAGGGTGAGCGTCGGGTACGCCCACGCCGGCTCGTCCTGCGCGCTCTGCGCGTCGGCCACCGCGTGCAGGCGCATCTGCTCCGCGAACTCCTGGTGCCGGCCGAGGACTTCCCGCATCTGCTCCGGCTCCAGCAGGTGGCCCAGCCACAGCCGCAGCATCGGCCCGTGCTTGAGGACGGGCGGGTCGACGGGGGCCTCGCGGGCCCATTCCCGTACGGCCGCCATGCCCGCGTCGGTGATCCGGTACACCCGCTTGTCGCGCGTGCCGGTCTCCTGGGCGACCGTCCGCGAGGAGGCGTGGCCCGCCTTCTCCAGGCGCTTGAGCTCGCTGTAGATCTGGCTGAAGGACGGGCTCCAGTAGAAGAACCGCAGCGACCGGTCCGACCACTTCTTCAGGTCGTAACCGGAGAGCTCCTCGCCGAAGGAGAGCAGCCCGAGCACCGCCCAGCTGGTCGCGGGGAGCGTGCGCTTGCTCGTCTCGTCTGCCACGCAGCGCAGTCTACGACCGGCGACCGGTCCTCCCGGTGTTCTTCCCCCTGCGCGGCATGCCTGCTAGAAGTATTCCTATTCGAACCATCGAGGCGGAGGGAGGCTGAACCGTGGGCGTCTCCCTCGACGGGAAGGTCGTCGTCGTCACCGGGGCCGGGCGCGGCCAGGGCGCGGCCGGGGCCCGGCTGTTCGCGCGGGCCGGCGCGCGGGTCGTGGTCACGGACGTACGGGAGGACGAGGGCCGGGCGGTGGCCGCGGAACTCGGCGACCAGGGGCTGTACGTACGCCACGACGTGGCCGACGCGGCGAGCTGGGCGACGGTGGTGGCGGAGTCGCTCCGCGCCTTCGGAACGGTCTCGGCCCTGGTCAACAACGCGGCCCTGTGGCGCACGGCCCACGTGGAACAGCAGCGGCTCGACGATTTCGAGGCCCTGCTGCGGGTCAACCTGCTCGGGCCGTTCCTCGGCATCCAGGCGGTGGCCCCGGTCCTGCGGGCGGGCGGGGGCGGCTCGGTCGTCAACATCTCGTCCACCGCCGGACTGGTCGGGATACCCGGCCACGCGGCGTACGGGTCCACCAAGTTCGGGCTGCGCGGACTGACCCGGTCGGCGGCGCTCGACCTGGCCGCGGACCGGATCCGGGTCAACTCGGTGCACCCGGGGGCCGTCGACACCCCGATGGTGGCCGAGGTGGTCGCGGGCCGGGACTGGTCGCACGTACCGCTCGGGCGGATGGGCCGGCCGGAGGAGGTCGGGGAGCTCGTCCTCTTCCTCTGCTCGGACGCGTCCTCGTACGTGACGGGCGCGGAGTTCACGGTGGACGGCGGGATGACCGCGGGGATGACCGCGGGATGACGACGGGATGAGGGGGGACGGCATGGGCGGCGACGGCATGGGTGGGCATGGCGTGGGCGGGGGCGATCTCCTGTCGCCGGCGGCGCGGCGGCTGTGCGACGCGATGACGGCCGGCTTCCCCCGGCCCGGCGACGCGGCGGCCCTGCGGGCGGCGGCGGTGCCCGGCCGGCCGGGCCCGCCCGTGGCCTCGGTGTCCGACGCGGTGGCGGCCGGGGTCCCGGTCCGGATCTACGATCCCGCGCCTGGCTCCGGCGGCCGCCCCCTGGTCGTCTTCCTCCACGGCGGCGGCTGGGTGATGTGCGGCCTGGACACCCACGACGCGACGTGCCGCTCGCTGGCGTCCGCCTCGGGCGCGGTCGTCGTCTCGGCGGACTACCGGCTCGCCCCGGAAAACCCCTGGCCGGCGGCGCCGGACGACGCGCTGACGGTCCTGCTCTGGGCCCGCGCGCAGGCCCTCGCCCTGGGCTGCGACCCGGGCCGGCTGGTGGTCGCGGGGGACTCCAGCGGCGGCAACCTCGCGGCGGTGACCGCCCTGCGCGCGCCCGAACTCCTCGCGGGACAGCTGATGTTCTATCCGCCGCTCGATGCCTCGATGGACTCCGCGTCGGCGGACACGTACGCGGAGGGCTACTTCCACACCGCCGCCCACATGGCCTGGTACTGGGACCAGTACGGCGGCGACCCGGCGCACCCGCACGTCTCGCCGCTGCGCGCCGCCGACCTCTCGGGCCTGCCGCCCGCGCTGATCGTCCTCGCGGACTGCGACGTCCTGCGCGACGAGGGCCTCGCGTACGGGCGCCGGCTCGCGGCGGCGGGCGTCGACTGCACGGTCCAGCTCCACCCGGGCGTCTTCCACGGCTTCCTGGGCCTGCCGCTGCCGGCGGGCGCCGCCGCACTGCGTGCGGCGGCTCGGTGGGTGGCGGCGCAGGGGGTGGCGGGACGGCCGGATCCGGGCCGAGGTGATCCGGGCCCAGGTGATCCGGACCGAGTGGATCCGGGACTAGGTGATCCGGACCGAGGGGATCCGCCGGCGCTCCGGGCATGATGTGTCCATGGCTGAACTGATACGGAGAGTGCCGGGGGCGATCCTGCGCAACTGCCTTCTCCTGGCGGCGGAGTTCGGGGCGATCTGGCTGCTCCGGGGCCCCGAGGGACTCTGGGTCCCGGTGCTGCTGGCCGTCTTCGTCCTCGGCGCGGCCGTACCCCACGGCACCGGTGCGGAGTTCGTGGCCCGCACCGCCGTCGCGCTCTTCGCGGTCGGGATCGCGGCGCTCGGCTGGATCGCGTGGGACCGGTACACGCTCCACGACCGCGGCCGGGAGGAGGTGGCGGTGGTCGCGGAAAGGGCCGTGGTGCAGGACGGCTCCGTCTCCACCCCCTCCCTGCGGCTGCGCACGGAGGCCGGCCGCGACCTGCCCGGTCCGGTGACGCTGGACCTTCCGGTCGGCGCCCGCCTGACGGTCACGACGGACCCCGACGGCCCGGCGTGGTCCCCGGGCGGACGCCCGGACCGGCCGCTCTGGCAGGCGGCCGGCACCGGGGCCCTGCTCGTGCTCCAGACCGCCACCCTGGGATGGCTCTCCCTGCGCCGCCCCCGGACCTGAACGACCGCTGGGCGTGTCTTTCGGATCTTGTCGGCCGAGCCCGCGTTGTCCGGTGCCGTGCATCGCAAGGCGGAGGTGCTCCGCTCGTACTGGACGTACTCGGGGGCCCCGACAACGCGGCGAGGTGCGGTGCCGGGCAACGCGGGCCCGGCAAGATCCGAAAGACGCGCCCTAGTCCTTGATGATGTAGGAGCAGCCCTTCGTGGTCGTGACGCCGTCGCTCTGCGCGACCTGCTTGCCGTCGATCTTGATGCTGCAGGGAGCCTGCTGCAGCTTGCCGTCGGCGCCCTTGATCAAGCCCGGAACGACATTCACCAGGTAGCCCACCTTCCGCTCCATGGCGGTGAGTTCGGCGGTGCCCGACTTCGACCACGGCAGGGTCTGCTGCTCGAAGCCGCTTCCTATGCCGCTGAACATGACCGCGGTACTGCCGGTGCCCCCGACCTCCAGGGTCACCTGGTGGGTCCCGCCGCCGGACGTGGCCGGCGCGGACGAGGGGCTCTGCGAGGCCGCGGGCTTGGCGTTGTCCGCGGCCGGCTTGGGATCCTCGCTTCCGCAGCCGGTGAGCAGCACCGCCACCGCGGCGCACAGCGTCATCCCGGTCATCGTCCTTCGCATGTTCCTGTTACCTCGATCTTGTTGCTTGTTGCGTGTTGCGTGATCGAAAACAATGGACGCATGACGACACGTGCCCGTTCCTTCGATTCCGCAGCCGCTCTCTACGCCGCGGCCCGGCCCGGCTATCCCCCGGCCCTGTTCGACGCCGTCGAGGAGCTCGCCGGACGGCCGCTCGCCGGGGCGCGGGTGGCCGACGTGGGGGCGGGCACCGGGATCGCCACGACGCTGCTGCACGGCCGCGGAGCCGACGTCGTCGCCGTGGAGCCCGGGGACGGCATGGCCGCGGAGTTCCGCCGGGCGAACCCCGGGATCCCGGTCGTGCGCGGGGACGGGGACCGGCTTCCGCTGGCGAGCGGCGCGTTCGACCTCCTCACGTACGCCCAGGCCTGGCACTGGACCGACCCGGCGCGTTCCGTCCCCGAGGCCCGCCGCGTGCTCCGGCCCGGCGGCGCGCTCGCCATCTGGTGGAACGACACGGACTCCACCGTCCCGTGGATCGCCGAGCAGGAGGAACGGCTGCGCGTCTTCTTCGGGGCCCAGGGGGAGAGCTTCCGCACCCTGCCCCAGGGGCTCGGCGAGTTCACCACGCGCACCGTGCGGTGGTCCCGGCGCGTCACGCTGGACGCCCACCTCGCCAACCTCGCCAGTCACTCCGCCTTCCTGATGCTGGGCGAGGCCGGCACCCGTGCGTACTTCGCCGGGGAGCGCGAGGTACTGGCCCCGCTCTTCCCGGACGGCACGGTGGAGGAGCAGTACGTCGTGTCCCTGAGCGTCGCGGTGGTGTGACGCGAACCCGGACGCCGCCCCGACCTCGTGCTGTTGAGCGTCTGGCAGCACGAGGTCGTCAACGACCGCTCTCGCGAGCGAAGGGTCGCAGCACCTCCGCCCGGCAGGCCGACGGCGTGCCCCACGCGTCGCGCAGCGGGCGGGCCTTGCGCAGCCACAGGGACAGGTCCAGTTCCTCCGTGTAGCCGACCGCGCCGTGGAGCTGGAGCGCCGTCATCGCCGCCCGGTAGGACGCCTCGCCCGCCGACAGTTTCGCCGCCGCCACGTCGCCCGGGGTCAGCGACAGCGCCGCCGCCCACACCAGCGGCCGGGCGAACTCCAGGGCGATGAGGGTGTCCGCCAGCCGGTGCTTGACCGCCTGGAAGGACCCGATCGGCGTCCCGAACTGGGTGCGCTGCTTCACGTACTCCACCGTCCTGGCCAGCAGTGCCTCGCCGACGCCCAGGCACTGGGCCGCCGTCAGCAGCCGCGCCCAGCGCCCGGCCACCGCCGCCGCCCGCGCCACCGCCGGGCCCGCCGCCAGCAGTTCGCCGCCGCCCGCCGAGGGGACCGACAGCCGCCGCGTCGGGTCCGTCGACGCCCGGGCGGTCCCGGTCCCGGTCCCGGTCCCAGTCCCAGTCGCCAGCCGCAGCACGCCCGCCTCCGACACCGTGAAGCAGTACGTCGCCGCGTCCGCGTCCAGGGCGTACGGGCCGGCGCCCGGCAGCGTCAGCGTGGCCGAGGTCTCGCCCGCGACCAGCCCCGGGAGGAAGCGTTTCGCCAACCCTCCCTCCGCCAGCTCCGACAGCAGCACCGACGCGGCCGCCGTCTCCACCACCGGCCCCGCCACCCCCGCCCGGCCCAGCTCCACGAAGCCGAGGGACAGCTCCAGCGGGAGCAGGCCCGCGCCCTCGTGGGCCTCCGGCGCGGCCAGCGCGAACAGGCCCGTCCCCGCGAGCCGGGACCAGAGCGCCCGCCCGGGCCCGTGCTCGCCGTCCGCCCAGGCCCGTACCGTCGCCGGCACGTCCGCCGAGCCCAGCAGGGCGCGCAGCGTACGGGCGAAGTCCGACTGCTCGTCGGTCAGCAGGAAGCGCATCAGCGGCGGCCCTTCGGCAGGCCGAGCAGCCGCTCGGCGATGATGTCGCGCTGGATCTCGTTCGTCCCCGCGTAGATCGGTCCGGCCAGGGAGAAGACCCACGGCTCGGCCCACTCGCCGTCCGCGAGCTCCGCGTCCGCGCCCAGCAGGTCCAGCGCGGTCTCGTGCAGGGCGATGTCGTACTCCGACCAGAACACCTTGTTCAGGCTGGACTCGGCGCCGATCGTCTCGCCCGCCGCGAACCGGGAGGCGCTGGACCAGGTGAACAGTTCGTACGCGCGCGCCCCGACCACCGCGTCCGCCACCCGGTCGCGCAGCGCGGTGGCGGACGGATCCCCCTGCGCGCGCCACAGCCCCACCAGCCGGTCCGCCGCCGCCAGGAACCGGCCGGGGGAGCGCAGGGTCAGCCCCCGCTCGTTGCCCGTCGTCGACATCGCGATCCGCCAGCCCTGCCCGGGCTCCCCGATCACGTCCTCGTCCGGCACGAAGACCCGGTCCAGGAAGAGCTCCGCGAAGGCCGGCTTGCCGTCGAGGCGGCCGATGGGCCGTACCGTCACCCCCGGCGCCCGCAGGTCGAACATCAGGTACGTGAGCCCCTGGTGCGGTTTCGGGGTGTGCGGGTCGGTGCGGAAGATGCCGAAGGCGCGGTCCGCGAAGGCCGCCCGCGAGGACCAGGTCTTCTGCCCGGACAGCAGCCAGCCGCCCTCCGTCCGCTCGGCCCGCGACGTCAGCGAGGCCAGATCGGATCCCGACTCCGGCTCCGACCAGGCCTGTGCCCAGATCACCTCGCCGCTCGCCATCGACGGCAACACCCGCGCCCGCTGCTCGGCCGTCGCGTGGTCGAAGAGGGTCGGCGCGAGGAGGTTGATGCCGTTCTGCGAGACCCGGCCGGGCGCGCCCGCGGCCCAGTACTCCTCCTCGAAGACCAGCCACTTCACGAGGTCCACGCCCCGGCCCCCGTACTCCTCGGGCCAGGACACCACCGACCAGCGGCCCGCGTGCAGCACCGCCTCCCACTCCCGGTGCGCCGCGAAGCCCTCCCGCGTCTCCAGGGAGGGGAGCGGGGAGGCGGGGACCCGGTCGGCCAGCCAGCCGCGCGCCTCGGCCCGGAAGGCCTCCACCTCCGCCGTCTGGGTCAGGTTCATCGTGGGGTCCATCCGGTGTTCGCCTCCTTCGTGGCGGCGACGGGTCTCCGTGCCGCCGGGCACGTGCCGAGCAATGAGGAGCGAGAGGAGCAATAGGCGAGAGGAGCAATAGAGGAGCGACGACGAGCAAGGACGGGCAGGAACGAGCGCTTCCCTAACAAGTGTTTGGTAGGTTAACGTACGCGCATGAGCGGCGTCGAGGAGTTCCACACCGAGGTTCGGAACGGGCGGATCCTCGGCCTTCCCAAGGAGGTACGGGCGTGAAAACCCCCGACTATGTCCCCGGGCACGGACTGCTGAAGGACCGCACCGCCGTCATCACCGCCGCCGCCGGGGCCGGGATCGGCGGGGCCACCGCCCGCCGCTTCCTCGAGGAGGGCGCCCGCATCGTCATCGGCGACGCCCACGCCCGCCGCCTGAAGGAGACCGAGGACGCGCTCGCCGCCGAGTTCGGGGCGGACCGCGTCACCTCCCTGCCCTGCGACGTCACCGACGAGGACCAGGTGCGGGCCCTCTTCGCACACGCCGAGCAGACCCACGGCCGCCTCGACGTCGTCGTCAACAACGCCGGCCTCGGCGGCACCGCCGCCCTCGTCGACATGACCGACGAACAGTGGGGCAAGGTCCTCGACGTCACCCTGAACGGCACCTTCCGCTGCACGCGCGCCGCACTTCGCTCCTTCAAGGCCGCCGGCACCGGCGGGGTCGTCGTCAACAACGCCTCCGTCATCGGCTGGCGCGCCCAGACCGGCCAGGCCCACTACGCCGCCGCCAAGGCCGGCGTGATGGCGCTGACCCGCTGCGCGGCCCTGGAGGCCGCCGAGTTCGGCGTACGGATCAACGCGGTCGCCCCGAGCCTGGCCATGCACCCGCACCTGGTGAAGGTCACCAGCGAGGAGCTGCTCGCCGAACTCACCGCCCGCGAGGCCTTCGGCCGGTACGCCGAGCCCTGGGAGGTCGCCAACGTCGTCGTCTTCCTGGCCAGCGGCTACTCGTCGTACATGACGGGCGAGACCGTCTCGGTCAGCAGCCAGCACGCGTAGGCCGAGAATGGACGCGTGCCAACGAACAAGCCGACAGCCAAGAAGAAGCCGCAGGTGACGGCTACGCCCGAACGGCGCCGCGAACTCCTCGACACCGCCGCCGAGGTCTTCGCCGCGCAGGGCTACAACGCCACCACCGTCCGCAAGATCGCCGACGCCGCCGGCATGCTCGCCGGCAGCCTCTACTACCACTTCGATTCCAAGGAATCGATGCTCGACGAGATCCTCTCCGCCTTCCTGACCGAACTGTGGGAGGGCTACGACACCGTCCTCGCCGCCGGTCTCGGCCCCCGGGAGACCATCGAGGCCCTCGTCACCGAGTCCTTCCGGGAGATCGACCGGCACCGCGCCGCCGTCGCGATCTACCAGAAGGAGTCCCGCACCCTCTCCGCGCAGCCCCGCTTCCACTACCTGTCCGACTCGCAGCAGAAGTTCGAGAAGGCCTGGCTGGGGACGCTCGAGCGGGGGGTCGCCGCCAAGGTCTTCCGCGCCGACCTCGACATCCGCCTCACCTACCGCTTCGTGCGCGACACGGTGTGGGTGGCGGCGTCCTGGTACCGGCCGGGCGGACAGCACAGCCCCGAGGAGATCGCCCGCCAGTACCTGTCGATGGTGCTGGACGGGATCGCCCTACGCACCTGACCCGATGACCCGATCAGAGGAGTCCCGATGCCCGAGGCCTACATAGTCGAAGCCGTACGCACCCCGGTGGGGCGCAGGAACGGCGGCCTGTCCGCCGTCCACCCGGCCGACCTGGGGGCACACGTCCTGAAGGCGCTCGTCGAGCGGTCCGGGGTGGACCCGGCCGCCGTGGAGGACGTGGTGTTCGGCTGCCTCGACACCGTGGGGCCGCAGGCCGGGGACATCGCGCGCACGGCGTGGCTGGCGGCGGGCCTGCCGGAGGAGGTGCCGGGCGTCACCGTCGACCGCCAGTGCGGCTCCTCGCAGCAGGCGGTGCACTTCGCGGCGCAGGGCGTCCTCTCCGGCACCCAGGACCTGGTGGTCGCGGGCGGCACCCAGAACATGTCGATGATCCCGATCGCCTTCGCCTCGCGGCAGGCGGCGGAGCCGCTGGGCCTCACCGAGGGCCCGTACGCGGGATCGGCCGGCTGGCGGGCCCGGTACGGCGACGCCCCGGTCAACCAGTTCCACGGCGCCCAGCTGATCGCGCAGAAGTGGGGCATCACCCGACGGGACATGGAGGAGTTCGCGCTGCGCTCCCACCGGCGGGCGCTGCGCGCGATCGACGAGGGCCGCTTCGACCGCGAGACGGTGGCGTACGGGGACGTGACAGTGGACGAGGGCCCGCGCCGGGACACGTCACTGGAGAAGATGGCGACGCTGAAGCCGGTGGTCGAGGGCGGCACCATCACGGCGGCGGTCTCCTCCCAGGTCTCGGACGGCGCGGCGGCGATGCTGATCGCCTCCGAGCGGGCCGTACGCGAACACGGCCTGCGGCCGCGGGCCCGCATCCACCACCTCTCGGTGCGGGGCGAGGACCCGATCCGCATGCTGTCCGCGCCGATCCCGGCGACGGCGTACGCGCTGAAGAAGACCGGCATGTCCCTGGCCGACATCGACCTGGTGGAGATCAACGAGGCCTTCGCCCCGGTGGTGCTGGCCTGGCTCAAGGAGACCGGAGCCGATCCCGAGCGGGTCAACGTCAACGGCGGCGCGATCGCCCTGGGCCACCCGCTGGGCGCGACGGGGGTCAAGCTGATGACCACCCTGCTCCACGAGCTGGAACGCACGGGGGGCCGCTTCGGCCTCCAGACGATGTGCGAGGGCGGCGGCCAGGCCAACGTGACGATCATCGAACGGCTGTAGCCCGGAGCCCCTTGCCCGCGCCCGCCCGGCCCCCGAGTACGGGGGCCGCAGTGCGGGGCGGGAGCGCCGGGCCGGAGCGCGGGGGCCGGACCCGCCGAGGGGTGCTCGGCAGGGGGCCGATTGCGGGAAGGGTGCAGGTCACATCCCTGTGGCGCCACACCCGCCGCGAGATGTGCTAGCTTAGAGCTCGTTGCAGTTGTGGTACCCATGAACTTTATGTGCGCCTGACGGGAATGATCCTCAGGCGCTTTTATTGTTTTGCCGGAATCTCCGGATGGGGCCCTTTGCCGCCTATTCAGGAGATTCAAAATGGCACTTGGCACCGTGAAGTGGTTCAACTCGGAAAAGGGCTTCGGCTTCATCGAGCAGGACGGTGGCGGCCCGGACGTCTTCGCCCACTACTCGAACATCGCCACCCAGGGCTTCCGTGAGCTCCAGGAGGGCCAGCGCGTGTCCTTCGACGTCACCCAGGGCCAGAAGGGCCCCCAGGCGGAGAACATCCTCCCCGCCAACTAAGTACGTCAGCTTGCCGGGGTCCGCACCGTGAAGGTGCGGGCCCCGGCTTGTCTGCTGTTTCGACCTTTGTTTTACCTGCCGGTTTCAGGAGGGCATTTCCGCATGACCAGCTCCAGCTCCGCACGACCCAGCCGCCGCCCCACCCGGGGCCGAGGTGCGGCCCAGGGACGTCCGAAGGCTGGCGCGGGACGGCAGAAGTCCGCCCCCGTGGCCAGGCCCCAAGAATTCACCATGCCCGAGCCGATCGCCCCGGCCCTCCCGCCGGTGTCCGCGTTCGAGGACATGGACATGCCCGAGGCGCTGCTGAAGACCCTCGCCGCCCAGGGCGTCACCGAGCCGTTCCCGATCCAGGCCGCGACGCTGCCGAACTCGCTCGCCGGCCGTGACCTGCTCGGCCGCGGCCGTACCGGCTCCGGCAAGACGCTGGCCTTCGGCCTGGCGCTGCTGGCCCGTACCGCCGGCCGCCGCGCGCAGCCGAAGCAGCCGCTCGCCCTGGTCCTCGTACCGACGCGCGAGCTCGCGCAGCAGGTCACCGACGCCCTGTCCCCGTACGCCACGGCCGTCAACCTGCGCATCGCGACCGTCGTCGGCGGCATGTCGATCAACCGGCAGTCGGGCGCCCTGCGCCGCGGCTCCGAGGTGCTCGTCGCCACCCCCGGCCGTCTGAAGGACCTCATCGACCGCGGTGACGCGGACCTCTCGCAGGTCTCGATCACCGTCCTCGACGAGGCCGACCAGATGACCGACATGGGCTTCATGCCGCAGGTCACGGCGCTGCTCAAGCAGGTCGAGTCCGGCGGCCAGCGCATGCTGTTCTCCGCGACGCTCGACAAGAACATCGACAAGCTCGTCAAGATGTTCCTGACCGACCCGGTCGGCCACTCCGTCGACCCGTCGGCCGGTGCGGTCACCACCATGGAGCACCACGTCCTGTACGTCATGGACGAGACCGACAAGAAGGCCGTGGCGACGCGTATAGCCGCTCGCGACGGCCGGGTGATCATGTTCGTGGACACCAAGCGCGGCGTGGACCGCATGGTCAAGAAGCTCCTGGCGGACGGCGTGCGCGCCTCCGGCCTGCACGGCGGCCGCTCGCAGCCGCAGCGCAACCGCACCCTGGACTGGTTCAAGACGGGCGAGGTCACCGCGCTGGTGGCGACGAACGTCGCCGCGCGCGGCATCCACATCGACGACCTCGACCTCGTCGTCAACGTGGACCCGCCCGCCGACCACAAGGACTACCTGCACCGCGGCGGCCGTACCGCCCGCGCCGGCGAGTCCGGCAGCGTGGTCACCCTGGTGCTGCCCGACCAGAAGCGGGACATGACCCGGCTGATGTCGGACGCCGGGATCTCCCCGCGCACCGCGCAGATCAAGTCCTCCGACGAGGAGCTGTCCCGGCTGACCGGCGCCAAGGAGCCCTCGGGCATCCCGGTGGTGCTGGACGTGCCGCAGCCGACCGCGCCGAAGCCCCGCAACGGGTCCGGCTCGGGTTCCGGTTCGGGCTCCGGCGCGCGCCGCCGCTCGGGCGGAGGCCCGCGTACCGGTTCGGCCACGGGCGGCGCCCCGGCGGCCGGCGGCCGCGGCCGCCGTTCCGGTGGCGGCGCCACCGGCCAGGCCCCGGCGGCCTCCGGGTCGGGCCAGGCCCGTCGCGGTGGCCAGGGCAGCGGCGCCGGGGCCACCGGCTCCGGCGAGCGCGGCCGGCGTACCGGTGGCGGCGCCACCGGTGGTGCGGCCGCGGCCTCCGCGCGCAGCCGGGTCGGCTCCGCGGGGCAGGGCCGCCGCCGCGCGGTCTGACCCGGGAGGGCGACGCGGGACGTACCACCACGACACGTGACGCGTCAGGCATGACGCGTCACGCATGACGTACGACGACGCCGGGCAGTGCTTCGCGCACTGCCCGGCGTCGTGCTGTCCGCCGGGCGTCAGCGGACCATCTTGTCCTGCAGCTTCGCCAGCGTCCGCAGGTCCAGGCCGAGGCCCTGTGTCAGGTAGCCGTAGAAGCTGCCGTAGTCGGCCTCCATCTGCGCCGTCGCCGCGTCCAGGTAGTCCTGGCGGACCTCCTGCAGCGGGATCAGCAGGTCGGGGTTCTGCATGCGGCCCGACTGCTTGAGGCCCGCCCGCAGCCGGGCGTCGTAGGCGGCGCGGAAGGTGTTCGACGCCAGGTAGTCGCCCTCGGCGGTCTCCTCGGGGACGGCCAGGGCGCGCAGCAGTACGTAGCTCATCCAGCCGGTGCGGTCCTTGCCGGACGTGCAGTGGTACAGGACCGGGCCCTGCCGGCCGTTCGCGATCTCCCGCAGGGTCGCCGCGAACTGCGCCCGGTTCTCGGGGCTGCTCACGAAGGTGCGGTAGATGTCGCGCATGTAGGCCTCGGCGCGGCCGCCGCCGAGCATCTGCTCCTGCGTGACGGGGTCGCCGCTGGAGATCGCGCCGACGAGGGTCCCGTACAGGCCGAGGTCGCTGACCGGGCGCGCGGTGGGGGAGAGTCCGGTGGGCAGCCGGTCGGCGCCGTCGTACTGGAGCTCCATCGGGATGCGGAAATCGACGACCTTCGTGAGGCCGAGACCGGAGACGGTGGTGACGTCGGCGTCGGTCAGCTTGCTCAGTGCGTCGGAGCGGTAGACGAGTCCCTGGCGGACCTTGCCGCCGGTCCAGGTGCGGTAGCCGCCGATGTCGCGGACGTTGACGGCGCCCTGGAGGGGGATCTGGCGAATCGTTTCATCTTGCTGTTGGTGCTGGTGGTGCCGGGCACTGACCCCGGCGCCGGGTGCCGCCGCCGCGTACGCGGAGGCGGGCAGGGTCCCGATGGCGAGTGCGGCGGCGACCGCCGCCGTCGCCAGGCGGATTCGGGCACGGCTCATGGCAACTCCTGTGACGGAGAAGGGGGATCACCCTGGTGGTGGCAGGGTGCGGAGCGAGTGCTGCCCGTTCGACTCATGCAGACGGTCCAGCACGGTGTGTGCCTCGGCCATGACGCGGGAGACGAGCTCCGCACAGGACGGGAGATCATCGATCACCCCCGCGACCTGGCCCGATGCCATGACGCCGAGGTCCGTACGGCCCTCGACCATGGACGCCTTGAGGAGCATGGGGGTGTTCGCGGCGAGCAGGACCTGGCTCCAGGACAGGTCCTTGCCGTGTTTCATCGCGAGGCCGTCGCGGACCATCTGCGGCCAGCTCAGACCGGACAGCTTCCGGAAGCCGGCCGCGTGCCGGACCGCCCGGGCCAGCGCCCGGGTGCGGCCCGCCCGCTCCAGGGAGTCGACCAGCGCGGTGCGCAGCATCCGGTGCGGCAGGCCGTCGACGGCCGTGGTGACGGTGACGTCCTTGACCGTGGCCCGCAGGTACCGGGCCTTCACGGCGTCCGGGACGGTGGAGTCCGAGGTCAGCAGGAAACGGGTGCCCATGGCGATGCCCGCCGCCCCGTACGACAGGGCCGCGACCAGGCCGCGCCCGTCGCAGAAGCCGCCCGCCGCGACCACCGGGATGTCCACGGCGTCCACGACCTGCGGCAGCAGCACCGTCGTGGCCACGTCCCCGGTGTGGCCGCCGCCCTCGCCGCCCTGCACGATCACCGCGTCGGCGCCCCAGGCGGCCACCTTCTCGGCGTGCCGCCGGGCCCCGATCGACGGAACGACGACCACGCCCGCGTCCTTGAGCCGCCCGATCAGCTCCTTGGAGGGCGCGAGGGCGAACGAGGCGACCCGCACCCCCTCGTCGATGATCAACTGGGCGCGCTCGGCCGCGTCCCCGGCGTCCGCGCGCAGATTGACCCCGAAGGGGGTCCCGTCCGGGACGCGGGACTTGACCTCGCGGACCGCCGCCCGCAGCTGGTCCACGGTCATCGTCGCCGAGGCGAGGATCCCCAGGGCCCCCGCGTTGGCGGCGCCCGACACCAGGCGGGGGCCGGCGACCCAGCCCATGCCCGTCTGCACGATGGGGTGCTCGACCCCGACCAGCTCGGTGAATGCCGTCCGCATCGGATCAGCCCCGTACTTCCCGGTCGCGCAGACCCTTGGGATCGATCACCTCGCGGATCAGCCGCAGCTCGTGCTCGGTCGGCTCCCGCGTGCAGGGGACCTCACCCTCACCGGAGAGCGCCAGCTCGAAGCCGGTGGCCGCCCGGACCTGGTCGGTGGTGACCCCGGGGTGGACGGAGGCCAGGCGCATCGAGTGGCCGGGCCCGGCGAAGTCGAAGACGCCGAGGTCGCTGACGACGCGGGGCAGGCGGTGGTAGCGGGTCACCCCGGCCGCCTCGGCGCGGTCGTAGCCGACGCCGCTGACCATGTCGACGCGTTCGACGAAGACCCGCGGGGAGTGCTTGGGGACCCAGTAGCTCACCGGGTTGTTCAGGGTGTTGACGGGCGCGCCCCGCACCCCGAGGAGCTGGCGGGCCGGCCGCTCCCAGTCGCCGATGCAGGAGATGTTCTGGTTGCCGTACCGGTCGATCTGGCTGGCGCCCATCATCACGTGCCGGCGGCCGCCGGTGACCATCGTCAGGTGGCGCCGGTACGGGAGCCAGCCCTCGGCCGTGCCGTCGAGTCCGACGAGCATGGCCTCGCCGTCGGTCAGGAGCAGGTCGGGGGAGAAGGTCCGCTTCGCGAGCCGGGCCCCGAAGGAGGGGATCAGGCCCATCGGGCTGGCGAGCACCTCGCCGTTGTCGCGCCAGGCCTCGGCGCAGGCGATCACACAGTATTCGGCGCGGGTGACGGTCGCGGTGCTCACTTCTGCTCCTCGTGCCAGGTCCGGACGGCGGACTGGTAGTCGTGTTCGCTCGCCCCCGAGAGGAAGCGCGCGGCGAACTCGGCCCAGGGGGTGGTCGCGTAGAACTTCTGGAAGGCCTCGTCGCGGTCGTGGTCGGGGACGCAGGAGGTGAAGTGCGCGCCGTTCGGCGTCTCGACGACCCCGGTGACGGAGTGGCGGCTGACGAGGAGGGACTGCGGGGGGCCGGCCTTGGCGAGCTCGGCGGTCTCGACGAGCCGTTCGCAGGAGACGTAGGCGGCGTCGGCGGCCTCGCAGAACAGGTCGTCGAAGTACGGGTCCGGGCCCAGGTACTGGGCGTTGCCGAGGCGGTCGGCGCGGTTCAGGTGGACCAGGGCGGCGTCCATGCGCAAGGCGGGGACGGCGACGAGCTCCTCGCCGTCGGCGTAGGGGGAGGTGACCGTGCGCAGCTCCGGGTTGACCCGCATCACGTCGGAGCCGAGGCCGGCGCGGACGGGGAGGAAGGGCAGCCGGTTGGCGGCGGCGTGCAGGCCCCACATGAACATGGCCTCGTCGAGCTCGGTGAGCGTGAAGGCGGCGCGCTCGCGGGCGGCCCGGAAATGGGGCTCCAGCGGGATGGAGTCGAGGGTGGCGAAGGGGGCGACGAGTCTGCGGATGCGGCCGGCGGCGGCCAGCAGGCCGACGTCGGGGCCGCCGTACGAGATCACGGTGAGATCGGTGATCTCGGACCGGAGCAGCGCTCGCACCAGGGCCATGGGCTTGCGCCGGGACCCCCAGCCGCCGATGCCGATGGTCATCCCGCTGCGCAACTGCCCGACCACCTCTTCGGGGGTCAGTACCTTGTCTGTCCTGTCCGTCCTGCCGCTCATGCGCGCTCTCCCTTCCCGAAGGCGTCGCGGACCCGGTCGGCGACCCCGCTGAGGTTGGCCTCGAAGGTGAAGCCCTGTTCGAAGCGGTAGCTGCGGCGCACGTCCACGGGGTCGATCCCGTTGATGGCCGCCTTGGCCAGCCGGATCAGGTAGCCGTCCTTCTTCGCGATCTCGGCGGCCAGTTCCAGGGCGGCGCCGCGCAGTTCCGCGCGCGGGACCACCTTCCACACCGAGCCGTGCGCGTGCAGTTCGGCGGCGGTCGCCGTGCGCGAGGTGTAGTACAGCGCGCGCATCAGGTGCTGCGGGACCAGCCGCGCCAGGTGGGTGGCGGCGCCGAGCGCGCCCCGGTCCAGCTCCGGCAGCCCGAAGGTCGCGTCGTCGGAGGCGACGATCGCGTCGGCGTTGCCGACCAGGCCGATGCCGCCGCCCAGACAGAACCCGTTCACGGCCGCGACGACCGGCACCTCGCACTCGTACACCGCGGCGAAGGCCTCGTAGCAGCCCCGGTTGGCGCCGATGAGGGCGGCGTGCCCGGTGTCGCGCTGCATCTCCTTGATGTCGACGCCGGCGTTGAAACCGCGGCCCTCGGCGGCCAGGACGACGCACCGGACCTCGGGGTCGCGGCCCGCGGCGCGCAGCGCGTCGGCGAGGTCGTACCAGCCCTGCACGGGCAGTGCGTTGACGGGGGGGAAGTCGACTGTGACGAGTGCGATGCCCTTGTCCGGGCTGGAGGTGGAGACACCCATGAGAGGATCAGCTACCTTTCCACCAAACATTTGTTAGGTGAGGAAGGTAGCAGCCTATGGAGCTCGACGGGAGGGTTGTCGTCGTCACCGGCGGAACCCGGGGCGTCGGCGCCGGGATCGCCCGGTCGTTCCTCGCGGCGGGCGCGCAGGTCGTCGTCTGCGCCCGGCGGCCCCCGGAGGAACCGGTCGCGGCGGGCGGCCGCACGGCCAGCTTCACCGCCGTCGACCTGCGCGATCCCGCCGCCGTGCACGACTTCTTCGGCGCGGTCGCGGGGCGCTACGGACGCCTCGACTGCCTGGTCAACAACGCGGGCGGCACCCCGTACCGGCTGCTGGGGGAGGGGGAGGCCCAACGCCACGCGCGGGTCGTCGAGCTCAACCTGCTGGCGCCGATGACGGCCTCGCTGGCCGCCCGTCCGTGGCTGCGGGAGGCACGCGGCTCGGTGGTGATGATCGGCAGCGTCAGCGGGACCCGGCCCTCGCCGGGGACGGCGGCGTACGGGGCGGCGAAGGCCGGGCTGGAGAACCTGGCCCGGTCCATGGCCGTGGAGTGGGCGCCCGAGGTACGCGTGAACTCGCTGGTCCTGGGCATGGTGCGGACCGAGCTGGCGCACCTGCACTACGGGGACGAGGCCGGCGTCGCCGCGGTCGGCGCGACCGTCCCGCTGGGACGGCTGGCGGAGCCCTCGGACGTGGGGCAGGCGGCGGTGTTCCTCGCCTCCGACCGGGCGGCGTACGTGAGCGGGGCGAGCCTGCTGGTGCACGGGGGCGGAGAGCGCCCGGCGTTTCTGGATGCGGCAACTGTGAACAAGGAGAGCTGAGATGGCGGGACTGTGCGAAGGCCGGGTCGTGATCGTGACGGGCGCGGGGCGGGGGCTGGGGCGGGCCCATGCGCTGGCCTTCGCGGCCGAGGGGGCGAAGGTCGTCGTGAACGACCTGGGGGTGGGGCTGGACGGACTGCCGGGGCCGGACGGCCCGGCGGCGCAGGTCGTCCGGGAGATCGAGGCACTGGGCGGGGAAGCCGTGGCGCACGGCCGGGACATCGCCACGTCGCAGGGTGCGACCTCCCTGGTGGAGACGGCGCTCGGCGCCTTTGGCCGCCTCGACACCCTGGTCAACAACGCGGGGTTCCTGCGGGACCGGATGCTCGTCAACCTGGACGAGGACGACTGGGACGCGGTCGTGCGGGTGCACCTGAAGGGGCACTTCCTGCCGCTGCGGGCGGCGGCCGTGTGGTGGCGGGCGGAGGCGAAGGCCGGCCGGCAGGTGGCCGCCCGGGTGGTCAACACCTCCTCGGGCGCCGGGCTGCTCGGCTCGGTCGGCCAGGGCAACTACAGCGCGGCCAAGGCGGGGATCCTCGGCCTCACGATGGTCGCGGCGCAGGAGATGGGCCCGTACGGGGTCCAGGTCAACGCGATCGCCCCGGCGGCGCGGACCCGGATGACCGAAGGGACCTTCGCCGAGACCATGGCCGCGCCGGAGGCGGGCGGCTTCGACGCGATGGCCCCGGAGAACGTGTCCCCGCTGGTGGTGTGGCTGGGCGCGGACGCCTCGGCCGGGGTCACCGGGCGGGTCTTCGAGGCGGAGGGCGGCCGGATCACGGTGATGGAGGGCTGGCGGCCCGGCCCGACGGCGGACCGGGGCGCGCGGTGGACGCCGGCGGAGGCGGGCGAGACCACGCTGAAGCTCCTCGCCGCGGCACCGGCCCCCCTGCCGGTGTACGGCGCGCGGTAACCCCTGCCGTCGGGCGTCGGGCGTCGGGCGTCGGGCGTCGGGCGGCGGGCGGTGGGCGGTCAGGCGGCGGGCGGACGGCGGGCCGCGAGCAGCGGGCGGGCCGGGTCCGGCCGCGCGGGGAATCGCGGTCGGACCCGGTTTCGCTCCGCCGGTCAGGGCCGTCCCGGCGGCTAGGGTTCCTGCTCCGGGACATGAGCAGAAGGGACCTGATGCGACGATGGCCGTCACGCCGACCCCGCAGAAGATCACCACGTTTCTGATGTTCGAGGGGCGAGCCGAGGAAGCGATGAGCTTCTACCTCTCGCTCTTCGACGACGCCGAGGTGCTGTCCATCAGCCGCTACGGCCCCGATGAGACCGGACCCGGGGCCGGAGCCGAGGGAACCGTGCAGCACGCGACCTTCTCCCTGGCCGGGCAGCAGTTCATGTGCATCGACAGCTCGGTCCACCACGAGTTCGGCTTCACGCCCGCGATGTCGCTGTACGTCCAGTGTGCGGACGAGGCCGAGATCGAGCGCCTCTACGCCGCCCTCGCCGAGGAGGGCCAGGAGCTGATGCCGCTGGGCTCGTACGGATTCAGCCCCAGGTTCGGCTGGGTGAACGACCGCTTCGGCGTCTCCTGGCAGCTGAACGTGGCGGCGCCGCCGTCCGCCGGCCAGTGACCCTGACCCTGGCATTGACGGTCGATCAGGGCGGCGGGATGGGTCGACTCCTGGGGATCGGGGCGTCAGTCGGTGCGGGAGAGTCCCTTGAGGGCCTGGTCGATGACCTGGGTCAGATCGTCGTGGCCCGCCGCCCGCTCCATGACGCGCCGCCCCTCCCGGTCGGGGGCCTGAAACGAAGCGGGCCCGGCCCCCTGGCGAGGGGTCGGGTCCGGGTCTTTTTCGGTGCGGTGGGATATGACTACCCGCTAGGTCCACGCGCTGAACCGCGGCGGGCCCATCATGTTCCCGGCTTTGCGGGTCAGGAGAGCTTGCCGTTGTAGTCCGGGAGCTTGACGGTGCGTTCGGCGTGGCCGCCGACCAGGTCGGTCGGGCTGTTGCCGATGTTGGCGATGATCGTGTAGCCGCGCGCCTCGATCTCCGCGCGCTTGCCCGTCTTGTACGCGCTGACCTCGTCGAACAGGTCGGGCAGGTCGCGGACGTAGAGCCCGGTGATCGGGTAGCCGACGGCCTTGAGGTTGTGCTCGGTGAGGGAGTGGATGATCCCCGGGCGGGCGGTGACGAAGAAGACGGCGACGCCGCGCGCGTGCGCGTACTGGGTCAGCGCGCGGACCTTGGTGATCGCGGGGGTCGGGAAGGTCCAGAACCAGTGGAAGTCCGTCTCCAGCGAGGTGTTGTCGATGTCGAGGACGAGCGCCGGCTTCTCGCCCGGGGGCGAGGCGGCGATGCGCTGCTCGATGGCGGGACGGGCCGCGTCGATGACGGCGGCTACCTCCCGCTGCCAGGTCGCGTAGTCGATGCCGAGGATGGCCGCGTTGCCGCCGGGTGCGGAGGCGGTCGAGAACGCGGTCGCGGACGCGGACGCGGGCGCCGGCGCGGCGGCGGGGGCCGCGTGGGCGGCGGTGGCCGGAACCAGCGTCAGGACGGCGGTCGCTGCGGCGACGCCGGCGGCGGTACGGGGCATACGGGTGCGGCGGGTACTGCGCATGTGGGGGCGCTCCCTCGGTCACGAATTGGCATGTACGTGACCAGAGTTGGCGAGAATCGCATGCATGTCTACTGGCCGGTAGGAAACTTTTCACGGCCGGGCGGTGAACGGTTTCAGGTGGTGCAGTCGAGGACCGTGTGGCACAGACCGCACCGCGCCCGCAACCGCCCGCGCACCGGCAACCGCAGCCGCTGCCGGCACACCGGGCACGGGAAGCTCACGCGCAAGCCGGAGTCGCCGCCCTGTTCGAAGCGGTACGCCGCCCCGTCCGCGGGGCCGGCTGCCGCCCTGTCCATCGCCCCGCCTGCCGACCCGTCCGCAGGGATCGACGCCCCGGCGCGGCGCGCCTTCGCGTACCGCCGCCGCGCGAGCGGGCCGGCGGCCGTCAGCGGGGCCCGGCGGTGGTCCCGCTCGGCCAGGGCGCGCCCGCGCGCGTAGGCCTCGTACGCCTGGGGGCTGGTGAACCAGGTGGACGGGTCCTCGCCGAACAGCGCGGCCCGTTTGGCGAGGACGTAGCCGAACTCCTCCGGCGTCAGGTAACCGAACTTCTGGTGCGTGAGCTCGTCCTCGCGGTAGGCGTCGAGCAGCAGCCAGCCCGCCCCCAGGTACGCGGCGGCGGTGTCGGTGAGGATCTCGTTCGCCGCGGAGTCGGGGAAGCCGAGGTCCAGCCGGTGCAGCAGGACGTGGGCCACCTCGTGGGACAGGGCTGCCGCCAGGTCCCGGCGGTGGGTGCGGAAGCGGTCGTTGACCTCGATGAAGTACTCGGGCCCCGCGGCCAGTTCCACCGTGGCCGCCTCATCCATCGGCCGGAAGGCGACGACCATGCGCGCGTCGGGCAGCCGGAGCGTGCGCACCATCGCGGAGGCCACCCGCTGCGCGCCCAGGTGCAGGTCGTCGGCGGCGTCGAAGGCGGCGTCGGCGGGGGTGAAACTCGCGTCGTAGGCGCGGATCCCGTCGGCCGAGAGCCGCCGGAAGAGCGCCGTGATCGAGGCCCGCACCGTCGCCAGGTGTGGAAATCCGTGCTCGATCGGGCCGCCCGGCCCGCCGTTGTGCGTCATCGCGTCCCCCTCGCCGCAATCCCTGGCGCCCGGGCCGGGAGTTGGCCGAAATTGCGTTCTTGATGCCCGCCATACGCCTGATGTGTCATGGACCCGTCATTCACCCGATGACGCGCACGGCCCAACCCCCCACGAAAGGCAGTGTGTTGACTGTGAGCACCCTTGAGCGGTTCATGAAGCGCACCCTCGCCGTCGGCGCGGTCGCCCTCGCGGCCGTCAGCCTCCAGCCCGGCACCGCCAGCGCCGGCCCGGCACCCGTCGTAGGCGGCACCCGCGCCGCCCAGGGAGAGTTCCCCTTCATGGTGCGCCTCTCCATGGGCTGCGGCGGCGCCCTGTACACCCAGCAGATCGTCCTCACCGCCGCCCACTGCGTGAACGGCTCCGGCAACAACACCTCCATCACCGCCACCGCCGGAGTCGTCGACCTCAACAGCTCCAGCGCCATCAAGGTCAAGTCCACCAAGGTCCTGCGGGCCCCCGGCTACAACGGCACGGGCAAGGACTGGGCCCTGATCAAGCTCGCCAAGCCCATCAACCTGCCCACCCTCAAGATCGCCGAGACCAAGGCCTACGACAACGGCACCTTCACCGTCGCCGGCTGGGGCGCCACCCGCGAGGGCGGCGGTCAGCAGCGCTACCTCATGAAGGCCACCGTCCCCTTCGTCTCCGACGCCGACTGTCAGGCCGCGTACGGCGGCGACCTCGTCCCCGGCGAGGAAATCTGCGCCGGCCTCCTGGACCAGGGCGGCGTCGACACCTGCCAGGGCGACTCCGGCGGTCCGATGTTCCGCCGCGACAACGCCGGCGCCTGGATCCAGGTCGGCATCGTCAGCTGGGGCATAGGCTGCGCCCGCCCCGACTACCCGGGCGTCTACACCGAGGTCTCCACCTTCGCCGCCCAGATCAAGAGCGCCGCGGCAAGCATGTAGCACCCGCACCCGCACCCGCACCCGCACCCGCACTCGCACCCGCACTCGCACCCCCACCGCCTCGTTCTTCCGGCCGGTCGCGAACCGGCCTGAAGGACGAGGCGCCGCGCCCCCCACGCCCGTAGGGTCGGCCGGAGCGGTGCCTTCCGGCCGGCTGTGCGGTTGCGGGCCGACGCGCGCACCGCTCCCATGGGAAGCAACCGGCGGCGGCAGCGGGCGACAGTGGGGCAGGTGGCGCATGGCGATCAGAGTGGTCATCGCGGACGACCAGGAGATGGTCAGAACCGGCTTCCGGATGATCCTCGAAAGCCAGCCGGACATCGAGGTCGTCGCCGACGTGGTCGACGGCGAGGCCGCCCTCGCCGCGGTCGCCGAGCACCGGCCCGACGTCCTGCTCCTCGACATCCGGATGCCCAAGATCGACGGCCTCGAAGTCACCCGGCGCCTGGCCGGGCAGGACACGACGCGCATCGTCATCGTCACCACCTTCGACCTCGACGAGTACGTCCACGCGGCGCTCCACGGCGGAGCGTCCGGCTTCCTCCTGAAGGACGCCAGCCCGGCCATGCTGGTTGAAGCCGTCCGGGCGGCGGCCGTCGGCGACTCCCTCGTCTCGCCCGCCATCACCGTGCGGCTGCTGCGCGACATGGCCCCCCGGACCCCGGCCTCGCAGGCCCGCCGCCCCGCGGAGCCCCTGACGGAGCGGGAGCGCGAGGTCGTCCGCTGCCTCGCACGCGGGCTGACCAACGCCGAGATCGCCGCGGAACTCTTCGTCTCCCTGTCCACCGTCAAAACCCACCTGGCCAACGTCCAGGCCAAACTCGACGCCCGCAACCGCGTCGAGATCGCCGCCTGGGCCTGGGAAAGCGGCCTGGCCGCCACCTCGGCGTGACCCACCCCCTCCACCCTCCCGCCCCGCCCCCTCCCGGGCGATCCCAGCCGCGCGCTGCGTCCGGGGCCGGGCAATTCCAGCCGTGCGTTGCCGAGGGGGCCGGGCAAATCCAGCCTCCTGCCGCGCTCGGGCCCGGGCAATTCCAGCCGCGCGCTGCGGTCGAGGCCCGGCAAATTCAGCCTCGCCGGCGTTTGAGGCGCGGGGTCTGGGGCGGAGCCCCAGGGAGCTCCGGCGCAGCCGCCCCGCACCCGCGCAGCCGCACCCGCACGTCCCCCCGTACCCCCACGCGCACCCCCACGCGCACCCCCACCCCCACCGCCACACCCCACCGCCCCGGGGCCACTCGATGAGCCCCCTGTCCGGCTGGGCCCGCCACCACCCCCACACCGCCCGCTGGCTCCGTCTCTCCCTCTCCCTCGTCCTCCTCGCCCTCGTCACCTTCGAGGGCGTCGTCCTCGCCCGCCAGCCCAGCCTCCCGCACGCCGCCGTATGGGCGTCCGGCATCCTCGTCTGCGTCAGCGCCGCGCCCTGGCCAGCGATCCCCCTCCTCACCCGCGCCTGGTTCGCCGCCGCCGTGACCTGGACCGTCACCTTCCTGCTGATCTTCGGCAACCACCCCCTCGTCGTCTGGGGCGGCGGCGAGGCCCTCGCCCTCCTCGTCCTGCTCTCCCAGGTCCTGATCCGCGCCCCCGCCCGGACCGCCGCCGTCCTCGGCCCGCTCCTCGGTCTGGGCTGCATGGCCGTACCGGCCCGGGACACCGACCCCGGCCGGTTCACGCTGCTCTTCTCCGTCCTGGCCGTCGTCGTCGGCGCGTACTCGCTCCTCCTGCGCATGCAGTCGGCCCAGCGCGTACTCGACCTGCGCGCCGTCCGCACCGCCGAACGCCTGGAACTCGCCCGCGAGCTCCACGACCTCGTCGCCCACCACGTCACCGGCATCGTGGTCGAGGCGCGGGCCGCCCGTTTCACCAAGGTCTCCGCGGAACGCGCGGGCGAGATCTTCGGCCGGATCGAGACCGCCGGGGACGAGGCCCTCGGCTCGATGCGCCGCCTCGTCACGATCCTGCGCGAGGGCGACGGCGTCACGGCCGCCACCACCCCCGTCGCCGGCCTCGCCGACATCCGAGGGCTCACCGAGCGCTTCTCCGTGACCGGGCCGCCGGTCGTGCTGTTCGTCGAGAACGGGCTGGAGGAACGGCTCCCCGCCCACGTCGCGGCCACCGCCCACCGCATCGTCCTCGAAGCCCTCACCAACATCGGCAAGCACGCCTCCACCGCGACCGCGGTCCGGGTCGGTCTGCGCACCGTCCCGGCCGGCCTGGAGGTCCGCATCGCCGACGACGGCGGCCACCCCGCCAAACTCTCCGAGAGCGCCCGCGGTGGCGGCTACGGCCTCGCCGGCATGGCCGAACGCGCGGAGGCCCTCGGCGGCTCCCTCGCCGCAGGGCCCACCCCCGAGGGCGGCTGGCTCGTCACCGCGATCCTGCCGCTGTGAACCGCCGCGGGCCCGCGGGAAACCCGGCCAGGGCCATGAACGCAGCCCGTACCCGGCCCCCCGCTAGCCCAGTGCGATGGCCCGCAGGGCCGCCAGGTGCCGCTGGTAGACGGCGCGCCCCTCGGGCGTCAGCGAGATCCAGGTGCGCACGCGGCGCCCGACCCGGCCCTTGCGCACCGTCACCCAGCCCGCCTCCTCCAGTGCCGCCACCTGCTTGGACAGCGCCGAGTCGGTGACCTCGACCAGGTCCCGTACGAAACCGAACTCGGCTTTGTCCAGCGGAGCCAGCGCCGCCACCACCGACAGCCGTACGGGCGCGTTGAGCAGCGGTGCGAGGTCGTGCCGCGGGTGGGGGCCGCGCTTCGCGCCCGCGGCGCCTTCCGCCTCCGCTGCCGCCTCTGCTCCCGCCTCTGCTCCCGCCTCCGCTGCCGCCTCTGCTCCCGCCCCCGCTGCCGCCTCTGCGGCGCCGGGGACCTCCTCGTCCGTCATGCCGCGCTCCGCGTCTCGGACCAGGCACCGACGGCGAGCGGCAGCGCACACCCCACCGCCGCCACCGCCGCGAACGGCACGCTGCTGCCGAAGGCCGTGCTGCCGAGCGTCACCGTCAGGGCGAAGAGCACCGCCCACGACCCCAGCAGCACCCCGTGCTTCACGCCGAACCCCCGCCGCACCACGCGCTGCCGCGCCGCGTACACGCTCAGCCCGGTCACGAGGGCCGTGTTGGCCGCCGCGAACACCAGCGCTGAGGTGAGGCCGTGCCACAGCACGGCCATCGGCACGAGCACCAGCTGCCCGGCGGCGAACGCCCACAGATAACGCGCGTACCAGCCACTGCGCTCCCGCGCGGCCTTCTCCAGACCGGCCGCCCGGCCCAACGCCCCGGCCGCCTCCGCCGCCTCGTGCATGGTTCCCCCTCGTCGCCCACGGATGATCAGTTCATCGGTCGTTTTCCACTGTGGCGAATACTTTCCATTCTGGCAAGTACTGGCGCGAATGGAAACGCACGAGGGGTCCCACGAAGCGTTCCCGTCTCACAGGCCGACTGCCCGAGGAAACACCGGCCGCGGCCACGTATTCTCGGGAACCATGAACATCAGCGACCTCGACAACGGCACAGGCACGGGCAAAGGCCCCGGCGACATCGACGAGAACGTCAGCGCCGAACTCGCCCGCCTGCGGGACAGCATCGACAACATCGACGCGGCCGTGGTCCACATGCTCGCCGAGCGCTTCAAGTGCACCCAGCAGGTCGGCCACCTCAAGGCCAGGCACCAGCTGCCCCCCGCCGACCCGGGCCGCGAGGCCAGCCAGATCGCCCGGCTGCGCCAGCTCGCCGAGAACGCCAAGCTCGACCCCGCCTTCGCCGAGAAGCTCCTCAACTTCATCATCGCCGAGGTCATCCGCCACCACGAGACGATCGCTGCGGGCGAAGAGCAGTAGCTCGGGGTCCGGCCGCTCGCTGGGGCAGCATGGCCCCATGTCCGCACTGACGCGCAACGAAGCGCAGCTCCGAGCCCGGCTCATCGACGTCCACCACTACGCCGTCACCCTCGACCTCACCGGCGACGACGACACCTTCGACTCCACCACCGTCATCCGGTTCACCGCCCGCACCGCCGGAGACACCTTCGTCGAACTGAAGCCGGTCGAACTGCGCTCCGCCACCCTCGACGGCCAGCCCGTCGACGTGGCGGCCCTCGAAGACAACCGCCTCCCGCTCACCGGCCTCACCGAGGGCCACCACGAGCTGCACCTCGACACCCGCATGCGCTACTCCCGCACCGGCGAGGGCCTGCACCGCTTCACCGACCCCGCGGACGGCCGGACGTACGTCTACAGCCAGATGTTCATGGACGACGTCCAGCGGGTCTTCCCGGCCTTCGACCAGCCCGACCTCAAGGCCGTCTTCGAATTCACCGTCACCGCCCCCGCCCACTGGACCGTCCTCGCCAACGGCATCACCACCCGCACCGACGACGGCAACACGGACGACGGCAACACGGGCGACGGGAACACGGGCGACGGGAACACCGGCGACGGAAGCACCGGCGACAGCGCCGTCTGGCGGTCCGCGCCGACACCCCCCATCTCCACCTACCTCGCCGCCGTCGCCGCCGGCCCCTGGCACAGCATCCGCACCGAACACGCCGGACTGCCCTTCGGCATCCACTGCCGCCAGTCCCTCGCCCCCCACATGGACGTCGACGCCGAGGAGATCCTCTCCGTCACCAAGGACTGCTTCGACCGGTACCAGGAGAAGTTCACCGAGCCCTACCCCTTCGACTCCTACGACCAGGCCTTCGTACCCGAGTTCAACGCCGGCGCCATGGAGAACCCGGGACTGGTCACCTTCCGCGACGAGTTCATCTACCGCTCCGCCGTCACCGACACCGAACGCCAGTCCCGCGCCATGGTCATCGCCCACGAGATGGCCCACATGTGGTTCGGCGACCTCGTCACCCTCGCCTGGTTCGACGACATCTGGCTCAACGAGTCCTTCGCCGAGTACATGGGCTACCAGACCCTCACCGAAGCCACCCGCTTCACCGACACCTGGACCGACTTCGGCGTCACCCGCAAGCCCTGGGGCTACGACGCCGACCAGCGCCCCTCCACCCACCCCGTCGCCCCCGCCCCCGACGACGTCCCCGACACCGCCTCCGCCCTCCTCAACTTCGACGGCATCTCCTACGCCAAGGGCGCCTCCGCCCTGCGCCAACTCGTCGCCTGGCTCGGCGAGAAGGACTTCCTGGCCGGCATCAACACCCACTTCGCCCGCCACAAGTTCGCCAACGCCTCCCTCGCCGACTTCATCGAGTCCCTCGCCGCCCACACCGAACGCGACGTCCGCGCCTGGGCCGACATCTGGCTGCGCACCACCGGCGCCGACACCCTCACCCCACGGATCGAGGAGACCACCGCCGCCCATGACGGCGCCGCCGGCTGGACCCTCACCGTCGACCGCCAGGGCAGCCGCCCGCACCACATCACCGTCGGCATCTACGACCGCGTCCCCGGGGACGGCCGGAACCTGGAACTGCGCGAACACCTCGACCTCGACGTCCCCACCGACGAGGTCGTCTCGGCCGGCGGAACCCGCCCCGCACTCCTCCTCCTCAACGACGGGGACCTCACCTACGCCAAGATCCGCCTCGACGAGATCTCCGTCCAGACGGTCCTGCGCAGCCTCTCCGGCATCCCCGACGCCCTCACCCGCGCCGTCGTCTGGAACGCCCTGCGCGACATGGTCCGCGACGGCGAACTCGCCCCGCAGGACTACCTGCTGACCGCCGAGGCCCACCTGCCCCACGAACACGACCTGGCCGTCGTCCAGGGCGTCCTCTCCTTCGCCCGCACCCAGGTCGCGGACCGCTACGTCGCCCCCGAGGAGCGGCACGCCGCCCTCGCCACCATCACCACCCTCGCCCGCGACCTGCTGCGCACCACCGAGGACGGCTCGGACCCCGGCCTGCGGCTGACCGCCGTACGCACCCTCATCGACAGCGCCACCCAGCCCGACACCATCGACTCCTGGCTCGCCGAGGGCGCCGTCCCCGGCGGCCCCACGCTCGACCCCGAACTGCGCTGGCGCATCCTCGCCCGCCTCGCCGTCCTCGGCACCGTCGAAGAGGCCGACATCGACGCCGCCCTCGCCGCCGACCCCAGCGCCACCGGCGAGGAAGGCGCGGCCCGCTGCCGCGCCGCACTCCCCACGCCACAGGCCAAGGCCGCCGCCTGGGACCGGCTCTTCCACGACGACAGCCTGTCCAACTACCTCTTCAGCGCCACCGCCCAGGGCTTCTGGCAGCCCGAACAGACCGACCTGGTGAAGGAGTACGTGCCCCGCTACTACCCGGACGCCGTCGCCCTCGGCGCCCGCCGCGGCCCGGCCATCGGCGAAGCGGCCGGCCGCTGGGCCTTCCCCGCCTACGCCGTCGACGAGGCCAACCTCCAGGCCGGCCACGCCTGCCTCGCCACCCCGGACATCCTCCCGCTCCTGCGCCGCAAGCTCGTCGACCAACTCGACGACCTGTCCCGCGCCCTGCGCGTCCGCACGGCCTGACCCCCCGGCAGGGCCGGCGCACCCACCGCACGCACCTGGCTCGGGCGTGCGCCGGACCCGCCGCACCATCCAGCCCCGCCGGCGTTTGAGGCGCGGGTCCGGGGCGGAGCCCCGATCCGGGAGCCCCGCCGGTGATTGAGGCGCGGGCCCGGGCAGAGACCGCCCGGGCCCCGCACCCCACAGCCGGCCAACCGCCGGGGAGACGGCCGCAGATCACGGACAAACCCCGGCGGTTACCCCATTCGGGTCGGATCGTTGTACTGGCCGGGTGCTCCGCCCCGCACCCGGCCACCCCCCGGAGGACCCGATGACCGCGCCGCCCGGCCCACCGCCCCCCCTCGCCGGCGGAGCCAACGGCCCCACGGCCCTGCGGCCCCTCCTCGACACCGTCCTCGACGCCCTCCACACCGGCGCCGCCGAACGCGGCGGCCCCCTCCCCGCCGGCGGCCCCGCCGCCCAGACCGCGCGCGTCCGGGCCGCACTGGGCGACGTACTGCCCGCCCACGGAACCGGCGACCACGAAGCCCTGCGCACCCTCGTCCACATCCTGGCCGCCGGCGCCGCCGACCCCGCCGACCCCCTCTGCGCAGCCCACCTGCACTGCCCACCGCTCGCCGTCGCGGCCGCCGCCGACCTCGCCGCCAGCGCCCTCAACCCCTCCCTCGACTCCTGGGACCAGGCCCCCGCCGCCTCCGCCGTCGAAGCCCTCCTCACCCGCACCCTCGCCGCCGAGTTCTACGACACCCCCCACGCCGACGCCCTCGTCACCACCGGCGGCACCGAAGCCAACCAACTCGCGCTGCTCCTCGCCCGCGAACGCCACGGCCCCCGCCTCACCGTCCTGCACGGAGCCAACGCCCACCACTCCGTCCCGCGCGCCGCCTGGCTCCTCGGCCTCCCGCCCACCACCGCCCTCCCCACCCCCACCGGCACCCTCGACCCCGCCGCCCTCGCCCAGGCCCTCGCCGCCACCCCCGGCCCCACCCTCGTCACCGCCACCGCCGGCACCACCGACGCCGGACTCATCGACCCCCTCCACCGCATCGCCGACCTCTGCGACCGCTACGGCGCCGACCTCCACGTCGACGCCGCATACGGCGGCCTCCTCGCCCTCAGCCCCCGCCACCGCGACAAACTCGCCGGACTCGGCCGCGCCCACTCCCTCACCATCGACCTGCACAAACTCGGCTGGCAGCCCGTCGCCGCCGGACTCCTCGCCGTCCCCGACACCGCCCTGCTGGCCCCCCTCGCCCACCAGGCCGACTACCTCAACGCCACCGACGACACCGAAGCCGGCCTGCCCGACCTCCTCGGCCGCTCCCTGCGCACCACCCGACGCCCCGACGCCCTCAAGATCGCCACCACCCTGCGCGCCCTCGGCCGCGACGGCCTCGCCGCACTCGTCGACCGCACCATCGACACCGCCCACCGACTCGCCCGGCTCCTCGACGCCCACCCCGGCTTCGAACTCCACGCGGCACCCACCATCAGCACCGTCCTCTTCCGGCCCACCCACGCCGACGACGAACAGCTCGCCACCCTGCGCCGCACCCTCCTGCACGAAGGCCGCGCCGTCCTCGGCCGCACCCACGCCGACGGCCGCCTGTGGCTCAAAGCCACCCTGCTCAACCCGCACACCACGGCGGGGGACCTGGACACCCTGATCGCCCTCCTGGAAGGCAGAACCCACCGATGACCGCCCAGCTCGATGCACCCCACGACCTCGTCGGAATCGGCATCGGCCCGTTCAACCTGTCCCTCGCGGCCCTCGCCCACGGCCTCCCGCAGCAAGGAGCAGGCGAACTCGCCACCGCCTTCTACGACCAGCGCCGCGACTTCCGCTGGCACCCCGGGCTCCTCATCGACGGAGCCACCCTCCAAGTGCCCTTCCTCGCCGACCTGGTCACCCTCGCCGACCCGGCCAGCCCCTGGAGCTTCCTCAGCTACCTCAGGCACAAGGAAAGGCTCTTCCCCTTCTACTTCGCCGAGCAGTTCCACATCCACCGCGCCGAATACGACGCCTACTGCCGCTGGGTCGCCGGCCGCGTCCCCGGACTCCACTTCGGCCACCAAGTCGACGCCGTCCGCTGGAACCCCGAACGCGACCTCTTCGAAGTCGACTTCACCCAACTCGACGCCGCCGGCGAAGTCGAAGCCCTCGGCCGCACCCACACCCGCAACCTCGCCCTCGGCATCGGCACCGCCCCCTACATCCCCGAACCCCTGCGCCCCCTCGCCCAAGCCCCCACCGTCCCCGTCATCCACTCCGCCGACTACCTCGACAACCGGCAGCGCATCCTCGGCGCCGAACACGTCACCGTCATCGGATCCGGCCAGTCGGGCGCCGAAGTCTTCCTCGACCTGCTCCGCGCCCGCCCCGCCGGCCGCGAACGCCTCACCTGGCTCGCCCGGACCCCCTCCTTCGCCCCCATGGAGTACTCCAAGCTCGGCCTCGAACACTTCACCCCCGACTACACCCGCTACTTCCACTCCCTTCCCGAACCCGTACGCGACCGGCTCGTCCCCGCCCAATGGCAACTCCACAAGGGCATCGACGCCGACACCATCGCCGCCATCCACGACGAGCTCTACCGCCGCACCCTCCACGGAGGCTGGCCCGACGCCGTCCTCACCCCCGGAGTCAGCGTCCGCACCGCCGGCCGCGTCGCCACCACCAAGGTCGAACTCCACCTCGAACACGTCGAACAGGGCGCCCGCTCCCGCCTCACCACCGACGCCGTCGTCCTCGCCACCGGCTACCGGGAACGCCCCCTCGACGGCCTCCTCGCGGGCCTCGACCCCTACCTGCGCAAGGACTCCTCCGGCCGCCCCCGCATCGACGACCACTACCGGATGGTCACCGACCCCGCCGTCACCGGCACCGTCTTCGTCCAGAACGGCGAACGCCACACCCACGGCGTCGGAGCCCCCGACCTCGGCCTCGCCGCCTGGCGCAGCGCCGCGATCCTCAACACCCTCACCGGCAAGAACCCCTACCCCCAGCCCGAGCGCACCGCCTTCACCACCTTCGGCCTCGAACAGCGCGAGCACACCCGCCCCCGCCCGGCCGGCGAACTGCTCCCCCTCGTCGAACACCCCTGACCGTCCCGGAACCCCACCCGCCCCCACCCGGCCAGAAGGGGGCGGCTCCCGGCAGCACCCCGCCCCCGCATACATTCCCGGCATGACGACGCTCCTCCTCGACGGCGGGCCGGTCGCCCCGGACGCCCCGGTCACCCGCACCGGCGGCGTGCCCCTGGCCCCCGCCGGAACCGCATGGCCGGCCTGCGCGGCGTGCGCCGGACCCCTGCAGTTCCTCGCCCAGATCCTCCTCGGCGACCTCCCCGGCACCACCGCCCCCACCCCGGGCGTCCTCGCCCTGTTCATGTGCGCGAACCGGCCCGGACAGTGCGAACAATGGAGCCCCACCGCAGGCGGCAACCTCGCCCTCCTGCTGCCCGCCGACCGCCTGGAACCCGTACCGGCCCCCGACGCGGACGAGGACCTGCTCGGACTCGGAGCCGTCCGCGCCGCGGTACCCGCCGCCACGGCACCCACCTCCGCGACGGTCCTGGGCCGACTCGGCGGCACCCCCGCATGGCTCCAGTACGACGAAACACCCCACTGCCCCGCCTGCGCGCGGCCCATGGACTTCACCGCAGAACTGGCCGAAGGCCCCGACCCCGTCACCGCCATGAACTTCGGCTCCGGCCGGGCCTACGCACACACCTGCACCCCCTGCGGCCGCGCGACACTCCTCTGGCAGTGCTGACCGCCCACCCGCAGCCCCCAACCCCGCAGCCCACCCCGCGGCCCCTCACGCAGACGGCCGGAGCCCGCCACAGCAGGCCCCGGCCGCACACACCCGCGAACGGACCGGACTAGAACACCGGCACGCCCGCCCGCGTCAGCCGCCAGTCCACCGACGCGAACTGCGCCGGATCGACCGTCCCCTTCGCCTTCACCCACTGGATGATCGTGTTACGGATCTCATCCGAATTCGCCCACAGCTGCCTGGCCTGCGGCACGTGCGGGAAGTTCCCGCCACCCGAGGCCCGGTAGTTGTTCACCGCGAACACGAACTGCCCCGCCGGATCCACCGGCTTCCCCTGGAACGACAACCCCGAGATCCGCGAACCCGCCGGCTGCGCTATGTCGATGTCGTACGTCAGCCCGTACACCGCGTCGTAGTTGTAGTCCGGGATGCCCTCGGCATTCGTCAGCTTCGCCGGATCCACCGCATCACCCGGAGCCGTCCGCACGAAGTACCGCGCCGAATACTCGAGGTAGTCCTTCAGCTGCGCACCCGTCAGCAGCCGCGCCTCCATCGTGTTCTCGAACGGGTACAGACCCGCCGCATCCCTGATCGTCACCTGCCCGGCCGGGATCGCCGCCGTCCGCGAGAAACACGACGCCTGCGACAGCACCGGCAGCGCCGCCCACTCCGTACCCGCCAGCGCCGCCCTCACCGTGTCCGCCTGGACATGGTTGATCAGATCGATGATCGCCACGTCCTTGACCGGCCCCTCCGCCGAGGACATCGCCTGCGTCGAGGTACCGATCACCTGGTTCACGTAGGCCACGACCTTGCGGTGCTCGTCCGACAGCAGCCGCGTGATCTTCCGGTCCTCCGCCACCGTGTTCGAGTTCAACACCTTCGCCGCGACCTTCGCCACCGACCAGCGGCCCTTCGCCCACGTCAGCTCGAAGTCGAACAACGTCAGCCGCTGCCCCCACTTCAGCGGCTCCGACAGCACGACGTCCTTGCCGGTCACCTTGTTCTGCACCCGGTACTCGGCGATCTCCGTGTGCGCGTGCCCCACCAGGATCGCGTCGATCCCCGGCACCTGCTCCGCCACCAGCGCCGCCGCGTTCTCCACGTACGGCAGCTGGTCCCCGTACGACGACGTCCCGCTCGACCCGGAATGCGCCGACACGATCACCACGTCCGCACCCATGGAACGCAGCCGCGGCACGTACTTCGCCGCCTGCTCCTCCAGCCCCGGGAACGTCATCTTCCCCTGCACGTTCGCCTTGTCCCACAGCGCGATCCCCGGGTTCGTCAGCCCCAGCACCGCCACCTTCACATCCGGCCCGTGCGGAGTCCGCAACCGGTGCATGCTGTACGGCGCGAACGCCGGCCGCAGCGTCTTCGCATCCAGCGCGTTCGCCCCCAGCAACGGGAAGTCGCACTGCTCCTCGAACTTCCGCAACACCGGAATGCCGTAATTGAACTCGTGGTTCCCCAGCGCCGCCGCGTCGTACCCGATCGCGTTCATCGCCTGCGCCATCGGGTGCACCGGACCCCGCCGCGCCGTGATCGGATCCACCTTCGCGTAGTAGTACGACAACTGCGTGCCCTGGATCGTGTCACCCGCGTCGATGAGCAGCGTGTTGCATCGCCCCTTCTCCGCCCGCACCTGATCCACCAGCGTCGAGATCTTCGCCAGACCGACGTCGTTGTGCGCCTTGTCGTCGAACTCCTTGTCCGTGAAGTAGTCCCAGTTGAAGACATTCCCGTGCAAGTCGGTCGTGCCCATCACCGTGAACGCGTACGTCCGGGGCCGCGGCCCCTTCACATCCTGTGCGGCGGCAGCCGGGGTGCTCGTGGCCCCCGTCAACGCCACGGCCGCACCGGTCGCAGCCGTGGTCCCCAGAAACGTCCTGCGGTCGAACGCCATGCCATCTCCCCTTTTGAGGCCTGAACAACGCGCGTAGATTCTGACCCACCGGTAACAAGCAGCAACACCCCCACCAGGTTTCGATCCGATGACCACACCCGTCCGAGCGGCAGTGCGACAGTGAAGCCATGACCCAGGACGCATCGCACCAGCCCTACGGAACCCCCGAAGTCCCCCGCGTCGCAGTCCGCGGCGAAGCCCGCCTCGAAGTCGACCCCGAGATCGCCCGGATCGGCATCACCGTCAGCGCCCGCGGCACCGACCGGCGCACCGCCCTCGAAGACCTCACCCGACGCAACAACGCCGTCCTCGACCTCGTCAAGAGCTACGGCGACCCCGTCGAAAAACTCGAAACCGGCGCCTTCTCCATCACCCCCGAACTCACCCGCCACGGCCGCGCCGAACGCATCCGCGCCTACCACGGCCGCGTCCACATCACCGCCGAACTCAGCGACTTCACCACCCTCGGCGAACTCACCACCCGCCTCGCCGACCTCGAACTCACCCAGGTCGACGGCCCCTGGTGGGCCCTGCGCCCCACCTCACCCGCCCACGGCCAGGCCCGCCGCCAAGCCGTGCTCGAAGCCGTCCAGCGCGCCCGCGAATACGCCGAAGCCCTCGGCGCCCGCCTCGCCGCCCTCGTCGAACTCGCCGACCTCGGCGCCGAGAACGCCGCCCCCTTCGCCGCCGCCCCCGGCTCCGGCATGCGCACCATGGCCTTCAGCGCCGCAGAGGACGCCGGCCCCCCGCCGCTCGACCTCGAACCCCAGCGCCAGACCGTCTACGCACAGGTGAACGCCCGCTTCACCATGACCCCGCCACAACTCTGAAGAACCCACTCCGAAAGCACTCTGAAGAACCCGCAAACGACGCCCCGGGGGGTGCTCATCAGAGCACCCCCACGCACATTCAACAGTTGTCAACAACCTTTTGCTCAAAGGTTGTTGAGTGGACACCCGGAAGCGATTACCTACTCCCTGGTAGGGGAATACGCTCGCCTCATGCGCCGAGCGAAAATCGTATGTACCCTGGGCCCCGCAACCGACTCATACGACCAGATCAAAGCCCTGGTCGAAGCCGGAATGGACATCGCCCGCTTCAACCTCAGCCACGGCACCTACGCCGAACACGAGGAGCGTTACCAGCGCGTACGCAAGGCCTCCGACGAGACCGGCCGCAGCGTCGGCATCCTCGCCGACCTTCAAGGCCCGAAGATCCGCCTCGGCCGCTTCCGCGAAGGACCCGTACTCCTTGAACGCGGTGACGAATTCACCATCACCGTCGAAGACCACGAAGGCGACCGCCACACCTGCGGCACCACCTACAAAGGACTCGCCGCCGACGTCACCACCGGCGAACGCATCCTCGTCGACGACGGCCGCGTCACCCTCGAAGTCACCGAGGTCGACGGCCCCCGCGTCCACACCCGCGTCATCGAAGGCGGCATGGTCTCCGACCACAAGGGCCTCAACCTCCCCGGCGTAGCCGTCTCCGTCCCCGCCCTCTCCGAAAAAGACATCGAAGACCTCCGCTGGGCCCTGCGCATCGGCGCCGACGTCATCGCCCTCTCCTTCGTCCGCAGCGGCCGCGACATCCAGGACGTCCACCGCATCATGGACGAAGAAGACCGACGCCTCCCCGTCATCGCCAAGATCGAAAAGCCCCAGGCCGTCGACAACGTCGACGACATCGTCGCCGCCTTCGACGGCATCATGGTCGCCCGCGGCGACCTCGGCGTCGAAATGCCCCTGGAACAGGTCCCGATCGTCCAGAAGCGCGCCGTCAAACTCGCCAAGCGCAACGCCAAGCCCGTCATCGTCGCCACCCAGATGCTCGACTCGATGATCGACAACTCCCGGCCCACCCGCGCCGAAGCCTCCGACGTCGCCAACGCCGTCATCGACGGCACCGACGCCGTCATGCTCTCCGGCGAAACCAGCGTCGGCAAATACCCCGTCGAAACCGTACGCACCATGTCCCGCATCGTCGAAGCAGCCGAAGAAGACATCCTCGCCAAGGGCCTGCCGCCGCTCACCGAACGCAACAAGCCCCGCACCCAAGGCGGAGCCGTCGCCCGCGCCGCCGCCGAAATGGGCGACTTCCTCGACGCCAAATTCCTCGTCGCCTTCACCCAGAGCGGAGACACCGTCCGCCGGCTCTCCCGCTACCGCTCACCCATCCCCCTCCTCGCCTTCACCCCCGACCCCGCCACCCGCTCCCAGCTCAACCTCACCTGGGGCGTCGAAACCTTCCTCGGCCCCCACGTCGACTCCACCGACGCCATGGTCGCCCAGGTCGAAGAAGAACTCCTCCGCATCGGCCGCTGCGTACCCGGCGACACCGTCGTCATCACCGCCGGCTCACCCCCCGGCGTCACCGGATCCACCAACCTCGTCCGCATCCACCACATCGGCGACGCAGTCCGCTAGTGCCGTCACCGGCAAGGTTCACCGCGTCACGGCCCCCGGCACGGCACCTCGCCGCGTTGTCGGACCGCGCACGCACGTCCAGTACGAGCTGCGGCCCTCCGCCTTGCGATGCACCGCACCGGACGCCGCGCCCCGGCAAACCTCTCCGGCCACAGCACTAGACCGCCCGCCGCGGCAGCCGCGGCCCCGGCACCACACGCACGCAACGCACCGCGTCGGGCACCCCACCGGCCCTCACCCCACACCACCGGGGAAGCGCCCCGCCCGACGCGGTCACCGCACCCACGCAGCCCACCGCGAACCAACCAGGCCGGCCGGATCGACTACCAGCCGAAACGGCGATCGACGACAGCGGCGAACTCCTCGAACGTCAACACCGCATCCCCGTTCGCATCCGCCGCATCGAACAGCGCCGACGACGCATCCGCATCCCCCAGCCCCCAATACGGCAGATCACCCTGCGCGGCCAACGTCGGCCCCTTCGACCGCAGAGCCGTAATCACCTCCACACGGGTCAGCTCACCGTCGTCGTTCAGATCCAGCGCCTCGAACAGCTTGCGAGCCTTCTCACTCATCACGGAAACCCTTCATCGTTCAGCCTTGACCTCAACCTAACTCGAGGTCATACGGTCACCACATGACGATCAAGGAATACTCCCAAGAGCAGCTCGCCGCCCAGCCCATCGGCTACTGGACCCGCGAAGCCGCCAACCTCGCCATCGGCGGCCTCCGCACCGCCCTCGCCGAAGAAACCCTCACCCAGCCCCACTGGTGGACCCTCAACCACATCGCCGCCACCCCCGGCACCTGGACCCGCACCACCCTCACCACCAAACTCGCCCCCTTCGACGACCAGAACACCGACTTCGAAGCCCTCTACGACGACCTCACCACCCGCGGCTGGATCACCGAGACCGACAACCGCCTCACCCTCACCGAAGCAGGCGAAGCCGGCCGCACCCGCGCCCACGACCGCAACGCCCACATCCACACACGCATGCGACAGGGCATCTCCGACGCCGAGTACGCCACCACCATCGACGTCCTACGCCGCCTCGTAGCCAACCTCGGCGGCTCCGGCGACCTCCCCTAGACCCCCCGCCCGGCCCGCCCGAAGCCTGAGTAGTCGTACTCAGGCGCGCCGGCCCCACCGTTCCGATACTGGCTGTCGGACGAACGGGGAGAAGTCGTGAGACGACGTCGGTCAAGACTTGAAGTGTGGATTCCGGCTGTCTACCTGGCCGTGGTGATCGGGCTGTTGGTCTGGGTGGACGTGCTCGTCCGGACCGGGGACGCCGGATTCGCCGGCATCTGGCCGATGCTGGCCACCGCACCCCTCAGCCTCCTGGCCCTGAGCCTGGTCGTGCCCGATCCCGAAACGGTCGGGACGCCGGAGATCACCCCGCCCGCCCACACGGGCCCCGTGCCGCCGCCCGAGCCCGAGCCCGCGCCCGAGCCCCTGCCCGGGGAGACACCCGAGCCCGTGCCCGTGCCCGAGGGGCCGCTCCCGACCGACTCGGGAGCGTACGACCTGCCCGGCGCCGAACTGTCCGACATGTGGCTGGGGTTCGGGTTCTACGGTGTCATCCTGGCCTGCGCCCTGGTCAACGCCACGGCGCTCTGGGCGCTGGTACGCGGCCTGACCGGCCTCCTCGCACACCGCCGGCAGGCCCCCTGACAGGCATAGCTCAGGGTGCCTGCGCGCGCCCTTGAGGACCTTGTCCACCACGTCGCGCGGCCGTACACGGCCATCCCCCCACCAGTGGCGGGATCAGCTCCTTCGGAGCGCAGGGCGGCGTTCACCGTCGGCCGGGACCGGAGGGCTGCATCAACGCATCCTGGACCGCCCCTGCAGCCCGGCAGACGACCCGCCAGGTCCTGCCCGGCGGATCACGTGACTGGTTCAGCACCGGCTCGCGTACGGGGTGCCGGACAATCCCTGGCCGACCCGCCGGGCCAGCACCTGACCCGGCCACTCCCCGTCCAGGAACGCCTCGGTGGGGGCGAACCCGTTGCGCTCGTAGAACGCGACCAGGCCGCCGCCACCACCCGCCCAGCAATCCACCCGCAACAGCCCCACCCCGGCCCGCCGGGTCTCCTCGGCCGCGTGAACCAGCAGCGCCGCCCCGACGCCCAGACCCGCGTACCGCCGATCGGACACCAGCAGCCGCACGTACCGCTCCGGCTCCCCGGCCGGCGCGATCGGCATCTGGGGGCTCGGCCCGGAATCCAGCACCAGCGCGCCGACCGGCACCCCGTCCAACTCCGCGATGTACGGGGCGTTCTCGGTCGTGTACCGCCCGACCCGCTCCACCCCACCGGGCCTCTCCGAATACGGAACCGTGCCCCACTGCTCGGTATTGCCGCGCGCGTTCATCCAGGCCACCGCGGAGTCGAGCATCCCCAGAATCGCCGCCGCGTCGTCCGGGCCGCCCGGCCTGATCCGTATGTCGTGTGTCGTCTCGTTCACGGTGGCAGCTTAGGCAGGCCGGAACCTGCCTAGTACTTGGGCCCGATGTGGGCGTCCATCAGCGCGACGGACTCCCGTCGGGCGATGGAGACGTTGAACGGGTCGCTGCCCCGCGCCAGGATCGTCCACCGGACGCCGACCTTGGTGAGCGTGTCCGTGCACAGTTTCCGGATGTCGTCCGACTTGTTGGTGAAGAAGTACCGGGGGTACTCGTACCGCTTGCCGTTGCGGACGGTCCAGTTGATGGTCCGGCACCCGTCGGAGTGGATGAGCCCGCGGAGGAACTCCCAGGGGTGGGCATCGACGATCACCCGCTGCCAGTCCTCCAGGGTGATGCGCCGCTCGTGCTTCTTGCCCGGCCCGTGCTGCGGGAACAGGCACGTCCAGTGCCACGTGTACGACTTGACCTCCACGCAGCCCTGTCGGTGGCGTCGGCCCACTTTGGGCTGGGGCATGACGAGATGCATCGCTTCCTCGGCGGCGTCGATGAGTCCTGGCCGTGAGGCGTCGCAGAAGATGGACAGGTGGTGCTGCTTGTACTTCGAGATGATGTGGCCGTCGCCGAGGTAGAGGCCCAGGAGGTAGGCATACGCAGGCTGATCGGGTTCCCGGCCCGTACACCTCGGACAGTCGGTCGGCTGCTCGTAGATCTCGCCCCGGTGCTTCCGGTCCTGATGTCGCCACCAGCCCACAGTGCCCCGGGGGACGCCCAAATGCTCGGCCACGACTCTGTTGGTCACGCCTCGGCGTAACAGCAGGACTGCTTCTTCGCGTATCGAAGGATTGTGCTCCACACCCGGGAGCCTCGCGGTCGTTCGTCCGGTTGGCCGCAATTCGAAGCTTCGTTCACCGTGACGAGTGAAGATCGCAGAATTCGCTTTGCGACCTTGAAATTGAAGGAGAAGTACCCCGGGTCGGATTCGAACCGACGCTGAATGGGTTTTGAATCCATTGCCTCTACCGCTGGGCTACCGGGGCCCCTTCGAAACGAAGGATACCGAAGACCCTCCGTGTCACAAACATACAGGAGCTAGGTAGGCTCGGGGGAGCTGAATCGCCTTGCAACAAGGAGCCCCCGTGACCGCCGAGCACGAGTCGACGCCCACGCCCGACGCCGACCAGCCGCACGTTCCGCCGCTGACGACCCGCGTCGTCATCGCCGAGGACGAGGCGCTCATCCGTCTCGACCTCAAAGAGATGCTCGAAGAAGAGGGCTACTCCGTCGTCGGCGAGGCCGGTGACGGCCAGACGGCCGTGGAGCTCGCGCGTGAGCACCGGCCCGACCTGGTCATCCTCGACGTGAAGATGCCGGTCCTGGACGGGATCTCCGCGGCCGAGAAGATCGCGGAGGAGTCCATCGCCCCCGTGCTCATGCTCACCGCGTTCTCGCAGCGCGACCTCGTCGAGCGGGCCCGGGACGCCGGGGCCATGGCGTACCTCGTGAAGCCGTTCAGCAAGAGCGACGTGGTGCCCGCCATCGAGATGGCCGTCTCCCGCTTCGCCGAGCTGCGTGCGCTGGAGCAGGAGGTCGCGGACCTGTCCCAGCGGCTGGAGACCCGCAAGCTGGTGGACCGGGCGAAGAGCATCCTGCAGACGCAGTACGGGCTGACGGAGCCGGCCGCGTTCCGCTGGATCCAGAAGTCGTCCATGGACCGTCGGATGTCCATGCAGCAGGTCGCCGAGGTGGTCATCGAGGACGCCGAGGCGAAGAAGAAGGACAGCGGCAAGTAGCGGCAAGCAGGCCAGGACATGCGTGAGGCCCGCCTCCCCCCGAGGGGAGGCGGGCCTCACACGTTTTCGGATCAGTCTTCGCCGAGGTAGGCCTTGCGGACGTCCTCGTTGTGGAGGAGGTCCCGGCCGGTGCCGGAGAGGACGATCTTGCCGATCTCCATGACGTGCGCCGTGTCGGAGAGCGAGAGCGCCGCCTGGGCGTTCTGCTCGACGAGCAGGATCGTCATGCCCGCGGCCTTGAGCTCCTTGATGGTCGCCATGATCTTCTGCATCATCAGCGGCGAGAGGCCCATGGAGGGCTCGTCCAGCATGAGCAGCTTGGGCTGGGACATGAGCGCGCGGCCCATGGCGAGCATCTGCTGCTCACCGCCCGAGAGGGTGCCGGCGGCCTGCTTGCGGCGTTCGCCCAGGATGGGGAACATCTCGTAGGCGCGCTGGACGTCCTTCTCGATGCCCTCCTTGTCGGTGCGCAGGAAGGCGCCGAGCTGGAGGTTTTCGGCGATCGTCAGCCGGGGGAAGATGTGCCGTCCCTCGGGGGAGTGGGCGAGGCCCAGGGAGACGATCTTGTGGGCGGGGACGGCGGCGAGGGGCTGGCCGTCGAAGGTGATGCTGCCGCTCTTGGGCTTGAGGAGCCCGGAGAGGGTGCGCAGGGTGGTCGTCTTGCCGGCGCCGTTGGTGCCGACGAGGCAGACGATTTCGCCTTCGTTGACTTCGAAGGAGATTCCCTTGACGGCTTCGATCTTGCCGTAGGCGACCTTGAGGTCCTCGACCTTGAGCAGTGCGGTCACTTGGCCTCTCCTTCCGTGCTGGTGGTGCTGGTGGTGCTGTCCGTGTCCGCGTCGGCGTCGGCGTCCGTGTCGGCGTCCGTGTCCGCGTCGGCGTCGGCCGGGGTGTCGGCGTCCGCCTCGGGCTCGGCGTCCGCGTCGGCCTCGGCGTCCGCCTCAGCCTCGGCCTCAGCCTCGGCCTCGGCCTCAGCCTCGGCCTCAGTCTCGACCTCAGCCTCGGCGTCCGCGGCGGTGGACGTGGCAGCCGCGGCGACTTCCGCGGCCACGACCTCGGCGTCCTCGGCGGCGCCCGGGTCGCCCTCGAAGGGCTCGCCCAGGTAGGCGGCGATGACGCGCTCGTCGCCCTGGACCTCGGACGCGGTGCCCTCGATGAGCTTCTCGCCCTGGACGAGGCAGGCGACGCGGTCGCAGAGGTTGAAGATGAAGCGCATGTCGTGCTCGATGACGAGTACGGCGATGCCCATGTCGCGGATGGCGAAGATGAGTTCTTCGGCAGCGCGGGTTTCCTGCGGGTTCATGCCGGCGGTGGGCTCGTCCAGGAGGATGAGGCCGGGGTCGCTGGCGAGGGCGCGGGCGATCTCCAGCTTGCGCTGTTCGCCGTAGGGGAGGTTCTTGGCCAGGTGCTGGGCCTTGTTCTCCAGCCCGATGAACTCGAGGAGTTCCATGGCGCGCGCTTCGCTGGCGGCTTCGGCCTTCTTGAAGCCGGGGCCGCGCAGCAGGGCGGACCAGAGGCCTTCCTTGGTGCGGGTGTGGCGTCCGACGAGGACGTTCTCCAGCACGGTCATGTTGTGGAAGAGCCGGATGTTCTGGAAGGTGCGGGCGATGCCGGCCTCGGTGACCTTGTGGGGCTTCGGCGGCAGGACCGTGCCCTTGTAGCTGACGGATCCCTCGGTGGGGACGTACAGCCCGGTGAGGCAGTTGAAGAAGGTCGTCTTGCCGGCGCCGTTGGGGCCGATGAGTCCGACGATCTCGCCCGCGTTGACCTGGAGGTCGACGCCCTTGACGGCGGTGAGGCCGCCGAAGCGCATGGTGACGCCCTTGGCTTCGAGAACCGTGGTCTTCGTGGTGGTGTCTGTGGTGGTCGTCATGATGTTCACGCCCCCGCCTTGGCGGTGGCCAGGTCCGCGGGGGCCTGGTCAGCGGTGTCGTCGTGGTACTCGAGCTGCGCGCGCTTGTTGGCGATGAGGCCTTCGGGGCGGAAGCGCATGAGCAGGATGAGGGCGATGCCGAAGGCGAGGAGCTGGTAGTCCTGGAGGAAGGCCAGCTTCGCCGGGATCAGGAAGAGGAGTGCGGCGCCGAGGATGGGGCCGCGGATGGTGCCCATGCCGCCGAGGATGACGGCGGCGAGGAGGAACGCGGAGTTCGGCGGGACGGGCCCGGCGAAGACGTAGTTCTCGGGGACGACCGTGGTGTTGACGTGTGCCTGGACGGTGCCGGCGAGGCCGGCGAGGGTGGCGCCGAGGGCGAAGGCGATGAGCTTGACCTTGAAGCCGTTGATGCCCATGGCTTCGGCGGCGGTCTCGTCCTCGCGGATGGCGACCCAGGCGCGGCCGATGCGGCTGTTGCCGGCACGGGCGAAGACCACGACGACCAGTGCCATGACGAGCAGCATCAGGAAGTAGTAGTTGGCGTAGGCGCCGAGGGTGACACCGAGGACCACGTGGGATTCCCCGAAGTTCCACCCGAGGATTTCGAGGTGGGGGATGTTGGGGATGCCGTTGGGGCCGTTGGTGATGTCGGGGCCGGAGGTGCCGTCGAGGTTGCCCATGGCGATGCGGAAGATTTCTCCGAAGCCGAGGGTGACGATGGCGAGGTAGTCGCCGCGCAGGCGGAGGGTCGGCGCGCCGATGACGACGCCGAAGACGAGCGAGACGACGGCGCCGACGATGACCGCTGCCCAGAAGGGGAGGTGGATGCCGAAGGCGGAGGCGGTGCTGCCGGAGACCAGGGCGGCGGCGTAGGCGCCGACGCCGAGGAAGGCGACGTAACCGAGGTCGAGGAGGCCGGCGAGGCCGACGACGATGTTGAGGCCGAGGGCGACGGTCGCGAAGATCAGGATGTTGACCGCGATGAGCGTGTAGGTGTCGCCGCTCTGCTGGATGAAGGGGAAGGCGATCGCCGCGGCCGCGGTCCCGATGAGGGTGACCTGGCGGTTCTTCGCGGTGATGAGGCCGAGGCGGTCCTTGAGGCCGGACTTGGTCAGGGCGAGGGCTGCGAAGCCGACGGTGATCAGGTAGGCGACGAAGAGCTGCGGTTCCTTGTCATCGGTGTCGATGCCGAAGGTGATGACGAAGAGGCCGAGGGCGAAGACGGCGGTGATGATGAGGATTTCGGCCCAGGAGGGGAGCTCCTTGGCGGGGGCCGCGGCCTTGCGGGTGTCGTCGGGGAGCTTGTACGCGGCGAGTGCCGGGATGAGCGAGCCGACGAGGGCGACGTAGGCGCCGGGTTCGAGGTTGACGACTCCGCCGAGGACGACGCAGATCGCGAGGACCGTGAACCAGGTGGCGGCGAGGTTGCCGAGGGCCAGGAACCAGATGGCCTTGCGGGAGCCGGCGGGGGTGAGCCAGCGGAAGCCCTTGACGCCGAGCGCGGAGAGCGCGTGGGCGGCGGTGAGGGCGGCTCCGACGAGGGTGATCATCTGGAGGCCGGCGGGGCTGCCGTAGTAGGTCAGGTCGCCGGGGAAGTCGGCGGTCCAGGTCCACGCGAGGTAGGCGCTGACGATGGCCAGGAGGCTGCCGGCGATGACCGCGTAGAGGAGCGTGGTGGGGGCGGGGCCCTGCTTCACCGTGTCGGTCTGCGGGGTGGTGTTGGTGGTCATGGTTCTCACGCCCGATCCGTGACGCGCTGGCCGAGCAGGCCTTGGGGCCGCACGAGGAGGACGACGATGAGGAGGACGAACGCCCAGACGTTGGACCAGGCTCCACCGCCGAGCTGCGACATGCCGGGGATCTCTTCGATGTAGGCGATCGAGAGGGCTTCGGCGAGTCCGAGGACGACGCCGCCGACCATGGCTCCGTAGATGTTGCCGATGCCGCCGAGGACGGCTGCGGTGAAGGCCTTGAGGCCGAGGATGAAGCCCATCTCGAAGTTGATCTGGCCCTTGTCGACGCCGTAGGCGACGGCTGCGACGGCGGCGAACGCGGCACCGATGGCGAAGGCCATGACGATGATGCGGTCGGTGTTGATGCCCATCAGCTTTGCGGTGTCGGGGTCCTGCGCGGTGGCCTGCATGGCGCGGCCGCTGCGGCTCTTCTGGACGAAGACGCCGAGGGCGAGCATGCAGAGCGGGGCGAGGATGAGGACGAAGAGGTCCGCGCGCTGGATCGCCAGGGTGTCGCTGATCTTGAAGGCCGGGCCCGTGAACTCGGGGAAGCTGACGGCCTTCTTGGCGTCCGGGTAGAACTGCCAGACGAGCTGCTGGAGCGCGATCGAGAGGCCGATTGCGGTGATGAGGGGTGCGAGCCGGGGGGCGCTGCGCAGGGGGCGGTAGGCGAAGCGTTCGGCTGCGCAGGCCACGGCGACGGAGGTTATTGCACCTCCGACGATCATGACGGGTATCGCGATCAGCAGGGAGGTGCCGGTCGGGAGGATGGCGTAGGCGGTGAGCGCGCCGAAGCCGCCGATCATGAAGATCTCGCCGTGGGCGAAGTTGATGAGCTGGACGATGCCGTAGACCATGGTGTACCCGATGGCGATGAGGCCATAGAGAGCACCGAGGGCCAGGCCGTTGGCCAGCTGTTGCGGCAGTTCGTGCACCGCAGGGCCTCCGATGAGCGTGTCGGATAAGACTCCGCGCGAGGGCGCTGTTTGCGCCCTCGCGCGGCGTTGGTTCAGGTGTTACGGGTGGTGCTGGGTGCTACGGGCTTACTGGTTGAAGGTGTCGCTCTTGACGTCGATCCACTTGCCGCCCTCGACCTTGTAGACCGTGAGCTGCTTGTTGGTGGTGTCGCCGTACTGGTCGAAGGCGACCTTGCCGGTCACGCCATCGAAGGAGACCTTGGCGAGCGCCTCGACGACCGCGGCGCGGCCGTTGTCGGGGAGCTTGCCGCCGTTGGCGGCGGCGACGGCCTTGACGGCCTGGATGACGGCCCAGCCGGCGTCGTAGGAGTAGCCACCGTAGGCGGCGTACGGGTCCTTGTAGCCCTCGGCCTTGTAGTCCTCGATGAACTTCTTGGCGGTGTCGAGCTTCTCGACCGGGTAGCCGATGGAGGTGGCCAGGTCGCCCTCGTTGGCCTCACCGGAGGCGCTGATGAAGGCGGGGTCCTGGATGCCGTCGCCGCCCATGAGGGGGATGGTGGCGCCGGTCTTCTTGATCTGGTCGGCGAGCAGGCCGCCCTCGGGGTACTGGCCGCCGAAGTAGACGGAGTCGGCGCCGGAGGACTTGACCTTGTCGGCGGTGGAGGAGAAGTCGGTCTCCTTCACGGTGACGTGGTCGGTGCCGGCGACCTCGCCGCCGAGCTTCTTGAACTCGTCGGCGAAGATCGCGGCGAGGCCGGCGCCGTAGGTCTGCTTGTCGTCGACGATGAAGACCTTCTTCTTGCCGGCGTCCCTGAAGAGGTACTGGGCGGCGAACTTGCCCTGGACCACGTCGGTGGCGGCGGTGCGGAAGTAGGTGTCGAAGGGCCGCTTGAACTCGCCCTTGCCCCAGTTGTCGCCCTGGCTGAGCGAGGGGTTGGTGTTGGCGGGCGAGACCTGCGCCAGCTTGGCGGAGGCGAAGACGCCCTGCATCTGCTGGGCGACGCCGGAGTTCAGCGGGCCGACGACGCCGATGACGTCCTTGTTGCCGACGAGCTTGGTGGCGTTGGCCTGACCGGAGGCGGGGACCGCCTGGTCGTCGAGGGCCTCGACCTTGAACTCTATGCCCGGGACCTCGTTGTTCTTGTTGGCCGTCTTGGCCGCGAGGTCGACGGAGTTCTTGATGCCCTGACCGAGCGCGGAGAGCGAACCGGTGAGCGGGGCGTCGACGCCGATGACGACGACGGTCTTCTTGCCGCCGCCGTTGTCCTTGGTGCCTCCGTCGCGCGATCCGCAAGCGGTGAGGGTCAGTGCTCCCGTGGTGATCACGGTGGTGAGGACGAGCAAAGAACGGTGTCGCACGATTCTTCCTTTCCCTGGCGCGGCTCCCTCTGTCGAGGTGCCGTTAAGTCGCCGGGCCGCACTGGGAGGTCCACGGCCGTGCTGATTGCGCTCTGAGGCGCGGTGACTGGCCGTGACTCTAGGCCCGAGGTGGCGAGCACGGGGAGCGGCAAATGGATGATGTGACGCTCTTGTTATGCCAAGGCCAAGAATGTGTGGCGGGAGTGTGGACAAGCCGGACATTTGTGACGGCGAATAGTGTCCGCATCCTGAGAATTACCTGTTCGCCTAAGGGGCTTGAAGCCTCCATGCACCTGTCTTAGATCAAATTGAGCCGAATGTGGCCCTGTGTATCCGAAGGAATCCTCCGGGTTGCCCTTCTCGAGGGAAAAGGCGGATTCCATACGACATCGCCATTACTTTAAGTAATGTTCGGGGCGGTGTGTTCTCGCCAGATGGATCTTGTGGTGGGGCCGACATGGCCTCCGACCTGCGCTTCGGCCGGACGGGCGGGTCTGCCCGGAAGGCGGACAGTGCGCACGGGAATGCGGTGACCCGGGTCACGTCGGGGGTGGCTGGATCTCTGCGTTCCCGGTCGCACCGGCCTCTTCGGCGCAGCGCCGGGCCGTGAACCGGTCGATCAGCTCAAGTGCCTTGTCCCGCCCGCCAGTTCGCTCCTCGGCGCGTCCCGCGGCGACGGCGTCCTCGTGGATCGCGTACTGGCCGTTCGACAGACCCTTCTGCTCCCAGTCGAGACCGGCCCACCGGGAGCCCTTGAGGGTCTCCTTCGCCCAGTAGGACACGAGGGCCGTGCAGATCTGCGCGGGCGACGAGGGGGTGGCGGAAGGGGTCCCGGAGTCCGCCGCGGAGGGTGGCGCGGAGGACGAGCATCCGGTCAGGGCGAGCGCCGCGAGGAGGATGTGGGCGGCGTACCGGGCCGTGCGAGGCATGGTCCCCATGGGGGGACGGTAGGCGGTCACCATCGGTGACACAACAGATGGCGCGGGGAAGCGTGCGGACTGGCGGATTCCGGGCGGTTGCCGGGTACGGACCGGTCCGAGAACGGGCGCAGGCCCGGATCCGCCGCCCTGGGGGCGGGATCCGGGCCTGTCGGGTGGGGGGCGTCGCGGCCCGCGTCAGGCTCCCGCGGGGCCCTCAGGGGCCTCGGAGGCCCCGGCGGGGGCGCCGGCCACCTGGTCGACGTCGCGCAGCAGGCAGGTCAGGCGGGCGGTGCACACGCGCCGGTCCTGCTCGTCGCTGACCACGATCTCGTAGGTGGTGGTGGAGCGGCCGCGGTGCACGGGGGTGGCGACGCCGGTCACCGTGCCGGAGCGCACGCCCCGGTGGTGGGTGCAGTTCAGGTCGACGCCGACGGCGATCTTGGTGATGCCGCCGTGCATCATCGCGCCGATGGAGCCGAGGGTCTCGGCCAGTACGGCGGAGGCGCCGCCGTGGAGCAGTCCGTAGGGCTGGGTGTTGCCCATGACCGGCATGGTGGCCACGACCCGCTCGGCCGAGGCTTCCAGTATGCGGATGTCCATCCGCTCGCCGAGGTCGCCCGCCGAGAACAGCGCGGGCAGGTCGATGCCCAGGGCCGCGTACTCGTCGAGTACGTCCTGCGGAAACTTCACAGCGTGCTGCTGACCCATGGGCCGGCTCCGTTCGTCAACGCTCGTTAACCTGCTTGTGCTGAGGTCGTTCTATCAGGCGGGCTCGAACCGCACGACGACGGACTTGCTCGCGGGGGTGTTGCTGGTGTCGGCGGTGGAGTCCAGCGGGACCAGCACGTTGGTCTCGGGGTAGTACGCGGCCGCGCAGCCGCGGGCGGTCGGGTAGTGCACGACGCGGAAGCCGGGCGCCCGCCGCTCCACGCCGTCCTTCCACTCGCTGACCAGGTCCGTGTACGAGCCGTCGGCCAGGCCCAGCTCCGCGGCGTCCGCGGGGTTGACCATGACGACGCGGCGGCCGCCGGTGATGCCGCGGTAGCGGTCGTCGAGGCCGTAGATCGTGGTGTTGTACTGGTCGTGGCTGCGCAGGGTCTGCAGGAGCAGCCGTCCCTGCGGCACGCGGGGGTACTCCACGGGTGCGGCGGTGAAGTTGGCCTTGCCGGTCTTCGTGGGGAAGCGGCGCTCGTCGCGCGGGGCGTGCGGGAGCTGGAAGCCGCCGGGCCGGGCCACCTTGGTGTTGAAGTCCTCGAAACCGGGGATCACGCGGGCGATCCGGTCGCGGATCGAGGCGTAGTCGCGCTCGAAGTCCTCCCACGGGGTGGTGGAGGCGGGGCCGAGGACGGCGCGGGCCAGCCGGGCCACGATCGCGGGCTCGGAGAGCAGGTGGGGGCTCGCGGGGGCGAGGTTGCCGCGGGAGGCGTGGACCATGCCCATGGAGTCCTCGACGGTCACGAACTGCTTGCCGCCCGCCTGCACGTCCTTGTCGGTGCGGCCGAGGGTGGGCAGGATCAGGGCGCGCCGGCCGGTGACCGCGTGGGAGCGGTTCAGCTTGGTGGACACGTGCACGGTCAGGGCAGTGCGGCGGATCGCGGCCTCGGTGACCTCGGTGTCGGGGGTGGCGCCGACGAAGTTGCCGCCCATGGCGAAGAGGACCTTGGCCTTGCCGTCGCGCATCGCCTGGATGGAGCGGACCACGTCGTAGCCGTGCCCGCGCGGCGAGGTGATCCCGAATTCCTTGTCGAGGGCGTCGAGGAAGGCGGGCGCGGGGCGTTCGAAGATCCCCATGGTGCGGTCGCCCTGCACGTTGGAGTGGCCGCGGACCGGGCAGACGCCGGCGCCGGGGCGGCCGATGTTGCCGCGCAGCAGGAGGAGGTTGACGACCTCGCGGATGGTGGCGACGGCGTGCTTGTGCTGGGTGAGGCCCATGGCCCAGCAGACGATGGTGCGCTCGGAGGCCAGGATCAGGGCGAGGGCGCGCTCGATCTCGGGCCGGGTCAGGCCCGTCGCGGTGAGGGTCTCCTCCCAGCCGGCTTCCTCGGCGGTGGCCGCGAATTCCTCGTAGCCGTGGGTGTGCTCGCGGATGAAGGCCTCGTCGGTGGCGCCGCCCGCCTCGATGACCAGCTTGTTCAGGAGGCGGAAGAGGGCCTGGTCGCCGCCGATGCGGATCTGCAGGAACAGGTCGTTGAGGGCGGTGCCCCTGAGCATGCCGAGGGGGGTCTGCGGGTTCTTGAAGCGCTCCATGCCGGCCTCGGGCAGCGGATTCACCGAGATGATCTTCGCGCCGGCGGACTTGGCCTGTTCCAGGGCGGAGAGCATGCGCGGGTGGTTGGTGCCCGGGTTCTGCCCGGCGACGATGATCAGGTCGGCCTGGTGGAGGTCTTCGAGGGAGACGCTGCCCTTGCCGATGCCGATGGTCTCGTTCAGCGCGGAGCCCGAGGACTCGTGGCACATGTTGGAGCAGTCGGGCAGGTTGTTGGTGCCGAACTCGCGGGCGAAGAGCTGGAAGAGGAACGCGGCCTCGTTGCTGGTACGGCCCGAGGTGTAGAAGAGGGCCTCGTCGGGGGAGGCGAGGGCGGTCAGCTCCTCGGCGATGATCGAGAAGGCCCGCTCCCAGCTGACCGCCTCGTACCGGTCGGCGCCTTCCGCCAGATACACGGGCTGGGTGATGCGGCCCTGCTGGCCCAGCCAGTACCCGGAGCGCGTGGCCAGGTCGGCGAGGGGGTGCGCGGCGAAGAACTCCGGGGTGACCCGGCGCAGCGTGGCCTCCTCGGCGACGGCCTTGGCGCCGTTCTCGCAGAATTCGGCGGTGTGCCGCTTGTCGCCCTCGGGCCAGGCGCAGCCGGGGCAGTCGAAGCCGTCCTTCTGGTTGACCTTGAGGAGCGTGCGGGCGGTGCGGGCCACGCCCATCTGCTGCTGGGCGATCCGCAGGGTGTGCCCGATCGCCGGCAGGCCGGCGGCCGCGTGCTTGGGCGGTGTGACCTGCGGTGCGTCCTGTATCGGATCGCCTGTGGGCGGCTTGGTCGCCATCGCGCTCCCCTTCGAGCGTGCGTACGTATGCAGCACGTGTGGCCGCGTCCTTCGATCCTTGCACGGACCACGGAACGAGGGGAGAGCGGTCCGGGGCTCACCGGCCCTGGGCGGGTGCGCCGGGGGCGTCCGATGGGGTGGATGCGCCGGGGGAGGCGACGGGCCGGAATTGTCGGTGGGGGCGCCTAGGATCGGGGCGTGGCAGATTCAGCATCGAAGAAGACCGACCAGACGACCGCAGCGGACCGCCCCCGCCTGATGCTCATGGACGGGCACTCCCTGGCGTACCGGGCGTTCTTCGCGCTGCCCGCGGAGAACTTCACGACCGCGACGGGCCAGCCGACCAACGCCATCTACGGCTTCGCGTCGATGCTGGCGAACACGCTGCGCGACGAGGCGCCCACGCACTTCGCGGTGGCGTTCGACGTGTCCCGCAAGACGTGGCGGTCGACCGAGTTCCCCGAGTACAAGGCGAACCGCTCCAAGACCCCCGACGAGTTCAAGGGGCAGGTGGAGCTGATCGGCGAGCTGCTCGACACGATGCACGTGCCGCGGTTCGCCGTCGACGGCTTCGAGGCCGACGACGTGATCGCGACGCTGGCGACGCAGGCGGAGGCCGCCGGCTTCGACGTGCTGATCGTCACCGGCGACCGGGACTCCTTCCAGCTGGTGTCCGAGCACACCACCGTGCTGTATCCGACGAAGGGCGTCTCCGAGCTCACCCGGTTCACGCCGGAGAAGGTCGAGGAGAAGTACGGGCTCACCCCGCAGCAGTACCCGGACTTCGCGGCGCTGCGCGGCGACCCGTCCGACAATCTGCCGGGCATCCCGGGCGTCGGCGAGAAGACCGCAGCCAAGTGGATCACCCAGTTCGGGTCGTTCGCGGAGCTCGTGGAGCGTGCCGAGGAGGTCAAGGGCAAGGCCGGGCAGAACTTCCGGGACCACCTGGAGGCCGTCAAGCTCAACCGGGTCCTGACCGAGATGGTCAAGGACGTGGAACTGCCCAAGGCCCCCGCCGACCTGGCCCGCGTCGCGTACGACCGGACCGCCATGCTCGGTGTGCTCGACGTGCTGGAGATCCGCAACGCCTCGCTGCGCGAGCGGCTGCTCGCCGTGGACCCGGGCGCCGCCGAGGAGCCCGCCCCGGCTCCCGCGGCCAGTGTCGAGCTGGACGGGTCCGTGCTGGGCACGGGCGAGCTGGCGCCGTGGCTGGAGAGCCACGCGGGCGGGCCGCTGGGCATCGCGACCGTCGACAGCTGGGCCCTGGGCCAGGGCAGCATCAGCGAGATCGGGCTCGCTGCGGCCGCTGGCGCCGCCGCATGGTTCACGCCCGCCGAGCTGGACGAGGCCGACGAGCGGGCCTTCGCGGCCTGGGCCGCCGACCCGGCCAAGCCCAAGGTGGTGCACAACGCCAAGGGCCTGATGCGGGTCTTCCCCGAGCACGGCTGGAGCCTCGCGGGTGTCGCCATGGACACCGCGCTCGCCGCCTACCTGGTCAAGCCGGGCCGCCGGTCCTTCGACCTGGACGCCCTGTCCATGGAGTACCTGCACCGGGAGCTGGCGCCCGCCGCCGCCGACGGCCAGCTGGCCTTCGGCGCCGACGACACGGCCGAGGCCGAGGCGCTGATGGGGCAGGCCCGCGCGGTGCTGGACCTGGGCGACGCCTTCACCGACAAGCTCGCCGAGGTCGGTGCCGCGGAGCTGCTGCACGACATGGAGCTGCCGACGTCCGAGCTCCTCGCCCGGATGGAGCGGTCGGGCATCGCCGCCGACCGCGACCACCTGGAGGCCATGGAGCAGCAGTTCGCCGGCGCCGTGCAGCAGGCGGTGAAGGAGGCGCACGCGGCGGTCGGCCACGAGTTCAACCTCGGTTCGCCCAAGCAGCTGCAGGAGGTCTTCTTCGGCGAGCTGGACCTGCCGAAGACGAAGAAGACCAAGACCGGCTACACCACGGACGCGGACGCGCTGGCCTGGCTGGCCACGCAGACGGACCACGAACTGCCGGTGATCATGCTCCGCCACCGTGAGCAGGCCAAGCTGCGCGTCACCGTCGAGGGTCTGGTCAAGACCATCGCCGCCGACGGCCGGGTGCACACCAGCTTCAGCCAGACCGTCGCCGCGACCGGCCGGCTGTCCTCCACCGACCCCAACCTGCAGAACGTGCCGGTGCGCACCGACGAGGGGCGCGCCATCCGCCGCGGCTTCGTCGTCGGCGAGGGCTTCGAGTCCCTCATGACGGCCGACTACAGCCAGATCGAGCTGCGCGTCATGGCCCACCTCTCCGAGGACGAGGGTCTGATCGAGGCGTTCGCGACCGGCGAGGACCTGCACACCACCGTCGCCTCCCAGGTGTTCGGGGTGGAGCGGTCCGCGGTCGACGCCGAGATGCGCCGCAAGATCAAGGCCATGTCGTACGGCCTCGCGTACGGGCTCTCCGCCTTCGGCCTCGCCCAGCAGCTGAACATCGAGCCCGCCGAGGCGCGCGGCCTGATGGAGACGTTCTTCGAGCGGTTCGGCGGGGTCCGCGAGTACCTGCAGCGCGTCGTGGACGAGGCCCGGGCCACCGGATACACGGCGACGGTCTTCGGCCGCCGCCGGTACCTGCCCGACCTCAACAGCGACAACCGCCAGCGCCGCGAGGCCGCCGAGCGGATGGCGCTCAACGCCCCGATCCAGGGCACCGCCGCCGACATCGTCAAGGTCGCGATGCTGCGCGTGGACAAGGCGATCGCCGAGGCCGGCCTGCGGTCGCGGATGCTGCTCCAGGTCCACGACGAAATCGTGCTGGAGATCGCCCCGGGCGAGCGCGAGCGGGTCGAGGAGCTGGTGCGCCGCGAGATGGGCGCCGCCGTCGAGCTCCGGGCCGCGCTGGACGTGTCCGTGGGCGTCGGCCCGGACTGGGAGTCCGCCGCGCACTGACCCGCGTACGCGCACGCCCGTCCCCGCCGTAAGTCAGGCGGTGGGGACGGGCGTTCGCGTTTCCTCGTCCGTGCGGTCACGGTCGCGGTCGCGGCGGTGGAGCAGGCGTACGAGGACCCCGTACAGAAGCAGGGCCACGGCGAGGCCGGCGCCCGCGCCGAAGCAGACCGTCGGGATGATGTCGAACGGCGTACGGATCCGGTCGAAGAAGGTGTAGAAGCGGATCACGCGCATCGTGACCCCGGCCGCCACGCACACCGCGACGAGGGCGATCGCGCCCCAGACCTCCGCGCGGCCGAGCACCGGCACCGAGGCGGGGGCCGCGGAGTCGGGAAGGCGGCGCAGCGCGGTCGCCGTGAACCAGAGCAGCGCGCAGGCCGCGACCGCCGAACTGCCGTACTGGAGGTACGAGTAGAGGGGCAGGCCGAAGGCGAGCGGCTCGCCGAGCTCCGGCAGCGCGTTCGTTCCCCAGCGGTCGATGTGCGTGAAGCTGTCCCACACCACGTGGGTGAGGGAACCGGCGACCGCCGATACGTAGAACCAGGCGGCGAGCGCGGGCAGTCGGCGACGCCCGCGCCACTCCTCGCCCCGTACGAAGGCGTGGACCCTGCCCTGCCGGCCGCGCGGCAGGAGCGCGATCAGCGGCTCGCGCAGCAGCAGCCAGCACCCCACGAGGACGGCGGTGAGCACGGCGTCCAGCGTGAACACCCCCGCCAGGGAGTGCGTGAAGCTCCCGTACGCCATGACGCCCTCGACGATCGCGTCAGTGAAGTAGAAGGTGTCCGGCGCGAACGAGCCGAGGACCAGTGCGGAGGCGACCAGGGGGCCCCGTGCGCGCCCCGTCCGGCGGACGGCCGGAAGTACGGCAGCCGCATGGCTGAGAGTGAACGGCATGGCACCTCTCCTGGTTTCCGTGGACGTTCCCGTGGATGTTCCTTACTTCGGGCCAATGCGCCCGAAGGGTCCCGACAGTATGCGTGACCTGCGCGCGGACGTGGCGATGTGGTGAATTCCGGCCCATCGTCCGTGCCCCTTGCAGGGAGTTGACATAGGGTCACGCGGACGTCGAGGGGGAGGGGTCCGGCTCATGTCGGCTCGAATAATCGGACGCAGGCTGCGCAGGGGAGCGACGGCCGCCGTGATCTCCGCACTGGTGGTCGCCGCGGTGACCGCCTCGCAGGGTCCGGCGGGTGGGCACACCGACCGGGCGGCCACGGCCGGCGAGGCCGGTCCGCAGCCCGTCCCGGCGGACGCGCCCGGCGGGGACTCCGCCTACTTCACCGAACTCCCGCCGCTCGTGAGCCCGCAGCCGCCGGCCGTGCTGCCGGACGAGGCGCAGCCGACGCCGCCACAGGCCCCGGCGACGCCGGACGTGGCGCCGGCCGCGGCCGGGACCGCACCGGTGGAAGGCGCGCAGGGGATACCGGCGACCGTGCTCGCGGCGTACCTGCGCGCGGAGCGGACGGTGGGGCAGAGCGACCCCGGCTGCGGCCTGCGCTGGCAACTCCTCGCGGCGATCGGCAAGGTGGAGTCCGGGCAGGCGCGCGGCGGCCGGGTCGACGCGGCCGGGACCACCCTGCGGCCGATCCTGGGGCCCGTCCTCGACGGCAACGGCTTCGCGAACATCTCGGACACGGACGGCGGCGCCTACGACGGCGACACCAGCTACGACCGGGCGGTCGGGCCGATGCAGTTCATCCCCTCCACGTGGGCGGCGTGGGGCCAGGACGCGGACGGCGACGGGCGGCGCAACCCCAACAACGTGTACGACGCGGCCCTCGCGGCCGGGCGTTACCTGTGCGCGGGCAGCCGCGACCTGCGGGTGGACGCGGACCTGGACCGGGCCGTGCTCTCCTACAACCGATCGGCCGAGTACCTGCGCACGGTGCGGTCCTGGTTCACGTACTACCTGAAGGGGACGCACGAGATCCCGGACCGGCCCGGTACGGGACCGGGCACACCCACGCCGCAGCCCCCGAGTTCCACCCCGAAGCCAACCCCGACGCCGGAGCCGACTCCGAAGCCAACCCCGACGCCGGAGCCGACTCCGACGCCTACGCCTACGCCGGACCCGAAGCCCACCCCGACGCCTACGCCTACGCCGGACCCGACCCCGACGCCCACGCCGACGCCGGACCCGAAGCCCACCCCGACGCCTACGCCTACGCCGGACCCGAAGCCCACCCCGACGCCTACGCCTACGCCTACGCCGACCCCGACGCCTACGCCGACCCCGACCCCGACCCCGACCCCTACGTCGACCCCGACGCCGGACCCGAAGCCCTCGCCGACCCCGACGCCCACGCTCACACCCACGCCGACCCCGACGCCTGGCTCGTCACGCACGCCGAAGCCTGCCGCGTCGCCGTCCTCCACCCCGGCGGTGCCCCGGCCGACCCCCGGGCAGCACACCTAAGCCGTGTCTTGTGGATCAAGCCGGCTCGCGGATCGAGGCTGGGGTCAGTTCGTGCAGCCGGGAATCGACCCGACGGGCCGGCAGTTGTTGGGCGTGTTCTCGACGATCCGGCTCCTGACGAGGGTCAGGGAGCCGCCAGAGGGTCCTTGCCAGACGCCGCCGCCGTTGAGCGCGATGTTGCGCCGCACCTTTGTGTCCGTCAGCGTGGTGGTGCCGTCATTGGCGATGCCGCCACCCGTTTGGCCCGCGCGGTTGTCCGCGATGGTCGTCGAGGAGATGTTCAGCGGAGCGCGGTCGTTGTAGATTCCGCCGCCCTGCTGGAAGGCGCGGTTGTCGTCGATGTGCGAGTTCTTGATGGTCGTGGAGACCCCGGCGGTGAAGAGGCCGCCCCCCAGCTCCGTGGCCTGGTTTCGCACCAGTTTGGTCTTCTGCAGCAGGGTGGTGCTTCCCGGCCCGTTGTAGATGGCACCACCCCGCTGGGCAGCACTGTCCCGCACGACGCTGTTGTACATCTCAAGGGTGCTGCTCTGGTTCACGAAGATGGCGCCCCCCTGGTTCGCCGTGCTGTTGGTCACGGTGCTGTGCTTGAGGATGAGCGTCCCTCCGTCCGTGGGCAGGTAGGTGCCGGCGTAGTCGAGATAGCCGCCGCCGGTCGCGGTGACACCCTCGACGGTCAGGCGCCCGCCGGGGCCGTCGATCTGAGCGATGCGGAAGCCCTCGGTCGCGTCGGGATCCCGTCGGATGGTGGTCTTGTTCCCCAGCAGCGTGACGGTGCCCGTGATCAGGGGCAGGGCGTTGGGGCCGAGACCGCCGGTCGACGCGGGAGTGAGGACGTTGTAGACGCATTTGGGTGCGAGCCGGATGGTGTGCGGTCCGGTGTTGTTGTTCGCGGCGATGATCGCGTTGTTGAGGGCGGTGACGTCGCACGGAATGGCCGCCAGGGAGGTCGCGCCCGCGGTGCTGCCGAGACTGAGCGCGGCCACGAACGGCACAGCCAGGGCCACGGCCTTGAGCTGACGTCTGTGCATCACTTCTCCGATCGCCATGTGTAATCATTTGATTACAGTCTGTTGCTGATCAGTGTTCCATGGGGTGGGCGTCCCGCCGTGCGCAACGCGACGGTGGGTGTGCCGGCGGACGCCGAGGTCCCCCCAGGCGGCCCAGCGGTGATCTGCGGCTCGAACGGTTCTCATCTCGCCCCCGCGTTGCTACGGTGCCCCATCTCTGACGCCTCATCAGATTTCGGAGCCCCGGCATGCGCGCATTCGTCGCCGCCGCCATCGGCCTCGCGGCCGCGCTGGCCCTCGTGTTCGCCATCACGGCGTTCGGGGTGCCCGAAGGCGAGACCTCACCCAAGCCCCTGCTCACCACCGCGCCCCCCGCGCCCGGAAAGTAGAGGAGGCCCGGCCATGCGACGCAGAGCGAGCCTCGTCCTGCTTGCCCTCGCCGTGTTCTGCGCGGCCCTCGCACCGCTGCTGCGCTGGTACGCGTACCCCCGTCTCGCCAAGATCCCGCCGAGCCAGTACCAGGAGATGGTCCTGGAGGCGAAGGACGCGACCCTCCTCGACTACACCGGCGGCATGCAGCCGAAGAAGGTCGACAAGGTCACGATCGTCCAGACCCTCAAGGGCAACGTGGAGGCGTCGAAGGAGATCGAGTCGAGCGCCGGCAAGGACGTCGTGGTCTGGGACACGCTGTCCTACATCATCGGCCCCGACGGCAAGATGGTCTCCCAGATCCCCGAGCGCTACATCTTCGACGCGCACACCCAGGACCCGGTGCACGCCACCGGGGAGATGGTCGACGGGGACCCGGTCAAGCGCGAGGGCATCGAGTTCAAGTGGCCGTTCTTCACCGAGCCGCGCGACTACCTGTACTTCGACGCGCAGACCCGCACCTCCTCGCCGATCCACTACGTCGGGCCGCGCACGTTCAAGGGCATGGACGTCTACTACTTTGAGCAGACCATCCCGTGGACCAAGGTCGCGATGCCGAAGAAGATGCCGATCGAGGGCATCGACCCGGCGACGATCGAGGCGGCCACCGGCACCACCCTCTGGTACACCGCCAAGGTGAGGTTCTGGGTCGACCCGGTGACGGGGGCGCCGGTCAACGCCGAGCAGGACATCCAGCAGGAGATGCGCGGCGGCATCGCGGCGGGCGGCCCCGACGGCAAGCTGACCGCCTTCGCCGGGCACGTGACGATGCGCGAGGACTACTCCGACTACACGGTCGAGCTGGTCAAGTCGAACCGCATGAAGGTCCTCGCGCTGCACACCTACGCGCCGATCGGCCTGGGGACCGGCGGGCTCGCGCTGCTGGGGCTGGCGCTGTGGCTGGAGGCCCGCGGCCGCCGCGTGCGGGAGGAAGGGCAAGGGCAGGGGGAAGGGATCAGCGTCTGAGCCGGGCGTTGGTGTGGCGGGTGGGCTCGGCGGTCGCCGGGTCCTCCGGCCAGGGGTGTTTGGGGTAGCGGCCGCGCAGCTCGGCGCGGACGGCGCGGTAGCCGCCCTGCCAGAAGGAGGCCAGGTCGGCGGTGACGGCCGCGGGCCTGCCGGCGGGCGACAGCAGGTGCACCAGCACCGGTACGCCCGCCACGCGCGGTGTCTCGGCCAGCCCGAACAGCTCCTGGAGCTTCACCGCGAGCACCGGCTGCTCGGCGGAGTAGTCCACCCGGATCCGGGATCCGCTGGGCACTTCGAGGCGCTCCGGAGCCAGCTCGTCCAGCCGGGCGGCCTCACCGGTCGCCCACGGCAGCAGCCGGTTCAGGGCCTGCCCGGCGTCGATCCGCCCGAGGTCCGCGCGACGCCGGGCCCGCGACAGCTCGGGCTCCAGCCAG